>CAZZPQ010000020.1:0-15961 GCA_964655595.1 uncultured bacterium
GATGAATAGCAGTTATTTTAAAACAGCAATGAGTTATACCTATTCCGGTTATTTCCTTAAGAAATAACCCGAGCGTTTCCGAGCACAGCGAGAACGCCTGGGAGATGAATCAGATACCGATTCCGATAAGAACCGATACAAAACCAACTGGATTTTGTTATTGTATTATCGGAATCGGTATTAGCGTTTCCATGGGTCATTGAGATATCTCAATGACCCATGCGACCTGGGGGTTTGAAATCAACTCATTCAGCTTATCTCAACAAAGCCTAGAAATGCTAAGTAATACCAGTTCCGGATAAATCCTTGGGATAAACCCAAGGATTTATCCCGAGCAGGGCGTTAGGAAGCGGGGATTGCTTTTCGAATCTTTAACCAATTTATCGGACTTGGTATAATGAGTGAAATGAGTAGCCAGTAATCAGTGGTCAGAAGCCCGAATAAACAAGAATTTTGGGCCATTGGTTTAAAACCAGCAACGAACGACTTTATACGCTGATAGCCGTTAATCCTTATCCCGAACTGGTATTACCTCCTTCTATTTTCTCTAGCTTCCTTGATCTTCCTGGTATTCGCCGATTTTTTTGGCAGCTGTTGTGCCTAATGCCAGGTCCGTATATGTCATACTGACCCGCGGAGGATGTATGCCAGGTATAGCGATTGTTGGTGCCCAATGGGGTGATGAAGGTAAAGGCAAGGTAGTGGACGCCCTCGCCAGTCAGGCCGATTATGTGCTGCGGTACTCGGGGGGAGCGAATGCTGGACATACTGTCGTGGTGGGCAGTGATATTTTTAAACTGCATCATCTGCCCTGTGGCGTCTTGCATGAGCGCCCTGTCTGTGTCATGGGCGGAGGCATGGTTATTGATCCCTGGACATTTCGTGATGAGTATTTTGCCATGCAGGAGCGGCGTGATGTAGGTGAGGTGCTGATATCCACAGAAGCCCATCTGGTCTTGCCACATCATAAAAAAAATGATGAGGGCGGGGGCTTTGTCGGCACAACGGGTCGGGGTATTGGGCCAGCCTATAGTGATAAGGCGCGCCGTATCGGCATTCGTTTTGGCGACTTGTGTGATATGCCAGTTCTCAAAGAACGCCTGCACCAGCTCCTGCTGGCTAAGCCTAACTCAACTGCCAAAGTGGGCTGGACAGACCTCGAGTCAGCACTTGAATCCCTCATGGACATCCGCGACTTTGTGCTGCCCTTTGTTCATGACACCGGCGAACGCGTCCGTGACGCGCTAAAGACAGGTAAGCGCGTTTTGTTTGAGGGTGGTCAGGGCACAATGCTGGATTTGGCCTATGGCAGCTATCCTTTCGTAACCAGTTCGCATCCGACAGTTGGCGGCATAGTTGTGGGGGCAGGTGTGAGCCACAAGGCTTTAAACGGTGTCTATGGCGTGGTCAAGGCCTTTGCCAGCCGTGTGGGTCATGGACCCTTCGTCACTGAGATTCACGACGAAACCATGGCGCTGCGCTTGCGGGGCAGTGGCAAGAATCAGTGGGATGAGTATGGCACCACCACAGGTCGACCCAGGCGGGTTGGCTGGCTTGATCTGGTACAACTGAAGTATGCCTGCGAAGTCAACGGTTTTGACGGTCTGGTGGTGACCAAGCTGGATGTGCTCTCGGACCTGGACCGCGTGCCCGTTTGCATCACTTATCAGGATGGTCAGCCAGTGTACCAGGAAATGCCTGGCTGGGGTGAGCTAAAAGGCTTGGGACAACGCTCTGCCTTACCGGCAGCGGTCCTCAATTATCTCGAGCTGATCGAGTCGCATACAGGCGTACCCGTAACTATGTTCTCTACCAGTCCGGACCGTGAGGATACTTATGGTGAAGTTGCCTGGTCCTGAACATTTATCCTGAACCCTGTGTCATACTGAAGGGTCCATGAGGGTTTTGCTGCTACTTCTTTCACTCATACTTGTGCTCGGGGCTGCCTTTGCCGTGGGTTGGTATTTTTCCGGACAGGTACTTATTCCGCAGCCCTACAGTCTGCAGGCCGAGTTTAAAATCCTGTCCACCACGCCCACTACTGTGACGCTTCCGGTGATAAATAGCCCCAGGCAATTTGCTAATACACGCCTTCAGGGGCAGTACAACCTGCTATGGCAAGAGGGTTATGGACGCCTGGGGAGCATCGTGCAAGAGCAGGGAGGGCAGCTCACTCGGGAGCTCAGTGATATCAGCGGCAAAGCGCCACAAGTCGGTGAGGACGCACGGCTCGATAGCTTTGTCTATTTGCAGAACCCGTTAGCAGATCACGGGATCACCTACGAAGAGCTGCGTTTAAGTGGTCAGGTGGGCAATCTGCAAACCTGGTGGATACCCCAGCACCCGGAAACCGCTGTGTTGATGCTGCACGGGCGCAGACGTGGCGATATACGCGAGACGCTGCGCGTCATGCCTATGGTCGTCGAGATGGGCTACTCAGTGATGGCGCTGTCCTACCGCAATCACTCACAAAGCGACATGAGCCCTGATGGCTTTTACCACTACGGAGCCAGTGAGTGGCAGGATGTCGTTACAGGGCTCGAGTTTTTAGCGCAGCAGGGCATCCAAGAGGTCGTACTCTACGGCTTTTCCATGGGCGGCGCGGTTGCCATGGAAACCATCAAGCGCCCGCAGGCAGGGCTACCGCAAATTAAAGCGCTGATTATGGATTCACCACTCCTTGACCCCCGTGAGGTATTTATCCTGGGGGCACAGAACATGCGCCTGCCACTGGCAGAGCGAATTGTCGATCTGGGACTGCTGGTAGCGCGCTTTCGCAGTGGCATTGACTGGCGCAACCTGGATCAGCGGCGCTACGCCAGCCAGCTCTCTATACCCGTCTTGCTCATTGCTGGCAGCGGAGACAGCACCATACCCATCAGTCTTGTTGACGAGTTTGCTGCTAATGTAGCGACTATCGAATATCGCCGCTTGACTAATGTCGAGCACGTCGAGGGTTGGAATCAGAATCCGGCAGCTTATGAAAGTTGGGTACGCAATTTTCTGCTTCAGGTTGCTCCCCTTGCGAGATAGTCTGGTGACGACATCGCGCTTAAAGGCAAGCTATACTTTGTGACGGAGGAGCTGTGTCCTATCTTGTTGTTGAAGGCCCCATCGGGGCTGGCAAAACCAGTCTGAGTCGCTATTTATCCGAAGAGTTAAGCGCTCAGCTGATGCTCGAGATCGTCGAGGAAAACCCGTTTTTAGCACCGTTCTATGCCGATCCGGCAGGCTACGCGTTTAAGGTTCAGGTCTTTTTTTTGCTGTCACGCTACAAACAGATTCAGGACTTGAGTCAGGGAGCGCTCTTTTACGAACACACGGTCAGTGACTATCTCTTTGATAAGGATTTTATCTTTGCATCCTTGAACCTGCAAGGCGCAGAGTGGGATCTTTATGAAGAGCTTTATCAGCAGCTCAAACCCAAATTGCCCGAGCCTGATCTGGTGATTTATCTCAGAGCCCAACCCGACGTGCTGCTCAAACGGATTGCCAAACGTGACCGTCCCTTTGAGCGAAATATGGAAGCGAATTACCTGCGCCGTCTGGGAGAAGCCTATGATGAGTATTTCAGTCATTATCAGGGACCCTTGCATGTGATTGAAGCAGCAGAGTATGACTTTGTGGCCAATCAGCAAGAGCGCGACTATCTGGTAAGGAATATTCTTAGTCTGGCACGGGCAGCCTGAATGTATCTGGCGGTGGCTGGAAACATTGGGGTGGGAAAGTCAACGCTAACCCGCTTACTGGCAAAGCATTACCACTTCACGCCGATGTATGAAGCTGTCGATGAAAACCCCTATCTGCCAGATTTTTACCGTGACATGCAGCGCTACGCCTTTCATTCACAACTTTTTTTTCTGAGTACCAGGCTCGAGCAACACCTCCTACACGTTAATCCTGGCAACCGTCTGATTCAGGACCGCTGCATTTATGAAGATGCCGCCATCTTTGCCCGCAACCTCTTTGAAACAGGCATTCTGGATGCCCGTGATTATCAGTGCTATCTGCGAATGTACCAGGCGATTTGTCAGACTTTACGTCCACCGGATCTGCTCATCTATCTGCGGGCCAGTGTTAGTCGCCTACAACAACACATCAGGCAACGTGGTCGCCAGTATGAACAAGGTATTAGCGAAGATTACCTTCGGCAACTGAACACACTTTACGAAAGCTGGATTGCCGGATATAGTTTATCGGATGTGTTGATTATTGATATGGATAGGCTGGACCCACTGGAACAACCTTCTGACCTGCAAAAGATTCTAGACTTGCTGGGGGAACACGGTATGGCAACACCAGTCTTATGAAACTCACAGAGCTGGTACAAAAGGCACTGGCATATAACGGCCACCTGCCCGAAGTGCAGGTTTCGGGGGTTGCTCAGGATCATCGCCGTCTCAGTGCCGGCTATATCTTTGTAGCACGCTCTGGTCAGAAGGTTGATGGTCATGTCTTTGTGGCAGAGGCGCTCGCCAAAGGTGCCATAGCTATTGTTGGTGAACGCTCTTATCAAGACTTGGCTGGACTGCCCTACATCCAGGTCGCTGACGCTAGGCAGGCGACAGCCAAACTCGCTGCAGAACTCTATCATCATCCGGCAAACAGCCTGTACAACATCGGTATAACAGGTACGGATGGCAAAACCACAACTTCGTTTTTACTTCATCACCTGTTATCTCAGCATCATAAGACAGGGCTTTTAAGCACAGCTGCCATTCGCATTGGTGAGAGTGAGTTAGCACTCGAGGGACATTTCACGACCCCCGAAGCACCTGAGGTACAACACTTGCTGGCACAGATGCGTGATGCTGGCTGCACATACGCGGTGATTGAGAGCAGCTCGCATGGCTTTGCCCAACATCGTTTAGATGGCATAGCCTTTGAGGTGGGGATATGGACCAATATCAGTCCCGAACATCTTGATTTTCACCTAAGCTTTGAAGCCTATCTTGATGCCAAGCTCACGCTGATGAGGCGCACAAAACTCGGTATTCTGAACCGCGATGACGCTTCTTTTGCCAGCTTTGCTGCAGCCGTTCCCACCCACCTGAGTTATGGATACCACCCAGAGAGTCACTACCGCATTCTGGAAATCAGCGAAGATGCAACTGGTCAACGGTCGCTGCTACGCTTACCAGAAGGTGATACAGTGTGCCTGAACTTGCCCATGGCGGGCATTTACAACACTTATAATGCAGTGGCTGCACTGATTGCTGCCAGCCACGCGGGAGTAGCGATGAATGAATCCTTGCAGCATCTAAATCAGTTTGGTGGCGTTCCCGGACGGATGCAGCTCGTGCAGAGCAGCCCCTTTCGGGTTGTGGTGGATTTTGCCCACACCCCTGAGGCGTTGGAAAAAGCGCTGCAGGCACTCCGACCTGGTACCAGTGGCAACCTGATTGTGGTGATTGGGGCTGCAGGTGAACGCGATCCGGCAAAGCGGCCACTTTTGGGCAAGGTAGCCAGAGAACATGCTGATATCACGATTTTTACTGAAGAGGATTCCCGCAGTGAAAACATCTACCTCATTTTGGTAGAAATGGCCAAAGGTGCCATTGCTGCTGGTGGCAAAGCCACACAAAACTACTGGACCATTCCAGACAGGCGTGAGGCTATTCAGCTGGCCATTAAGATGGCACAATCAGGAGATACTGTTCTGTTGGCAGGCAAGGGGCATGAGCAGACTTTAGAGCGTGACGGCGAAATCCTGCCCTGGGACGAGGTTGCCGAAGCCAGGCGGGCATTAGGACAGTTGTAGTTACCAGCTGATTGAGTTCTCCACAATACCAGCAGCGCTTAGAATCTCATCGCGCTTCAGATAGTGCAGGCCAAAAATGACTTCTGAGAGCCAGACGCGTTGTTGCGAGGCCAGAATTTCAAGACTCGAGAGTTTAACGTCTTGCTTGCCTGCCAGACTAAGTAGGCAGTCCCGCAGGACTCGAGCACTGTAAGTACCAGCGCCCTCTCCAAAAATCCAGATGTGTAAGTGGGCAAGTGCGATGTGGGCGTGAGTGGTCTGTTGCACCCCTATAGTTTAACCTATATTGGGCGCTTGGTAGATGAAAAACTGACCATTTTATGCCGGTTCCGGATAAGTCCTTGGGTTTATCCCAATGATTTATTCCGAGCAGGGCAAGTAGGAAGCCGGGAAAAGCTTGTCAAATCTTTAAGTTTATCGGGTTCGGTATTATGAGGGATGACGTTTGAGGGTTTCAACAGCCACCCGAATGGCGGCTGCCACAGCGTCAGTTTTCTTGTCCAGAAGGACTTCCTCGGCGTCACTGCGCTGGGCGATGACACCGCAGATGGTTGCCGCCCTAAAGCCATAGACACTGGCCATCTTAAAGAGCGTACCAGCCTCCATTTCAAAGTTAAGAACATTCAGCCTGCGGTATTCCTCGAGCATTCCCTGGTGGCTGCGTAGCAGGTGTGGATTAGCGCCACCCAGGCGTCCCTGACCTTCGTAGAAGGTATCCACGCTGGCGGTGATGCCCACATGGTAGTCAATGCCCAACTCCTGCGCCGTATTGGCCAGTTGTACCGTAAGAAAGGGATCAGCTACCGCAGGATACTCTACCGGAGCAATATCGTTAGCGGCACCCTGACGACAGAGCGCAGCCGAGCTGATAACGACACTACCTGCTGTGACCTGCGGCTGAATACTGCCGCTGGTACCGATACGGATAATGGTCTGAATACCCAGCTGGACAAGTTCATTGACGATGATACTCAGACTCGGTGCGCCCATACCACTGGTCGCAGATAGAACAGGCAGGCTGCCGAGTGTTCCCAGATAACTATTAAGTCCTCGATGACTGGAAAGTTCCTGGCTGCTCGCAAAATAGTCAGCAGCGATGAGTTTGGCACGCTCGGGATCGCCGGACAAAAGCGCAACTTTGGGTGCTGGATCCCCCAGGTCATCTCGACCAAAGCCAAGGTGGTAAAGCTTTGTCATGAGAGGATAGTACACTGTGCAGGCATTATGATGTGCGAATATACTTACAGGAGCAGGTCTGTCATAGTCTCGTTAGCCAGGCCTTGGAAGGATAAGAAAGGTTGGGGATGCGCGTCTGATGGTGGTCTATTTTTCTTTGCTTGCCTTGCTTGGGCTCACACTGTATGCTGTTGTTGCGGTGTACCAGACAGGTATAAGCAGACATAGGCTTAATCTGCCACTCAGGCAAGCACTGCGGATCGTACAACTGAGCGATATGCATCTGGGACCCTATATCGGCTGGGGTTCGCTTCAGCGTTGGCTAGCGCTGGCAAATGCCGAAAGACCGGATGTTGTCGTGATAACCGGTGATATATTTGACCGCTGGTTTTGGGGTAACAGGCAAAAGGTCATACAGCAGCTCGCTACCTTGCAAGCACCCTTGGGTGTTTATGTGGTTTGGGGTAACCACGAGTACAAATTGCGTCTCGAGTTGCTCGAGTTTACAGAGGCACTCGAAGCAGTCGGCATACGGGTCTTACTAAATGACGGTGTAAAGCTACGCGAGGATGTTTTTCTGGCAGGCGTGGACGACTTACGCATGGGGAAGCCCTCATTGGTAGCCGCTTTGCGCAAGCAACCCAGGGAAGCTTGTACTATCCTGCTGTCACATAGCCCTGACATACTGCCTTACGTTCCAATCAGGGTGAATCTGGTGCTTTGCGGTCATACACATGGCGGTCAGATTCGTCTGCCCCTACTAGGCGCACTCATTACCTCATCACGCTATGGTCAGCGCTATGCCATGGGTTGGGTAGAGGCTCCGGTCAAAGCCTATATCAGCCGAGGCTTAGGTGTCAGTACAATTCCTTTGCGCCTTAACTGTCCTTCAGAGCTAGTTGTCTTTGATGTTCTGCCACACACTCAAACTGCTTAACCGCCAATGGCAACCATCGTACGAGGGCGGTCAACCGGCGTAACAATGCCAGATTTGACCTTGCGGTGAGCAGCCACCAAAAACATGTCCTGAATAGCCGTAATCGGATCTTCAGCCAGTAGCGCCTCACGGATATCTATTTCACGGTCAGTCATGAGGCAGGGTCGCAACCTGCCGTCACTGGTCAGGCGCATGCGACTACAAGCACCACAAAAAGGCTCGGATACCGGATTGATAAAGCCAATCGCGCCCATCCAGCCAGGTACGCGGAACAACCGGGCAGGCGCGCTGGGATCAGTGTCAACGGGCTCGAGTGGGCCATGAGCAGCTTCAATCATAGCCTTCATTTCCTTGCCAGGTATAAAGTGCTGCTGATATTCGTCTGCCGCGGCATTATTCAGATGCATATACTCGATGTAGCGCATGTGAATAGGCTGGTCACGACTGAGTTCGGCAAGTCCCAGGATTTCACCATCATTCACACCACGCATGACCACCGCATTGAGTTTGACCGGATGAAGCCCTGCCTCCATCACCGCCTCAATACCTTCCCAAACCTGCTTGATGCTGCCACCCTGGGTGGCTTTGCGGAAGACATCGGCATTCACAGCGTCCAGCGAAATATTGACGCGGTCCAGACCAGCATCTAAAAGTTCAGGCAAGCGGCGTCTCAGCAAACTGGCATTGGTGGTTATGGCAACATCGGGTAACTTGGCGACGTGCTTGGCGTGGTGAATCATCTCAGGCAGTTCCTTGCGAAGCAGCGGCTCACCCCCGGTAAAGCGAACACTCTCCATACCCAGAGCTGCGGCGGCTGTTACTACATTGGCAACGTCCTGCACCGTGACTGTACCGATGGGATCGTGATGCCCCATACCGAGTGGGTCACAGTAGCTACACTTAAAGTTACAGCGTGGTGTGACGCTCACGCGCAAATCCTTTACTACCCGACCGTATCTGTCAATCAGAGTCTTCATAACATTATCTGTTAGTCTACACCAATTCCGACAACAAGACTAGGATATAACGCTGCTTTGGAGGACTTAATGCCTTATACAGCTGATAAGCTTAGTGACAGCATCACTTCATCATTTATGACCTCACCCGTCGGTACAAAGCCCATTTGCTCATAAAAGGGGCAGGGGCTGGCGTCGCCTGTTGGCACACAGCCAACGCCCAGTTGTGTGGCGTTAGGCCGCGTTCTGACATGTACAATCAGCAGCTTAAGTGCGCGTTTGCCAAACCCCAGCTTCTGATAGCGCTGATCAATCATAAAGTTCCACAAAAAGTATTTGGCCTTTTCCGGGTCGTCATAGAGCATCACAAACCCAACGGGTGTATCGTCTGCATAAATTGCCCGAAACCAGGCGTGTGGTTGAAAGTATGCCTGAGCAATGGACTCGCTGTTACGTGCCACATAGGTTTTCTGTGCGTCACTGACATCCAGCTTAAGAATATCCCAGAGAGTTTCTTTGGTCACCTCACGCAGGGTAATAGTTGCGTCTTTGGTCATTATCAGTCCTAAGTAGCACAGATGTGCCTTATTTTTGGTTTTTACGTAGTCGTACATATGGCATGGCAGCATCACCTAATCAGACAACAGCTTAACAACTTGTGTTGGACTAACCGCCCGGACAGGCGAACGCTGGTAATCGCGGATATTCCGCGTTACGACATAATCTGCCTTAAACTCTAATGCTGACACTGCTTGAAAGGCATCCTCAAGATCTGTCATAGGTAGCCGCAGTGCCTGACGTGCTGCTTCGGTAGAAATTTCAGCAACCACCACGAAACTAAGTAAATCTTCAAGAAACTGTCGCGCCCCACCTTTTAATAGGTAGGCAATATTTGCCAGCGTATGCCATGCTACCGCCGCTGAACCAGGGTGTGCCTCCGCCCAGTCCAGGGTCGTGCCACTGTCTACAGCATAGGGCTGGCGACTAAGCGCGACGTCAAGCAGGACATCGGTATCAAGAAGAATTTTCAAAGTCTAATCCAGTCCGTGTTTGGCTTTAATCGCTTGAAGCAGTTTGTCAGTGGAGTCATCACGCACGGTCAACCGACCTTGCCAGCGCTGAGAGAATGTGCCAGACTGCTGGCTCTCTCCAGGACGCTGCTCGCGAAGTAAGCCCTCAATCAGCGCGGACAGACTTGTCTCCTGTGCCTGCGCAACACGCTTACCGTGGCGAACAACCTCCGGATCGACTGTTATGGTGATACGTGTTTTCATAGTACATACTTTAGCATAAAAGTATGTACTACTCGAGTTAGAAGACTGAAGGTGGTTAAAAACCTGTGCTCGTGTCAATCTATTGAGCCTCAGTATCTTCGTGGCAGATTAACTCCAGACCTCAGCAAGGGTTGAGCGGAATAGCTGATTGAGTGTTTCCAAATCAGGTCGCTGATACTCAGCATCAAATCTACACTCTCTCAGTCTTATAATTTCAGCATCAAGGTAGTTGCTGATCGAAGGCACTCGGGAACCCTTGTCCAGTTCAGCACCCTGACGCTTTTGCTCGATGAGCGCGTTGATATCAGCGATGAGCTGCCTGTCATCCAGAATACCATCCACCAGCTTCTGGAACTCTGTTGGCACAAGTCCCAGACCCCGCTCGAGCCAGTTGATAGCGAGAACCGGACGCAGAACATAAAAGTACTTTTTCACCCAGACCGTTTCACCCCGAAGATACTCACGGTAGTTGCCTTCAGCCATATGCAGATAATGGTACATACAGGATTTCGCCGAGTAAAATGTCCGCGCGAGTTCTCGCAGTTTTTGGGCGGTTGAAAACTGCTCCATATACACAATGGGAGACCCTAACCACTCGAGAAGTGGCGGGTTCGACTTGTGAAAAAGCTGCAAGGTCTTACGCAAATCCCAGCCACTGATATCAAGCTGGTCACCGATGGCTTTCTCGATAACATCAGGTTTTGTGGCAGTGTCAACAGACAAATACCGGTCTTGTGGGTGAACGTAAAAAAAGCGAACATCAAAGTCGCTATCTTCAGACGGAAAGCCCCAGGCGCGACTGCCGGACTCACAGGCGTAGAGGATGACCACATTGTGACTTGCCTGGATCTGGGTAAGTTTTATCTTAATCTCTTCAAACACGAGTAACCTGCTTGCTTGTGAAATGAAATGTAAAACCCTAGTGAGCATACTTTTGTGAACTGCTCAGGGTCAAAAAACCGCTTGGAGAAACCAGGTGAACTACCTAAGCCTGTTTTATTTTAGCCAAGGCAGTGTCTTTATCGGCGACAAATGCGATTTGCCTACCTCGGTTACTTTCCGTTATAAAAGCTTCGAGGCTCGAACTTGCAAATGCTTGAAAATTGCCAATGATGATCAGTTTGAGCCGATAGTTTGAAAACTTCTGCAATACCTCTCCGGCTAACCCTGTGTTCAGATCAAAAAACTCCAGTGTGAGATTTCTTTGATGCCAGATGATGTGTTCAGCACCCTGGTAGTATGCATCAGCCATACTTTCCAGAGCATCTTGAGTTGTGCTGATCACCGAGTCTGGTGTCAGTTCTGCAACAACCTGTCCATCTACTTCAAAATAATTGCATGGCATCAGCCTACCTGTTACCCCTTCACCACCAAGTTTACCAACCGCCCTGGCACGACGATTTCTTTGATGATCTGTCCCTGCTCGAGATGCCTTGCCACATTCGTTTCAGCCTTGGCTGTCTGAACAATCGTATCCTTGTCAGCGTCGGTAGCGACCTCAATCTGCCCGCGCACCTTACCGTTGACCTGCACCGCCATGGTGATGCTGTCTTGGACCAGCGCCGCTTCGTCAAAGCTGGGCCAGGGTTGGGTGTGAACTGAGGGCGCGTGCCCTAAGCGTGACCACAGTTCTTCGGCGAGGTGCGGCGCAATTGGGGCGAGGATTTTAACGAGTGCGGTGACGCCCTCTTGCCACTCGGGCGTAGTAACGATCGCCTGCGACTTCTGCTTACTCATCACGTTGACCAACGTCATCAGCTCGGCGATGGCGGTGTTGAACTGGAAGTTTTCAAAGTCATCGGTAGCTTCTTTAATGGCAGTGTGCACCGCTCGTTTAAGTATTTTGATGCTTGTTTCATCGGCAGCACCTGCTGCTGCATCTTCGGTGATGAGCGCCCAAACGCGGTTTAAAAAGCGTGCCGGGCCTTCGATACCACGGTAGTTCCAGGGGCCACCCTGGTCCCAGGGGCCAATAAACATCAGGTAAGCGCGCACGGTGTCCGCGCCATATTCGCGCACCAGGTCGTCTGGGTTAACGACATTACCGCGCGACTTGCTCATCTTTTCGTTATCCTCCCCCAGAATAATCCCCTGATTGCGCAATTGCTTAAAGGGTTCACCGTGCTCTATCAAACCCATATCGCGCATAACCTTGGTGAAAAAGCGGCTGTACATCAGGTGCAATATCGCGTGCTCGATGCCGCCTGTATAGGTATCTACAGGTGTCCAATGCTTCGCAAGTTGACTATCAATCGGGGCGTCATCCTTATGTGGGCTTAAGTAACGAAACCAGTACCACGATGAATCCATAAAGGTATCCATGGTGTCAGTCTCGCGCGTAGCCTTGCCACCACAGCTGGGGCAAGTGGTATTCAGAAAGCTTTCGTGTGACTTTAAGGGGCTTTCACCTGTCGGCATAAACTCGACATCTGTCGGCAGTTCAACAGGAAGTGCATCATCTGGTACCGCAACAATACCGCAGTTATCACAGTAGACAACCGGAATGGGCGTTCCCCAGTAGCGCTGCCGGCTAATCAGCCAGTCACGCAGGCGGTAGGTGACCTGTTTTTTGCCTAAGTTTTGTGACTCGAGCCACTCAATGACCTTGGCAATCCCCTCGGCGCTCGCTTCCTTGCCAGAGGGTGTTCCATCAAAAGACCCACTGTTCACCATCACACCGTCCCCGACAAATGCTTCGGTCATGGTCTGGCCATTTAGCATTTCACCTTCAGGCTGAATCACTACCCGAATTGGCAAACCAAAGGTTCTGGCAAACGCGAAATCACGCCCGTCATGGGCAGGAACTGCCATGATTGCACCAGTGCCGTAACCCATCAGCACATAGTCAGCAATCCAGATAGGGATATCCTCGCCCGTGACTGGATTTTTGGCGGTACTACCGATAAAGACACCTGTTTTTTCTTTACCCTCGGCCAGGCGGTCAATTTCGGACTTGCGACTCGCTGCCTCCTGATAACTGGCGACCTCTGCTTTCTGTTCTGGCGTCGTTAAACGGGCAACCAGCGGGTGTTCGGGGGCCAATACCATGAATGTTGCACCCCAGAGCGTATCCGGGCGGGTGGTAAAGACAGTGATGTCGCCAGCCTGGGTGGCAAAAGTGACCTCAGCCCCTTCACTGCGCCCAATCCAGTTGGTCTGCATCTCCTTGACACGCGCTGGCCAGTCTAACCCGCCAAAGTCCAAAAGTTCTTCGGCGTAATCGGTGATGCGGAAGTGCCACTGTGGCATGAGCCGCCGCTCCACCAGCGCGCCACTCCGTTCGCCACGTCCATCAATAACCTGCTCATTAGCAAGTACCGTCTGGTCGACCGGATCCCAGTTAACATAGCTTTCCTTGCGATAAGCCAGACCCTTTTCGTACATACGCAGAAAAAACCACTGGTTCCACTTGTAGTACTCCGGGTCGCAGGTTGCCAGCGTCTTGGACCAGTCAAACATCGCTCCCATCTGCTCAAACTGCTTTACCATCCGCTCAATCTGCTGATAGGTCAATGTCGCTGGATGCACCTGCTCACCGCGCCGCGCAGCTTTGACAGCGGCATTTTCTGCGGGCAGGCCAAAGGCGTCAAAGCCCATAGGAAAAAGAACATTGTAGCCTTGCATCCGCTTGTAGCGCGCAGCAGCATCAGCAGGCGCTTCGGCGTACCAATGACCGGTATGCAGGTCGCCTGAGGGGTAGGGGTACATCGTTAAAAAGTAGTATTTGGGTTTGCTACTGTCATTCAGATCAACTTCGTAGAGCTTGCTCCCCAGCCATTGAGCTTGCCACTTGGGTTCAATCTCGTGAGGGTTGTATTTTTCGGAGATGTATTCCTTGACAGTTTCTTTCACGGTGTCAGACATGAAGACTCCTTCAGAGCAGTTGGTAACTAGCGGTTAGCTGTTAGCCTTATGCTAACAACAAACCGAGGTATGGCTGGCATCACAAAATAAAAAACCCCAACCAGCAGGTCGGGGCGCAGGCACGGGGAATCTGAAAACCGCTAATGCCTTAGCCCACCAGTTAGTTGTAGTCGCTGATACGTTGAATACCTCATGCGAGCAAGTGTAGAGCATCAAGCCAACCAATGTCAACGGGAAAACAAAAGCCCTATTCCAAAGAGCAGCGTAAATAGCACAGTTGTCAGCGACATCTGTTTGAGTAGTGGCGCTACCGCTTCAGGATGTTGACGTCGCCAAACCTGTAGGACATTCACCAGCAGCAGAGGTACTGCCAGCAAGTAAAGAAATTGCCCTGGATGGCTATAGTTAAGAAAGGTGTACAGTGTCGCCATGAGAGCTGCCAAAATAAGCAACAGGCCATGATACACGCGAGCGCCGCGTGCGCCCAAACGAACGGCAACGCTACGCTTGCCTGCGAGTTGGTCACTTTGCAAATCGCGTATATTATTGATGTTGAGTACCGCTACAGCCAGGAGTCCGCTGCTGCTAGCGGGTAAGAGCAGGGTCCAATTCAACTGAAGCGTTTGCAAATAGCTGGTGCCAAGTACCGCCAGCCAGCCAAAAAACATAAAGACCATCACATCACCAAGGCCAATATAGCCATAGGGTTTGTCGGTAGCGGTATAGGCTACGGCGGCCCAGATGGAGAGTCCTCCTAGCAGCAGAAACACCAGCAGCATCGCTAAGCGCTCGAGTCCCAAGCTATAGATGAGCAGGCTCGAGCCAGAAATCACGCTTAGAGCGGCGACGATAACAACGGCGGCAAGCATCTGACGAGAGCTGATGAGGCCCGCCTGAACAGCCCTGGTGGGTCCGATGCGTGCTTGATCAATGCCGTGCCGAGCATCACCATAATCATTGGCGAGGTTGGAGAGAATCTGAAGCAGGGTGGCAGTGAGCCAGATAAGTACAGTCGTCAGCGGATTAAAGCGACCAGCTTGTGCTGCTAAAAAACCACCCATAGCGATACTGGCTGTAGCAAGCAGCAGCGTACGTGGGCGACTCGCAAGTATCCAGGGTTGTAAAGCAGTCAGGGTCATTGGTGTGTAATGCGGGTTCCGGCTTGCTGCTGCATGGCTGCGTGCAGCTTATCAGGGTCCCTGCCATCGGTGATAATGGCGTAACTTGCCCCCTGCGATAGGGCTTGCAGCGCTGCTTCGACCTTGGGAATCATGCCACCGCTGATGCGCCCATCCGCTATCCTCAGCTCAATCTCAGCCTGGCTGAGCGTGGGCAGGAGACTTTCAGCGTCATCTGGCTTGTCCAGCACACCCGGAACATCCGTTAAGAAAATGACTGGACTTGCCATGGCGCCAGCAACTGCTCCGGCAACTTCGTCAGCATTGACGTTTAGTATGCCCTGCTGTGATTCCGGACTGGCAAGACAGGCAAGCACCGGCGTGTAACCTGCTTCCAGCAGCGCAAAGAGCAGTTGTGCGTTCACCTGCGTGACACGCCCCACCAGTCCCAGGCTGGCATCGAAAGTTTCAGCCTGCAAAACGGCGGCGTCACGTCCTGTCAGTCCAATAGCGCGACCGATTTCTTGTGTTAGCATTTTATTAAGACTGGTCAGGGTCTGCTCGATAATCTCGAGACTGTCCGGGCTTGTTACGCGCAGACCCCGAACAAAGCTCGAGCTGATTCCTGAGCGCTCCAAGGCGCTCTTGATAAAGGGACCTCCCCCATGAATGACAATAGGCTGATAGGCTGTTTGCAACTCATGAATCGTGGCAGCAACCCTTTGGCGAATGGCAGCGTCCGTCATGGCGCTGCCACCATATTTGATGACCAGAGGCATTTATTGACCAGATTCAGGTGTTGCTTCGTCGTCTTCTTCGCCAGCTTCACCTTCAGCAGCTTCACCTTCAGCAGCTTCATCTTCAGCAGCTTCATC
>CAZZPQ010000020.1:16061-19295 GCA_964655595.1 uncultured bacterium
GCTTCGCCTGCAGTATCTTCTGCTACTGCATCTTCAGTTGCATCCTCCGAAGCAGCGCCCTGCTCAACTTCTTCGCCTTCACTGCCCTCTACATCATGACTGTGCTCAGAATCGGCGTTAGAGTCAGTATCCTCAGCAGGCTCAATGGCATCGCCACTACCATTCTCAGATTCCTCACTAGGAGCCTCGTCAACAGCCACCTCTTCTGCTGTTTCTTCTATAGCCTCCGGCGCACGCCCCAGACCTTCCAGAATCCTAAGTCGGCGCTGCTCAAGCTCCTCCACTCGCTTGCGGGTGATATCCAGTTCTGCCTCGAGTAATTCAAGCTGGGCTTCAAGGGTCTGGTTAAATTGCTGCCTGACCGTGTCTCGCTCACTAGCTAACACCGAGACCTCATTAGCCAAAACTTCGGCATGCTGTTCCAGTGCGGCACGCTCACGCGACAAAAGCTCAGCCTGTGCCTCAAAACTGTTACGCTCTTCAAGGAGTTGCTCGCTTTGCTCCACAAGCGAATCAAGCTGGGTTTCCAGCTCGGAAACCCGGGTTTCCAGGACACCGCGCTGCTGGGTAAGGTTATCGATTTCAGTGCGGTTACCACCTGTACAGGCAGCAAGTAGCAGAGTCACCAGGCTTAGCAAACTAAGCAATTTGATTTTCATGATTTTATCCTTCCACTAGATATGCTAGCTATCATTGACTTTCGGAAATCTTATGCGGATTGACCAGAGCCTGAGAACCCCAGTTGCTTAATCATAACCCGATTTAAGATAGTTGATGGGTGAGTCGGCGCACGCCAAAAGGTTCACAGCTGTATAAAAGCCTTGTCGCTGTGAGACAACAGCTCATAGCCATCTGCGGTTATCAGTGCGAAATCCTCAATGCGCACACCCGCAATACCGGGTTGGTATACTCCTGGTTCAATCGTCACTGTCATACCGGGTTTTAGAATGCTGGACACTTTGTAACTGAGTCGGGGCGCTTCATGAATCTGCAAACCTACCCCGTGACCTAGTCCATGACTATAGTAACTATCCAGCTCATGACGCCCCAGGATATCCCTCGCCATCAGGTCCAGTTGCTGAGCATCAACCTCGGGAGCAAGCGCAGCCATAACAGCAGTTTGCGCCTCGAGTACCGCCTGATACATGCGCTTTTGCTCATCACTCACTTCACCAAGTGCCACCGTTCGTGTCATGTCGCTGTGATAACCATTTAGCCGCGCGCCAAAATCCAGCGTGATGAGTTCGCCGGTTGCCAGTTTTTTGCTTGATGCCGTGCCATGAGGCATACTGCTCCTGACACCACTGGCCACGATGATAGGAAATGCAATACCCTCAGCACCGTTTTTGCGCATATAAGACTCGAGTTCCAGAGCAATATCAGCCTCGCTGAGACCGGGCTTGATGATATTGAGAATATAGCTGAAGGCCGCATCTGTCAGATGCGCCGCCTCCCGCATAAGATTTGCCTCATCCGGAGTCTTTATCAGGCGCAACTGAGCCACCAGGCCTGTCGTCGCCAGAGGTGGATTGGGAAGTGCCTCTTGCAGGCGCTGGTGCGCTTCAACAGTCAGATGATCCGCCTCAATCGCCAGTTTATAGGGCTTGGCGATTTCGCACAGGTGCTCGAGCCACATCGCACCACTTTCAACAATGTCAACCTCGAGACGGGACTCTTCTTGTGCCTGGGCAATATAACGCCCATCGGTAATCAGACGTGCTGACTCCTGGCAAATAAAGACCTTGCCGTCCTCAGGGGCACTAAAGCCAGTCAGATAGCGTACATTGGCAGGTGTACTGACCAGAAACGCGTCAGCCCCCAATGCTGCGAGTTCTTTTCTTAAGTACGCTAACATCAGGCAGCCCTGGCAATGGCAAGGTAATCATCAATCTTCAGACTGGCACCACCAATTAAACCACCATTGATGTCAGCTTTGCCAAGTAGTTCAGCAGCATTGTCTGCTTTCATGCTGCCGCCATACAGGATGCGCATCTCAGCCGCAAACTGTGGATAAAGACGCTCGAAAACCTGACGAATCTGAGCAGACATCTCCTGAGCATCATCAGCGGTGGCGGTTTTACCCGTACCAATGGCCCAGATAGGCTCGTAAGCGATGACCATATCCTCCGCATGATCGAAAGTTACTCCGTCCAGATTGGCTTCCAGTTGCCGAACGACTACGGCCTGCGCTTCCCCAGCCTCACGCTGCGCTTCGCTTTCGCCTACGCAGAGAATCGGACGTAGCTGTTGCCCCAGAACCTGCTTGACCTTGGCATTAATCAGGGCGTCACTTTCCTGATGATAGTCGCGCCGTTCAGAATGCCCGATAATCACATAGCTGACGCCGATATCTTGTAGCATTGCGGCAGAGACCTCACCCGTGAAAGCCCCGGCGTCATGTCGGCTCACATCCTGCGCGCCGACAGCCACAGCTGTAACAGCAAAGGCGGTGCTCAGATTCTGAAGATGTGTATAGGGAGCACAGATAACCAGCTCGGTTGTAGCTGGCAATGGACTGTGCTCGAGATTTTCCTTGAGCCCTGCTGCCCATTCGGTAGCCTCGCAGGGCAGCTTGTTCATTTTCCAATTGGCGGCAATAAGTGTTCGCATGCGTTACTCTCCTTCTATCTCCAAATATTAACAAGAGTCCTCTTGTAAAAGTCCTGTTGGATAACGATGCCGATGGATCGCGTACCCATTCTATGCTAAATACGGAGACTGATAGATTGATTACAGATTTAAAAAGCAATTCCTCGGTTCCTAACGCGCCGCTCGGGATAAGTGGCTCAAACGGAATGCTTCTATTTCAATCATTCACCTTAGGCAAGCCTGTTCTATAGCTCTTTTTGCTTATTGCGTTCACGTAGTCGGGCGTAGCCGAAGGTAAGCCTTGAAGTAGCAAAGGAGCGACGCGGCAATCTCGCTCAAGGCGTCAGCGGTAAAGGGTTAACGGCGAGGTTGCTTCGCTCCACTCGCAACGACAAAGTGCGTAAGGTGAATTCGTAAGATCATCCAGACTGCAGGCAGACTAAGTCGTTAGCTCAGCGGACGCAAGCCTGCTAAGGCGCTGATCCAGCGTGCTGCGTGGACGCTCTTGCAGAGCGTAACCATCATCCACCATCAAACTGCTACCCGTCATGTGCGCAGCGCTGTCTGATGCCAGAAAAGCGCAGGCTGCTGCAATATTGGCCGTCAGATCTCGCTGGCTCATCGGGGAGTGTTTAAGCGGTTCAA
>CAZZPQ010000020.1:19395-21307 GCA_964655595.1 uncultured bacterium
GGGATATAGCCAGTCTGGCTGTGACCAGCCAGCTATCACGGTATTAACGGTGATGTGATGTGGTAGAAGTTCACGGGCAGCTTGCAGACTTAGTGCCTGGAGCGCCGCCAGTGACGTTGCCAGAGCGCTGCTGTCTTCGTGAGGTTGCTGAGCAGGCAACAGAGAAACGATAATCATACGCCCTCCTCTGTTTTGTGCAATAAACAAACGGGCAACCGCTTGCAGCGTGTACACCGCTTCTTCAAAATTGCTTTCCATAGCTTGTTGCCAGTCTGCCGGACTGCTTTCTAAAAAGGCTGCCAGCCCATACCAGCGTGGCAGCCATATCATAGTATCCAGGGGTTCGAAAGACATGACCTGGGACTGCAACATACGGGCAGAGCTAAAGTCAAGTGCCCGCATCCGTGCAACATCAATCTGCTCATCAGAAACAAGTGCGATGGCCTTACTACCTTCTCGCGGATCAAAGGCAATGCTGGTGGCTGCACCTGCCTGCTGAAGAGACCTGAGAATCACCCCGGTGAGCTGGTGGACACCACCTGCCACCAGGCAGTGTTTACCCTTCAGCACAGTGCTCATGTGACAACCTCCGCAGGAGCACCCATGCTTAAGTATTGACCTGTCATAGGCAAATCGGCTTCGAGAAAAGCAGTCACAGCACGCACATCGTCAGATGCCAAATCCCGGTTAATGCTTATTCCCGAAACGCTGATTCCGAAGGCTTTCAGCTCCAGCGCCATACTGCCAATCAGGACTTTCAAGGGATCATGCGCACCTTGCGCTGCAGGAATGGTATCTGCAAAGCTCAGTAGCAGCAAGCGTCCGGGCCGTTCCTGCCCAACAAGCTCGCGGGCTGCTGCCTGGCACACCGTAATCCCTGCAAGCACTTTGTCGTAGGTCCAGTGCCGCAAATCGTCTGGCTCGAGTGCTAAAAAGCGCTTGGGCATTTCTGGCAGCATGATAATCAGCGTATCCAGGCGGGACAGGGCTTTAACCACACTTTGCATCAGCGCTACCACTTCAGTAGGTTGCGTAGGATCAGCCACCACCCCCAGAACACGCTGGCCGCTTTGTCTTAGGGTTTTGACTCGAGCCGTCAGTTCTGCTGTGTGTGCTGAGCTTTGAAGTGCTAAATCAGCTCCGGCTTGCGTGAGCTTATCAGCGAGTTGCCAACAAAACTCGGTTTTGTTGGCAATATCCACAACAAGTACAACAGAACTCTGTAGGGCCATAAGCAAGTGTAGCTTATCTTAAAGTGCGGCTTGCCGCAACCGGACTTCCGACATGCTAAGCTTCTAAAAGAGCAGGTCTGGTATAAGCCTTTTTCGCGAAAGTATCTGCTGAGCATTCTTCAGACCGATAAACATTGTTTGTCAGCTGGACTTTTGCAAGAGGCCCATACTTTCGTATCTTCTCCTGCTTCTTTGGCTATGGGTATGATGGTAGCGCTTAGTGAATCGTCATTGAGTAAAAAGCTTGGATTTTCCTTAAGGAGATAGCATGGGTTGGCTTTGGATTTTAATACCCCTAACAGCACTTTCGATTCCCATTATCGCCATTTTGTCTAGCGTCATCGAGAAATACATCAAAGCGCAGGAACGTCAGGCAAACCTGATGACTGAAGAGTTCATTGCCGAGATGACAGCCTTACGGGATGAATACGCTGAGCAGAGCAAGCTTTACGAACAACGAATAGCCAATCTCGAGGCCATTGTAGCGGCGCAGGCTGGCGAGGTTCAGCAAGGTCGCGCCTTGCCCGACTCAGGCAAGCGCTACCAGGTACCTGACCTGCGGGATATTACCGAGCTGAGCAATGACGAAAAAGTTGCCGTCCTGGCGCGGAAATTGCTCAAGGACAGATGAGCATGAAAGCCATTGGCACAAAGTCAGCAATGAGTACCAAGCAATGAGT
>CAZZPQ010000020.1:21407-31959 GCA_964655595.1 uncultured bacterium
TTATTCCCTTGACTTCCTGCTTTTCGCTGACCGCTCAACCTTCCGCCAGAGGCTCCTGAACCCAGGGATATTTGTTAGTGTCCGCTTTGACAAAGGGAATATCAGTCATGATGGGTGCGACGGCACCAGGCGCAGCCATATACAGGATCTCTGCTGCGATAGGTGCAAATCCTGCATAAAAATGCTGGGTGGATTTGACCACCAGAATCTTCTTCTCCTCTGGCCTGATACCAAAATTACTAAACACCTGTGGGCTAAAGACCTGGCCCCGCTTGCTGTTGACAATGATGTCAATGCCGCTGGTGTGCAGCGCAACAGCGGCACCACACTGCATCAAGAGCGCGCCACTGGTTTGAGGCCACTCCTGAGTCATGGCTTCAATGACACCCGTGACAGTAACCTCGAGATCTAGTGGATCGCCTGACATAGGCCCCATCTTGCCACCCAAGCGTACCTGCAGGCGCGCACCGACTCCTGCCGCTGTGGCAAGCTGCACAACAATAGGGTCCCAGACCATGCCGATGGCAGCCTCTGTAATACCGCGCCCCAGCATATAACGAAGCACAAACGTCGCATCACTCGGCGCACCTCCACCCGCATTATCTGCCTGATCAGCAATGACCACGGGGTATTGATCAGAAGCCAGTGCCTTATCAAAGGCCGCTTCCAGGCTGAGTGGTTGCAGGCTTACCTCTTTGCGCAACGCGTAGAATTTTCTCCCCCACTGTTCGGCAACAGCCTGTGCTTGCTGCACATTGTCATCGGTTACCGCCAGCATACGTGCACCGCAATCTGCCACATCTCCCCAGGGAAAACAGTGAGCCAGCGACAGCGACAGGATGCCGTCCTTGCCCTCTGCCGCCATCATTTCATCGACAAAACTACGCATTGGCTCAAAGGGTGTTAGGTACATGCCGATCATCTGGCAGTCAAACATAGCCATAGTCGGCCTGATACGCTTTTCAGCAGTAGCTACTGCCAAGCGGAAGAGGTCTTCGGCACGGTCACCGATATCGGTATGCGGGTACTCCTTGAAAATGACAACCAGATCAGCGTAATTGACAATGTCATCGCTTAAGTGACAGTGCAGGTCAAGCTCTACACCAATCACTACTTCTGGTCCGACAATCTCACGCACATGTCGGATCAGGTCACCCTCGCAGTCATCATAGCCTTCAGCGACCATCGCGCCGTGCAACGGTAACAGTACGATATCGACTGGACCGGCCTGTTTCAGATCAGCCAGCACCTCGTCACGCAGATCCTCATAGACCTTGCGCACAGTTAGTCCCGCAGGCTGGGCAAAGGCATAGAGGCTAAAGATAAAATCAAAGGAGTGCTCCGAACTGCGTTTTTTAAAGACATCCATGGCGCTGTTATCCCGCAAGCCCTTGCTGTCAAGTTCTTGTGCCCGAATCACATCAAAGTCTGCTTTGCCTGTGGGCATGGGCGAAAAGGTGTTGGTTTCCGTAACAATGCCAGCCGCAAATACTCTCATACGTCCTCCTGAGACTCAGCCCTTTTTGTCATGCGGGTCAAGGGCATCCCGCAGGCCATCACCTATAAAGTTAAAGGCCAGCACAGTAACGACAATCATCAGACCGGGAAAGATAGCGATGTGTGGATAGCGCAGGATAAATGCCCGACCATCTGCTAAAATCCCACCCCAGGTAGCGGTCGGGGGACGCACACCCAGACCCAGAAAAGACAAGGCAGACTCGAGAATGATAATTGAACCCACCTGCAAACTTGCCAACACGATGACCGAAGTCAACACATTCGGCACTACATGTTTCCAGATGATACGCTGGTCACCCGAACCAAGCGCTCTGGCTGCCACCACAAAGTCGCGCTCGCGCAAACTCATCACTTCCGCGCGCACAACTCGAGCATAACGTGCCCAGACGCTTCCCCCAATAACGATGATGGTTGTGGTGAGGCTCGGACCGAGGACTGCTGCCAGCACAATAAGCAGGGCAATGAGCGGAAACGCCATGAGAGTATCGACAATCAGCGATAAAACCTCATCGACCCAGCCCCCAAAGTAGCCAGCAATCGCACCCACCGCAACGCCTATGACAATAGAAATCAAGGACGATACCAAGCCCACAATCAGCGCGATGCGCGTTCCGTGAATCACGCGGCTCAGAAGATCACGCCCCAGGTGATCAAAACCCATCGGATGCTCTACCGAGGGCGCTACCCCACGCATGCCACGAAAGATATCGTTTTCAGGGTGATAAGGGGCAATAAAATCAGCAAAAATAGCCAGAATACACAAGCAGACGACCGTCACCAGACCAAGCAAAGCCATGCGGTTGCGCATAAAGCGTTTCCAGGCACGGCGCCCTCCGGTGGGTTTGCTGCCTGCTTGTGGAGTGTTGAGGATTGGATCTTGAGATGCCAGTGACATAATAAACCTACGCAATCCGTATGCGTGGATCAACCAGCGCATAAATCAGGTCTGTGATGAGGTTAACGGCTACGACCAGCACCGCGAATACGACAACCAGCGACTGCACCACCTGATAATCCAGCCTCAGCACCGAGTCGGTAAAGAGGCGTCCGATACCAGGAATAGCAAAGACCGTTTCCACAATAATGGTGCCAGACAGGATAAAAGCGATGCGAAAGCCAATAACGGTGATAATCGGCAGCATGGCATTGGCAATAATATGCTTGTAGAGCACCGAGCGTTGACCCAGCCCCTTGCTCTTGGCAGTGCGCACAAAATCCTGCGGTAAAAGTTCTAGCACCGTACCCCGAATAATACGAACCAGCACTGCCATTTCCTCAGTAGCCAGTACCACAATCGGCAGAATATAGCCCTGCCAGGTTCTAAGGCCAAAGGGAGGTAGCCAGCGTAGGTGCAAGGCAAAGATAATAATGAGAATCAGCGCTAGCCAGAAGTTTGGAGTGGCAATACCCAGCGCAGATCCAACTGACGTTGCATAATCAACCGCGCTGTTTTTACGAATGGCGGAAATTACTCCCAGAGGTACTGAAATGATGATAGCCAGCAGAATGGCAAAAAAATTGATGGTGATAGTAACAGGAATGGCCTCAAAAATCATCTGTCTGACAGGGACGCCCGTACGAATCAGCGACTGACCAAAGTCACCCCGCAGCAGATTGCCTGCCCAAATGAGATACTGCTCGTGGTAGGGACGGTTGAGCCCCCATTTTTCACGGATGGCCTCAATCTGGGCCTGGGTAATCTGGATTTGCCCTTCGCCCAGGAGCAGATAGACCGGGTCACCCGGCATAAGACGCATAATGACAAATGTAGCGATGCTGATCAGCAGCACAACCAGCATCCCTTTAAGTAATCTGAAGGTGATATAGCTTGACATGGATGAGTCCTTCTAAATAAGCAAAAGAAATAGGCTCCAGACGATAAGGACAGGTGGGGTGCGTGACGCACCCCACCGCATTAACAGTTTATGGCGTCATTCAACCCAGGCCCAGCTCAAAGCCTCGAGCAAACACGGGGTCTGAGCTCACGATTTCTTCTGGCATGTTCTGAATGCGACTGCTGAAAACATTCATCCACTCATCGTAGTGCAGGATGAGTGCCGGGACATCCTCGGCATAAATTTCCTGAGTACGGAAATAAATGGCGCGGCGCTCTTCAGGGTCTACGGTTTGCAAGCCACGGGAAATAAGCTCATCCATTTCCGGGTTGAAGTAATTACAGAAGTTATTGCCACCACCGGTACTCAGAGTTGCCGAAGGGTCGGGTTCAGGTGTGGAGCCATGTGTCCAGTTAAAGAGCGAGGCATCCATGGTACCTTGGCGTAAACCCTCGAGAATCGAAGCGACCGGAGCTTCGGCCAGCATCATTTCCACACCCACATCCCGCAGCATGATCTGTGAGAGTTCCGCGATGGGACGTCGGGCTTGGTCGCCCGTAATCGTGGTACAGGTAAAGGAAAGACGCAGACCGTCTTTCACACGGATACCATCGCTACCGGGTGTCCAACCAGCTTCATCGAGCAGTGCTCGAGCACCGTCAGGATCAAACTCGTACTGCCGCACATTCGGATTGAAATAGAAGGCATTTTTAGGTGTCAGGTGCGAGTGGGCGATGGTAGCTGTACCGCTCCAGAGGTCGTCGATGATGCGCTGGCGGTCAAGCGCCATAAGCATGGCACGGCGCACTCGCACATCTGATAGTTGGGGTAATTGATTGTTAAGCGGGATAAAGCGAACCGAGTTCGAGAAAGTTTTGACCAGACGGAAATCAGGGTCACCCTCGAAGCTCAGGCTGTCCTCCACCAATAAAGGCCAGACGTTCGCCTGTGCGTCACCAGTCACCAGGGCGATGTAGCGCACGGAGGGTTCAGGGACAACCTCGAGCCGAATCGCGTCCAGGCTGGGGCGCCCACGGAAATGATCTTCAAAAGCTTCAATCTCGGTAAACTCGGCAGCGCGCCACTCTTTAAGCTTGAAAGCACCCGTACCAATAGGGGCGGTTCTGAAGATATCTTCACCGACTTCAGCATGATAGGCCGCAGGCACAATGCCGGTTTCTGTGGCGATGCTTAGAAATGAGGCATTGACCGTATCCATGTTGACGCGCACGGTATACCTGTCAAGGACCTCAACATCACGCATACCCGTAAAGCGACTGGTAATGGTATTACCATCCTGAGCGTAGAATTCGTAGGTGTATTTGACATCTTCGGCGGTCAGTTCTTCACCGTTATGAAAGAGCACGCCCTCATGCAGCTTGAAGGTATAGGACAGGCCATCCTCAGCCAATTCGTAGGACTGTGCCAGAATGGGCTCGATTTCGGTCAGGTGATTCACCATCAGTAGTGGATTGATGATGTTGGTAATCACTGAATACTGCACGGTAGGCCCCGAATCATTGGGGCTCATGCCTGCGACTTCCTGATGACCCAGCCAGACCATGGTGCCGCCCTGCGCCTGCGCATAGAGCGGGAAGCCCTGCGCTGCCAGCCAGGCAGCCGCACTGCCAGCCACGCCATAACGCAAGAATTGTCGTCTGTCCATCGGCTTTTGAATAATATTTCCTGACTTCTGTGGCATATGTCAACCTCCTTGGAGCGTAGCTGATCTGAAAGTGGAGCGCTGTACTGCTTAAGGAGCATTTCACCCTACAGATCCATAACTACTGCCCTAGTATAAGTTTACAGTTTACTTTGGTGCAAGTTATGAATGTTCATGGAGTCGCACGATTGAGGCTTGCCGAGGCTTGGGGGGTGAAGCGCCAGACTCAAGGTTTAATTTTCTTTATAGCTGGATACTACGCAAAGCTCTATGATTCAGCCATGAATAAACCCGTGACTATCCTTCAGGAATTGGCTCATACTGCGGCAAAACCCCCGCCTACGGCAGCAAGGCAACTCTCTAAAGCTATGAACAGCTCTTTTACTGTGGGTGCGTACTTATGACGATAAGCGTAGATGTACTGCTCCTAAGCAAGAACAGCCCGGAGACTGAGCAGGTACAACAAACCTTGCAGCAAGTGCCAGGTTACACCTGGAATATAGGTCAGGCAGGCACACTGGCAGAGGGTATCGAACTGCTCAGCACGCAAAAATATGACCTTTGCCTCCTCAGTGCAGACCTTCTTAGTAGCCAGGAACCCAAGCAGCTCTCACAGCTGCGACAATTTTGTGACCTGCCCATTATTGTCCTGAACAAGACAAACCCTACGGATACAGGTCTAAGAGTTCTCGAGCAAGGAGCGAGTGATTATCTGAACCTGAATACACTCAATGCCGAGCACCTCCAGACGGTCATCCGCTATGTGCTCAAGCATCATCGCCTCGAACAGCAGCTGGACAAGATTTTTCAGCATTCGCATGACGCCATTCTGATTATTGACGCTGAAAGTGGCACGATTACCGAGGTCAATTCCAGAGTCTCTATCCTGACTGGCTACGCCCAGCAGGAACTCCTAAAGCTAAGCTTGCAAGACTTAAGCGGCAGTGACTACCCTGCCTGGGAAAGCTATCTTCAGTTAACAGAGCGCAAAAGCAGCGCCCAGAACGAAAGCCTGACACTTATAACCAAGAGTAAGCACCGTATTTCAGTCTATGTCTCAGCAAGCTTAATCAAGCAAAAAAACCAAAGCCAGCTTATCCTGATGTTGCGCGACATCACCGAGCGAAAGCACTTGCTGGAAGAACTCGAGTTTTATACCTTTCACAGCAGCATTACTGGCTTACCCAACCGCAAATATCTCGAGCAGCAGTTTACGCGCCTGTGCGAAAAAAAGCGACGTCAGGATGATGGTAACGACCTGACACTCCTTTTTGCTGATATTCGCGGCTTTGAACGCCTGTCTGCCAGTATCGGGCAGGACCTGAGCGAGGATATTTTGCGCCAAGTCGCTCAGAAGTTTCGCCATATCCTGCGGGATCATGATTTTGTCGCCCATATCGAAAGCGCCAAGTTCATGGTCATGATTCAGTCCAAGCATGACAATACCGCGCGGCGTGTCGCCCAACGTCTTAAAGAGGCTTTTGATGAGCCACTGCTTGTGAACGGTGAAGTCTATGAGGCCCGTCTTAATATCGGACTGGCTGAGTATCAGGACGAAGACAGCTTTCAGGTTTTGTACGACCGTGTGCAGCAAGCCCTGCTACAGGCCAGGCGCAAGCGCAATATCACCTTTTATGATGAGGCAGCCAACCAGAAACTTCAGGAATGGCTATGGATCGAAAGGTCACTTAAAACAGCCTTGAAAAAAGGTGAGTTTCAGCTGGTCTATCAACCATTTGTAGGCTTAAGCCAGTCAAGTGAACCAGCGGCTGAGGCTCTTTTGCGCTGGTCACAGCCAAGCAAGGGCGACATATCACCAGATATTTTTGTGCCAATAGCCGAGGAAACCGGGCTCATTGAAGAGTTGGACCTGTGGGCCCTGGGGGAAGCCATCGGCGCTGCGAGCGCACATGGCTTTGCCGTGGCGGTCAATATCTCATTCCAGAGCCTGCAAGGTGACAACTTTGTCGCTCAGGTACACAAGCTGCTTGACAGCCATAAGTTTCCTGCCAGCAAGCTGAGTCTCGAGGTCACTGAACGTGTACTGACAACTCCTGAGCAACTGCTACCCGTGGTGCAGGCATTGCGAGATATGGGCATCGCCGTCGTGCTGGACGAGTTTGGTACCGGACACTCTTCACTGAGTTCCCTCTACGCTTACCCTTTCAGCGCCCTGAAAATTGATCGGCAGTTCATCCGTAACCTGTTTAGTGATCCAAGGGCCCAATTACTTGCCAACACCATCGTTCAGCTTAGTCAGCAACTCGACATTCAGACCTTTGTTGAAGGTATCGAAACCAAAGCGCAGTTGCGCTGGGCTCAGGAAAATCGCTGCGATGTGGTGCAGGGTTATCTCATCAGCAAACCCTTAAGTCAAGAGGATTATCTGCTTTGGTGCAAGCAGTATAAAGACAAGCTCAGCAAACTGGGTCTGGCAGCTGAACTTGTAGCCACGGGGGCTTAGGGCTCGAGTCCCTGATACGCAGTGCATTGACAGCACTGAAACACTTCCGTATACTCAGCAATATGCTGGTGATTAGCATTCAAAGGCGTCGCTTACGGGTCATTAACCTGTGGCAGACAGTTCTCCTACCTCGGTAGGGGCGTCCTTTGTGTGTAAGCATCATATGGTGACTAGCCCCCTTGAGTACCGCTCGAGGGGTTTTTTATTAAGGAGAGACAGTGGCACAAAATCTGTACGAAAAAGTCTGGCAGACACATGCGGTCGGAACGCTCAGCAACGGTCAGATCCAACTCTTTATCGGCACACACCTGATTCATGAGGTCACCAGCCCGCAGGCTTTTGGCATGCTGCGCGACCTGGGGCTGAGCGTCAAGTACCCGCAGCGCACTTTTGCGACGGTTGATCACATCGTTCCCACACACTCGCTGATTGAACCTTTTGAAGACCCGCTGGCTGACGCCATGATTAAAGAGCTGCGCAAAAACTGCGAGGAGTTTGACATCACCATGTGGGATATCCACAGTGGTAAGCAGGGCATCGTGCACATGGTTGGCCCCGAACAGGGGATTACCCAACCCGGCACGACGATTGCCTGTGGTGATAGCCACACCGCCACGCACGGGGCCTTTGGCGCCATTGCCTTTGGTATTGGCACTTCACAGGTGCGCGACGTGCTAGCGACCCAGACAATGGCCATGAGCAAACAGAAGGTGCGGCGCATCAACGTTGATGGTGAGTTGCAACCGGGTGTCTACGCCAAGGATGTCATCCTGCACATCATCCGCACGCTTGGGGTGAATGGGGGCATCGGCTACGTCTATGAATATGGTGGCAGCGTCTTTGACCGCATGACCATGGAAGAGCGCATGACGGTTTGCAATATGAGTATCGAAGGTGGTGCGCGGGCTGGTTATGTCAACCCGGATGAGACGACCTTTGAATATCTGATGGGCCGACCTTACGCACCCAAAGGGGCTGACTGGGACGCCGCTGTCAAGCGCTGGCAGGCCGTTGCCAGTGACCCCTCCTGTCACTACGATGATGTGGTTAATATCCGCGCCAAGGACATCGCACCAACGGTTACCTGGGGGATTAACCCAGGGCAGGCCATCTTTATCGATGAGCATGTTCCGACGGTTGAAGGCTCACGCGAGTCCGAGCGAGAGAGTGTGGCCGCGGCACTCAAACACATGAAGCTCACCCCAGGCGCGCCAATTGAGGGGACGCCTATCAATGTCGCCTTTTTTGGCAGCTGTACCAACGGGCGCTACAGCGACTTTGTCGAGGCGGCGCAGTACCTCAAGGGGCACAAGGTTGCGCCAGGCGTCAAGGCCATTGCAGTACCGGGCTCGCAGATTGTCGCGCAGCTCTGCAAGGAAGCTGGCATTGATAAGGTTTTTGAGGACGCTGGTTTTGAGTGGCGCGGCGCTGGCTGCAGCATGTGCCTGGCCATGAACCCCGACAAATTACAAGGCGATCAGCTCTGCGCCAGTACCAGCAACCGCAACTTTATCGGACGGCAGGGTAGCCCAACTGGTCGCACCGTGCTTATGAGTCCGGTGATGGTGGTGGCTGCGGCGGTCGAAGGCAAAGTCTCAGATGCCAGAAAGGTCTTTGGGACAGTAGGTAGAGGCGCAGTCAACGTCTGAGGCTATGAAGGGAGTCGAGTTGCGCCCTGTAACCGCTGAAAACTGGCAAGCCTGTGCAGACTTAAAAATCGGCCCAGAGCAGGCTGGCTTTGTGCCCGGCAACCTCTACTCAATTGCTGAAGCGCAGTTTTACCCTGACGCCAGGTCCAGAGCTGTCTATGCGGATGGCAGGCTGGTTGGTTACGCGCTCTACGGACAGGCTGACACGGGTGACTGGCGTATTTTTCGGCTGATGATTGACCAGAGCTTTCAGGGGCGCGGCTACGGCAGAGCGGCGGTCATGCGAGTGATTGAGGAACTCGAGCAAAGCGGTGCAACTGAAATATCACTCTCTTACGAACAAAACAATCGGGTAGCACAAAAACTGTATGCTGACCTGGGCTTTACTCAGCAGGGTATCAATGAGAAAGGCAGAATGACCGCCAGACTTAGCCTTGGAAAGGGGGCATGATGATTCCGTTGCGGCACAGGTATAGCCTTGATGAGCATCACACCCCAGGCATTTGCAGACATTCAGTTAAACCTTAGGGACATTTTAGGATAAGGAGCATTATGGCACTCGAGAAAGTTACCAGTATTCAGGGCAAGGGCGTCTACATTCAGGGCGATGACATCGATACGGACCGCATCATCCCGGCACGCTATATGAAGGTTGTGACCTTTGATGGCTTAGGCGAGTTTATGTTTAAGGATGTGCGCTTTGATGAAGCAGGCAACCAGACTGACCACATCTTAAATGACCCACGCTACGCCGAGGCGACGATTATGCTGGTTGAGAGTAACTTTGGCTGCGGCAGTTCACGGGAGCACGCACCACAAGCGATTCGCCGCGCTGGCTTTAGTGCCATTATCGGTGAGAGCTTTGCCGAGATTTTTTACGGCAACAGCGTCACTCTGGGGATGCCCTGCGTAGAGGCAACCAGTGAGCAGATTCGCGAGCTTGCCGCTGCGGTCGCTGCCGACCCAGATACGCTGATTGACATTGATATTGCCGCAGAAACCGTCACGGTCAACGGAAAAACCTATCAGGTGACCATCAAAAAAACAGCCAGGGACGCGCTGGTGAACGGCATGTGGGACCCGATTGCCGAGTTGCTGGAAAACAGGGATGGTATTGAGGCAATTGCCAAATCACTGCCCTATGTTTAGTCGTTACTGAAAAAGTACTTTTTTGCACGGTTTCGATGCTGAAGGTAAAACGTTCAGTGAGGGGTATATCGCCTTCACTGTGCTGATGATGGCTTAAGATGCTGCACAAGAATGACAGCTTTTGCTTTGAAAAGCAATCAGACACCTGGAATCCACGTCTGTCAGGCCGGCGGTGCGCTTGCATCTCGATACCGTGTCTGACTACTGCCCACAGATAATCCCAGCCACGCCCTGTCCTTGCTGCAAAAACTGGTTTGGGGTTGTAGGCGGGTGC
>CAZZPQ010000021.1:0-30778 GCA_964655595.1 uncultured bacterium
GATTTATCCCGAGCAGAGCGTTAGGAAGCGGGGATTGCTCTTCAAATCTTCAAGCAATGTATCGGGCTCGGTATTAGGCCAAATGACGTCAGTTTTGCAGTAGACCCCGTGGCAAGGCACAAAAAGCGACTACAGCGACTTGGTTTTATGGTGAGGCTGCCATCTCGCAAGACGTCAGGCATCAGCAAAAAATCGGCAGCCAAAGCTGCCGATCCGTCTTGAGTTTTATCTTTAAGCCTGGGCAGTTTTAGAAACGTCAACCAGCCTCTTAAAGGCTTCGGGTTGTTGCACTGCCAAATCGGCCAGGATTTTGCGGTTGATTTCAACGCCCGACTTGCGCAGTCCACTGACAAACCTCGAGTAACTGAGTCCTTCAGGGCGAACTGCTGCGTTGATGCGTGCGATCCACAAGCGCCGAAAGTCATTTTTGCGGTCGCGGCGGTCGCGGTACTGATAATCAGCGGCATTGAGCAGGGTCTGGTTGGCAACACGGAAGCTGCGTGAACGAAGACCCCAGAAGCCCTTGGCTCGCTTTAGGATTTTTTTGTGTTTGGCACGACGTACGGTACCTGTTTTGGCTCTTGGCATCTCAGTACTCCTTAATCGTAGGGCAGGAGCGCCTTGATGCGCTTGGCTTCAGGCTCTGCAATAATAAGACCGATACGTCCCTGGCGAATGCTCTTACCACTCTTTTTGTAGTTTAGGTGGCGTTTGCCACTGCGCATTGCCTTTACCTTACCTCGCCCAGTGATTTTCACACGAGCTTTGGTGCCCTTATGGGTCTTTAACTTCGGCATGACTTTACTCCTTGTGCTACATATGTAGCGAAATTATGGCTTAAGTTCCTTCTGGAGTTCGAGTTGTCAGCTTATGAGGCAGGTCTGAGTACCATGTTCATGTCCATGCCCGCCATGGTTGGCGGCATATCAACGACGGCTAGCTGTTCGACATCCTTGGCAACGCGGTTTAAGATCCCCTGTCCCAATTCGGGGTGGGTACGTTCGCGTCCTCGGAACATAATTGTAACCCGAACCTTGTGACCACTTTCTAAAAAGCGCTTGATGTGGTTGACCTTGGTCGTGTAATCATGTGTGTCAATTTTGACACGAAACTTGATAGCTTTCATTTCCTGCTGGCGAGAACGCTTGCGAGCTTCTTTTTCCTGTTGTTGCTGCTCGTAGCGATATTTGCCGTAATCCAGCATTCGCGCTACGGGTGGTTGCGCTCCTTCACCAACCAAAACCAGGTCCAATCCTTGTTCGGTAGCACGTTGCAACGCATCCTTGGTATCAACAATGCCTAGCTGGGAGCCATCTCCACCAATGAGGCGTACCTGCCGCATCCGGATTTGCTCATTCACCTTCAACTCTTTTGTTATGTACTTCACCTCCAAATTTGTGTGAACTTAAAGCACACAGCAGTAAAGTGTAGCAAATAAAGCCGCAAACATCAATCATCTGGCGACTAGGTGTAAGTCAAGTACCTGTCTCAAACTGAACCTCTTCCTGAGGATAGTTATGCCGGTTCCGGATAAATCGTTGGGTTTATCCCAACGAATTATCCCGAGCAGGGCGTTAGGAAGCGGGGATTGCCTTTCAAATCTTTATCCAATTTATCGGGCTCGGTATTATGTACGAAGCTGATCTGTGTTTAGCTTCCAGAGTTCTGGCCACAGCGATATGCTGGCTTTTTGCAAAGCCTTGAACGGATCCAGTATGCCAGTTTATCTTTAAGGCGAAGGGATATTCTGAAAGGCTGCTGGTGGGCGCAAGGCCTGCCAGTTGAGCTGTCCCTGGCGCATGGGAGGCCAGATGATTGAGCTGGCTTTGCCCGCGACCGACCAGAAATCTATAGGACCGTAGATCCTCGAGTCTACACTGTTACTGCGGTTATCACCAAGAACAAAATACTGACCAGCAGGCACGGTGATTTCAGGCATACTGCTAAAGCCCAGCGAACCACCCGCTTCGCTGATAAAGCTCTGGTCAAGTGCTTCGCCATTGATAAACACTTGTCCCTGCTCGAGTCGCACACGGTCACCAGCCACCGCAATAACACGTTTAACGATAAAATTGCGCCTGTTACCTACATAAGGCGAGTCAGCAGGCTCACGATAAATGATTATGTCACCGCGCCGATAATCAGCCAGCAAACCCGCACGGCGCAACCAGGTTTCGTACTTTGGCACAAAGAGCCGGTCGCTGTGGAGCAAAGCTTCTACCAAGGCACCGCTACCGCCATAGAGATTGGGGGCCATCGAGCTGCCAGCCACACCCACCGTGGTAATCAGAAAGGTCGTCACCAAAAGTGCGATGATGATAGCTTCGGCGTAGGATCTGATTTCCCGCAGAATCCGCCTTGCAGCCGTGGGCTTGGCGCTTTGGTTTGGGTCTGATGCTGGTTTGGTCATAGTACCCAATCTGTGCACTTAGGGTTTTGGCTTGACTTGCACGACCTTTATCTTACACATTTTTTGCTGCTACAGGCGTTACCGCTGCACGCAAAAAGATCGCAATCGTCATAATCACTGTCATGATGACAGCGGTAAGCGCAGCAATCAGCGCAGCGCTGGTGTTGATTGCCCTATCAGGTATCGAGGCAATATTTAAAAGCTGGGTGTTATTGGGTGTGAGTTGGGTCAGGTAGTCAATGGTGGGTTGTAAGGTGACCACGCTCTGATAGGCAAGTTCGGCGTTGCTGAGATTGCGCTGGAGTTCACGCTCACGGCGCTCTAGGGTGGCAAGTTGCTGCTGTAGGCTAGCGTAGCTTGCCAGGTAGTCGCCAAGCTGCCTGCCCAAAACCCGCTGTCGTTCCAGCAAGGCTTCAAGTTGCGCTGCCAGCCGCTGGCTTTCCCGCCTTAATTCGGGGTCGCTTTGCGCTGGCCCTTGCAAACTGGCCAGCATGGCCTGACTTGCAGCAATCTCCTGCTCGAGATTGATAATCTGAACGCTGTTATAGCTTTGTCCAGCCACGACCTGCCCAGGTCCGCTTGTCTGCCTGGACGGATCAGGCGACAAACGCAACTCGGTTGTCGTCAGTACCTGCGTCTCAGCATCGGCAATCAGGCTGGATAGGCGCTCCAGGCGAAGCTGCAAGCTGGCAAGCTGGTTCTGTGACTGAAAGGTCTCAAGAGCTGCTTCTGCTGTCTCGAGCTGTATTCTTAAGCCTTCAACCTCGCGCGCTGTTGTCAGGCTGATTGGCTCAAGATTGTCCAGCAGACTGGCTTCGATGGTGCGCAGCGTGGTAAGTGCCCAGGTATCGGCCAGGCGCGCCGCCAGCTCTGGCTCTGAATGCTGTACGATATGTGCCACCAATAGCGACGAGCTCTGATCAGGGCGCTGAGGCCCGACCAGCTTTTTGACCTGTCCACGTAGCTGTGTGTAGTTCAGCTTGACCTCTGGCAAACTGGCAACCGTCTGCTCGAGCACAGCGCGACTTTTTGCCAGGCTTTCATAAGCCTCAAAGGACACATGAGTGCTGGGATTAAAGCCAAGCTGGCCCGAGGCGCGAATGCTGATGGGCGGTGGTGTGACCAGTGCAACGCTCTCCGCTTCATACATGGGGGTCTGCAGGCGGGCTACAAAAAAGGCGATTAAGGCGGCGCTAAGGGCAACACCCACAATCAGCAGACTATTACGGCGCAGTAGCAGGTAGATATCCCGCAGACTGACTTCATCGCTTGTCGACATGTGCCTCCATTAAGTATGCTTACGAATAAAGCCGTCATGCTCGAGCTTTTCCAGCCAGGGTTTCAGCTCGCTCAGACTCAGGCGCAACTTTCGGGAAAGCTGCTCTGGCTGACCAGCATCCTTTAGGTTTTTCAGGACATGGCGCCCTTCCCGACCATAGCTATGCTCAAATTGCATCGACAAATCGGTCATGGGATTAAGGGCATCTTTACCTCGCAACGTCAGATGGTAGTTGTCCTGCTCCCAGCCCAGGGGTTCTTCAGGCGGAATCAGATTCTGACTGCCTTGCGTAAGTGGGTAGTAGGCACTAGGCACAGTCTTTTGGCAAGCCACCTGAAAAAGTAGTCTGCCCTGCTCGAAAAACTGAAACAGCTTGCCCTCGGTGCGTATACCGGTAAATGTCTCTACGTCTGCCTCGGGCACCTCAGGCGTTTGCGACAGACCCAGGAGCGCTTGCAAAATCGGCGTGTCCAGCTGGCCCCAGGCAAGCTGCAGATTCTTCATACTCAGTCGTCGGATGAGACGCAGGGCGTCCTGTCCAGTCATGATCTGGTCATCCTGCTCGAGTATTGCCAGGACAATCTGTCCCTTGATGAGCAGAATCAGGGCTTGCTCGTTCGCCTGACCACTGATAAAACCGCTAAAGTGATGCTTGCCAAAAGACGCCAGAAGCGTCATAAGATCAAGTTCAGGTGGCAAGCTGTGGTCATTGCCCAGGTTGGGGAGGCTACGCAGCGCGAGCGACTGGCTGTTAGGGAAATAACTCTTTAGCTGCGGGATATCCGGTTCTTCATGTGCATAAAAACGCACACTCACATCTCCAACGGATTTTGACGTGTCCCCAAAGGTGTATCTGAACGAGGGTGTACCGTCCCGCAGTGTAAAGATCACCGCAGTCTGTGCAGCACTAAATACAGCCGTGCCTGACTGCTTCAGACTGCATAGGCCCTGAAGCAACTCATGTCCGCTGATAGTGTCGGCTATTCCATCCATATCCACTCGAATCCTAAAACCAAAGCCAGGCTTCAGCTTACCACGCAAGTTCAGCGCTGTGAGCTTACCAGTCCCCCGTGATTCATAAAGCCTACAATGCCATCAGCCAGCGCCTCTGCCAACAAGCGTTGGTAGTCTGTGCTGGCCAGACGTTGACCCTCTTCTGAGTGACTAACAAAACCAACCTCAACCAAGATGGCAGGTGCTCTGGCAGTTCGAATCACATAAAAGACGTTCTCCCGAACCCCACGATCTTTGGCTCCAGTTGCATTGACCATATTGCGCTGTACTGTATCTGCCAAGTCCAGGCTGAGGCGCAACTGTTCCTGCCGAAAGATCTGTCCTGCCAGGTCATTGGCAATATTGCGCGCTTCTTCGGTACGTGCCAGACCTTCCTGACCCCCACCGTTTTCCAAGATGGCCAGGGCCAAGAGCGCTTCATCAAGCGGCTCACCAAAGACCCAGGTTTCTATGCCTCGGGCATTGGCTGCATTCTGAGAAACAGAATTGGCGTGTACCGATACAAAGAGATTGATATTGGTCGTTGCATAGCTCGAGCGGCGCTCGAGGGAGAGATATTCGTCGCGGTCACGAGTCATGATGACTTCGATACCCTGAGACTCGAGCAGGTCACGCAACTTCAGACTGATCGAGAGCACGACCTCTTTTTCCACCGCATGGTTGGATACCGCACCTGGGTCACGCCCACCATGCCCTGGGTCAATTACGACAACCTTTCTGCCATTGCTGGGTAAAAGCGTGTCGATGGTGCCGGCGACAGTGGCAGCAGGGATCGGTTCAACCACAATCGTATCAGCAGAGCTGACTGCCTGGCCACTGAGCTGGGGAGCGAAGTCGATAAACAGGCGCTCATGAGCTGTTGTGTCATTGGCAGGTAACAAGTCAAAGCGAAAACCCTGACCATCAGCCTGCAAGGAATAGCTTGTGTTGATGACCATAGTCAGAACACCCTCGACAAAACCGTATTGCAAGACCTCAATATTGGGACCTGAGAGCGACTGATAATAGGCTTCTGCGCTAAGCTGGGGCAGCTTCACAGCCAGTGTATTTCCGGAGACCAGCAGTTCATAATAGCTACCTGCCGGCAAATCGATGACTACCCGTGTCACCCCATTATCCTGTACCCCAACACGAGGTGGCCCGAGGCTGGGCGCTGCTGCGGTGCTGGGCGTAGCAGCAGGCACGGCAGCAGCTACCGTACTGGCGTAGACATACAGGGTTTGGTCAGTTTGGCTGAACTCACTGTGACCACCAAAGGCTGCCACCAGTGGGCTGATCGCCACATAGCTTACGCCACCTGCCAGAATACCCATGGGGCTGTCGCGATTTTGGCCATTGACCGTGAAGACTGATGCCTGTTTTTCCAGTCCCTGTACTACGTCACTGGTAGTTTTTAGCTCGGCTGTGAGCGGTCCCTGTTGAAAAATGAGGGTTTTGCTGCTGTCACTGAAGTGCAACTCGAGCCCCAAAGCCCTGGCAAGAGGTTCAGCCTTGGCGAAAGCGTCACGCGAGTTACCGTGATTGGTAAAGTAATATGGCCCCGCATCATCCCAGGTCTGACCGTTGACGTTGAGATAATTGAGTTTTTGCTGTGCCCCTGCCAAAGACAAACACAAAAGACTCACTGTAAGCAGATACCTAAACACTCTGAAAGTCAGTTTATCATGGCCTTTTCGAACAAATGTTGAGAGGGACGCTATTTATGAAGATAAAAGGTAGAGTTCCTCACGCGATGTGAAAAATCTCACACCGCACATCTGTTCACCTATTGCCAACCGCTAATACCAATTCCATTAATACCCTTGCTTTATGCAAGGATTAATGCGAGTGGAACGAGAAGAATCAGCGGCAGTGGTTTTCTTAAAGGTAAGGGAATTATCGGGCTCGGTATAAGGTGGTTCAGGCTGCCTTGGCAACAGACTCCTGATCGTCCTCTGCCTGGGACACATCTGCGCTCTTTATCGGCTCGTCATCTGACTGCTGCATATCGGTGTGCAGGTCTGGCGTTGTGGTGGACTCTGGCTGGGCTGTTTGCTGATTGGCAGCAGACTGGTCATCAGCCTGACCCTCAACAGAAGCCTCCTCTTTGGCGGATGACGACGTTTGCTGTTGCGCCTCATCAGGTGCAGTCTCGCCCCTGTCAGTGGCCGAATGCTCACTTGCGCCAACACCCGTCTGAGTCGCCGCCAGACGCTTGATCTGGCCGATGGGTGTCAGAACCACGGCTTCCTGCTGACTGTCTCCTAAGCGTTTTTGTAAAACTTCTTCAGCAACCAGGTGGCTAGCACCCTGGGCCATGTGATCTACTACCGCTTTATAACTGTGGGTCAGTTGATTAAACAAATCAGCGGACTGTACAAAATGCCCAGCAACCTCCTGCTGATAGGTCTCGAGTGACGCCTCCAAGTCGCGGAGTTCCTGTCTGAGCCGGTCTTGTTCTGCCAGGTAGCTGCGTGAGGTGAGGACGCGCCCAATCACAAAGCCCAAAACCAGACAAGCGATGGCGATAAGTATAGTCACAAACATAATTACCCTCCCGGATTACAATGAAAAAAGTATGATGGCTTTGTAGTGCCTGTCCCAAGACATGAGGGATGCAGCGCTGCAATAGCAATTTGGCACCCACGCTTAGTGTAACAGTAGGCTGCTTACGAAAGTATCAACTGAGCAACCTTGAAGCCAGTGAGAATCGCTATCCAAGAGTGCTTTTTCAAAAGACCTATTGAAATCCATAACGAAGCAGCGCCGTTTGCTAATCAGACACCAGTTCCACAATAAAACCAAGCATTTGTTATACCGAGCCCGATAAATTGGTTGAATATTAGAAAAGCAATCCCCGCTTCCTAATGCCCTGCTCGGGATAAATCACTGGGATAAACCCAGCGATTTATCCGGAACTGGTATACGCGCATGCGGCATTCTTTTTTTCTGCCGGACCATGGGTGCCAGCCTGCGCTGGCACGACGTACTGAGACTTTGAAGGGTTTTTCGGGCAAGTGCCGTGTGTCAGAAAAAAGCCTGAAGCTCATGGGCATTGCCCATGAGCTTCAGGTTCAGCGAGTGGGGTGGGGCTATCCCCAGGCAGCCTCGAGTGCTTTACGTGTGAGTGTACGGGCAATCTGCTGACGATACTCCGTGTCTGCAAAGCTGTCTTCCAGCAGCTCAACGTCTTCTGTAACAAGCTGGGCCGCCTGGGCTGCCAGCTCGGGGCTGTAACTCTGAGCGCTGAGGGCAGCTTCCACAGCGGTAGCGCGGTAAGCACTACCCGCCGCACCTGTGACAGCTACACGGCAGCTGGCAATACCAGCACCGCTTTTTTCCAGCACCACCGCCACACCACAAACAGCGTAGCCACTGGCAGGGTGTTTGTACTTCTGGTAGCTGCTACTGCCGCTCTGCACCGGTACACGGATTTCGGTGAGCAACTCGCCAGGCTGCACCGCCGTCTCAAAAAAGCCATGGAAAAACTCGGTAGCTGGCACGATGCGCTCGCCGTCTGCGCCCTGAATGACCATGCTGGCATCTGCAGCCAGAATGGCAGCAGGTGGGTCACCGGAAGGGTCAGCGTGGGCGATGCTACCGCCGATGGTTCCAGCATTGCGAATCATCATGTCGCCGACTTCAGAAACCGTCTGCGCCAGCACTGCACATTTTTGCGCGACGAGGCTCGAGCTCTCAATCTGATAGTAGGTCGTAAGCGCACCGATGGCCAGATGATCTCCGTTGTCACGGATATAACTCAGACTGTCCCGCAGGTTTTTCAGGTCAATAAGATGCTCAGGGCTTGACAGGCGCAGCTTCATGGCAGGTAGCAGACTGTGTCCACCAGCTAGCAGCTTAGCGTCACCGTGCTGTTGCATCAGTGCCAGAGTCTCCTGCACGCTGGCAGGCGCATGGTAGTTAAAATTACTCGAGTACATAAAGGCTCCTTAGTCGGCGGCCTGTGCCGGCGCCGCGGCCTGAATGGCGCGCCAGATACGCGGGGGGCTTAAGGGCAGGTCAAGATGCTCTATACCAAAGGCTTCAAGTGCATCATTGACAGCATTGGCGACGGCTGCAGTGCTGGCAATACAGCCAGCCTCACCGATACCCTTGACACCTAGCGGGTTGTGGGGGCTTGGGGTCACCGTATGATCGATTTCAAAGCTAGGCAGGTTGTGAGCGCGGGGAATGGCGTAGTCCATGTAGTTGGCACTTAGCAGTTGCGCATTGTCATCATAGACAGCGTCTTCAAGCAAGGCTTGCGCTGCACCCTGTGCAATACCTCCATGCACCTGTCCTTGGACAATCAGTGGGTTGATCTGTGGGCCGCAGTCATCCACTGCCACATACCGCAGAATATCGACCTTGCCGGTATCCGGATGCACCTCGACGACGCAAATATGTGAGCCAAAGGGATAGACAAAGTTAGCTGGGTCATAAAAGGCACTGGCTTCAAGTCCGGGCTCGAGATCTGCCGGATAGTTATGCGCCAGATGTGCTTGCAGGGCAATGTCTCCAAAACTAACAGCTTTGTCAGCCGAGCCCTTGACCTGGAACTTGCCGTCGATAAACTCCAGATCATCCTCGCGCGCTTCCAGCAGATGGGCGGCAATCTTCTGGGACTTGTGCTTTATCTTTTCGACAGCCTTGACAATCGCGCTTGTACCGACCGGGCCGCTGCGCGAGCCATAGGTGCCCCAACCGAAAGGCATCTTGCCGGTGTCCCCGTGGATGATTTCAACGTCATCCATCGAAACCCCAAGCTGGTCTGCGACAATCTGGGCAAAAGCGGTTTCGTGTCCTTGTCCGTGACTGTGACTACCGGTAAAGACCTCGACCTTACCAGTGGGTGCCACTCTGATGAGGCTGCTCTCCCACTGTCCGGCTTGAGCGCCGAGGCTGCCAACCAGGGCTGAGGGGGCAAGCCCACAGGCCTCGAGGTAGGTTGAGAAACCGATGCCGATGTAACGACCTTGTTTGCGAAGTTCGGCCTGCTCTTGTCGTAAGTTCGCATAGTCAACTCTCTCCAGGGCTTTGTCAAGGGCGGGCTCGTAGTTTCCACTGTCATACACGAGCGCCACCGGTGTCTGGTAGGGGAAGGCGTCTGCAGGAATAAAGTTCTTGCGTCGGAAGTCCACCGGGTCCATGCCCAGTTCCTGCGCCATACGGCTCATCATGCGCTCAAGCAGATAGGTCGCCTCGGGACGCCCCGCACCGCGGTAGGCATCGACAGGGGTGGTGTGCGTAAAGACACCTGTGACCTCGCAGTAAATATTAGGGGTGCGGTAGGGTCCAGCGAGCAGCGTGCCGTAAAGATAGGTTGGTACCGCCGGGGCAAAGAGCGTCAGATAGGCGCCCAGGTTGGCTGCCGTTGTAACTCGCAGACCAATCACATTAGCGTCAGCATCAACCGCCAGTTCTGCTTCGGTGGCGTGGTCGCGCCCATGGCAGTCAGTCAGAAAACTCTCGCTGCGCTTGGCGGTCCACTTGACGGGTATACCCAGTTTTTTGCTGGCATACAGCACGATAATTTCTTCGGGATACTGGAAGATCTTGCTGCCAAAGCCGCCCCCGACATCGGGGCTGACCACGCGCAGCTTGTGCTCAGGGATGCCCATGACAAAGGCAGCGATAATCAGTCTGTGCACATGCGGGTTTTGGCTGGTAGTGTAGAGCGTGTACTCCTGCGTTCCTGCGTTATAGTCAGCCAGGGAGGCTCGGGGTTCAATGGCATTGGGAATCAGGCGGTTATTGCGCAGGCTGAGCCTGACCGTTTTGGCAGCGCTGGCAAAAGCGGCGTCTGTAGCAGCCTTATCGCCGATGGCCCAGTTAAAGGTGACATTGCCCGGTGCGTCATCATGCACCTGCGGTGCGCCTGGCCCCAGTGCTTTGGCTGGGTGCGCAACGGCGTCCAGAGGCTCATAGTCCACTTCGACAAGCTGGGCGGCGTCCTCTGCGGCAGCTGGGCTTTCAGCCACCACTGCTGCGACGATTTCTCCCTGATGCCTCACCTTATCAACCGTGATTGCGTAGTGGGGTGGGGTCTTTAAACCATCCAAAAGCCAGCCCGTAGGAATAGAACCGATGCCTGCGTCCAGCAGGTCCTGACCTACGATAACGTCCAGCACGCCAGGCTGAGCCTTGGCGGCCTCGGCATTGACGCTGCCCAGTTTAGCGTGGGCATAGGGGCTGCGCACCATCGTGACGTAGACCTGACCTGGCAACTTGATATCATCCACATAATTGCCCTTACCTGTAATAAAGCGGGGATCTTCCTTGCGCTTGATCGCTTTGCCAAAATATTTATCTGTCATGGTTGCTCCTTAATCCGCTGCCACAGCTTCTGCATTCATAAGCTCTGCCGCGTGCCTGACAGCTTTTACAATGTTGTGGTAGCCAGTGCAGCGGCAGTAGTTACCTTCTAATCCGTGCCGAATCTGCTCCTCGGTGGGATTGGGGTTGCGCTCGAGTAACTGAACAGTTGCCATGATAAAGCCTGGGGTGCAAAAGCCACACTGCAAACCGTGCTGCTCCCAGAAACCCTCTTGTACAGCATGAAGCTTGTCTCCCTTGGCGAGTCCTTCGACAGTCGTGACATTCGCACCGTCAACACTGGCTGCCAGCACGGTACAGGACTTGATCGCTTTGCCCTCAACCAGCACCGTACAGGTTCCACAAAGCGAGGTATCACAACCGACGTGCGTACCCGTTAAACCTACCTGATCGCGCAAGAAATGTACCAGAAGCGTTCGGGCTTCAACATCTTTGCTGATCAGTTTGCCGTTTACCTTTATGCCAAGCTGCATTTTTCCTCCTTTATTTGCATCATCTTGTGACTTGTTCACTTGTCAAGGCACCCTTCGCGAGACCGTCCTCAAACAAGCGGGGTATGACGAAGCCACGCTCTACCAAACATTAAAGCCCTAGCTACCAATAAAACTTGCCTCCTCGACTAACCCAAAGACGCACCTAATAAATATAGATGCAGGAGTCAGGTTGATTTTATGAATCCTAGTCTAGCTTACAGTTGTAAAGAGCGTCAACGTGTGTTGCTTACATTTCCAGTCTGCTGTTGGTATCATCCCCAATGATGCCACTTTTTGGGATGTCCTGGATGTGCTTTTGCAAAGGGAATAGTTTGCACTCAGATCAGTGCGTCATTATTCAGTGTTGAGCCACTACCTCCAGTCCCATTGCATAAATAATACTACCGCGCAGCTCGAGCTGAATGCGCGGCAAGGGCTCTCTGGCAGGGCCGCTGACGGCTCTGCCAGCCTCAGTAGGCAAAAAGACGCTGAAGTGGCAGTTACAAGCCAGGGCGGGTCCATCGGTACGATAGTTGAAGGCAACGGCCAGAGCTTCGGTATTGCGGTTAAGATTGACGATGCAGCTCTGGTGAGTACAAATGCGACTGAAGGCTGCAAAGTGCTTGTCACTGACACTCAGGCCACCAGGCACTGCGGCAGGTAAATGTAGTAGCAGAGCAGGCGCTGTGCCAAAGGTAAATTCAGCGCTGTCCCAGACCTCAGACAGTTCGCCAAGGTCAGCCACAGCGACAGGTGTTCCAGCTGTAAACTGCGGCGTCGCACTGGGTCTGGTCTTGCGAAACTGCATGTTAAAGGCTTCGTAAAGACCATAGCCCCCCCCCAGAAACACAGCAATCACTGGCAAGCGCCACAACCAGTTGATAAAGCTGCGCCGTTCTGTCTGGGGTGGGCGCTCACTCATTGCCCGCTGGAAGCCTCCCCGGCGATTACATCCACTACGTAATCAACCAGACTATTTAGCTGCTCTGCTTCAAGGATAGCAATATAGCCAGGCATCATGCCGCGACCGTATTGGGTGATATTCAAAACATTGCTACGGTTAGCAGCTCGAGCATTACCTGCTAGCCGTGGTCCGCTGCCACCTTGCCCCTGCACCCCGTGACAGAGCGCACAGTGCTGGGCATATAGATTTTCAGGGCTACCCACGACCTGTTGCAGCGCTGCCTCTGCCTGACGCGCCCGTGCGCTGGCAAGGAGATCTGGCACCCGCCCCGCCTGCACTTCCCCACCCGCCACTTCCACGTACTGCTCCCAGGCTTGGACCGCTTCAGCATACTGACCCAGTGAAAAATAGGCATTGCCCAAAAACAGCAGGGTATCGAGATTGGCCTCGTTGATTTGCCGAGCCTGCTCGAGTAGCCCGATTGCCTGATCATTGCGTCCACTAAAAAACAGTACCTGACCAAGGCGGCTCAGGGCCACTTCATTATGAGGGTTAAAGGATGACAGGACATTCAGGTAAATATCGGCAGCACGCTCGAGTTCGTCCTGCCGCCAGTAGGCATCTGCCAGCGCACTAAGCGTAGCCTCATTAGGATCAGCACTCGCGGCATTCAGTACGCCAGCCACCGCTCTGACCGTCTCTAGGCGCACGATAACTTCGGGATCAGCCCGACCCTCAGGCTGCTCGAGAAAAGCCTCAAAAGCCTCGATGGCTTCATCTGGCTGGGCCTGCGCAAAGTAAACCTCGCCCAGGGCATACAGTGTATCCAGATCGCCAGGGTCAGCTGCCCTGGCCTGCTCGAGATAGGGCAGTGCCGCCGCCAGGTCACTTTGCAGCTTGAGGTAGCCAAGCCGCCGAAAAGCCTCTGCTGGCGCCGGGTTAATGTCCTGGGTAATGCGCATATAGATTGCCTCCGCGCCCTCGGGGTCCCCCAGCTGCCAGTAGGCATCGCCCAAAGCCAGCAGGTTCTCCAGGCTGGGGTCGCGGTTCACGGCGCGTTGCAGGTCGCGCACAGCTTCGGCCACCCGGAGTTCATCTTCGAAAAAGGTGGTAATCATACTGCCAGGGCCGACTCGAGGCAGCAGATACTGGCTCAGCACCACCGACATGATGACCATGATAGCCAGCAGACTCAGCACGGCGTAGGGACGCCGTGTTTTGCCAGTTGGTTTAGGTTTGGCTACTGTGGCTTGTTTCAGTTTTTGTTGCCGCTCATCCAGCGCCCGCAAGATTTTGGCAGCTTTGGCTTCGTAGCGTGCGCGGAGTTCTTCACGCCGCGTCAGCGGCAGATCATCACGTAGCTCGAGCTCCCTGATGGCCCGAAAAAGAGCGTCCCGCTCTTCCTCAAGTTCTTGCAAATCAGGGTCGCGGTAGCTGGGCAAAGGATCATGTTGTTTGGTAAAAATGAGTGGTGCGGCGGCATAAGCAAAAAGCACCAGCGCCAAAAGTATGATGACTATGATCACCTGTCGCCCCGTTCAAGTGCGTCACGTACGCGCTTTAAATCTTCGTCAGCCACATCAATCGGCGTTGCAGAGCGCCTTGTCCAGCGCCTGAACACCAGGATGAGTGCAGCCACACCTGCCACCCCTACGATGACAGGTAAAATCCAGACCAGCAAATGAATACCCCGCTTGGGCGGCTCGAGCAAAATCCAGTCACCATAACGCACCTGAAAAAAAGCCAGGATTTCAGCGTCTGTCTTGCCCTGAATAATTTGCTCTTGAATGGTTTCACGCATTTGTACGCTGATTTCCGCATTGGAGTCAGCGGTCGACTCGGAAGTGCAGACCGGACAGCGCAGCTGGCGCGACAAGTCAAAGACTCGCTTTTCAAGGAGTACATCCTGCCCTGAGGCAAAAGAGGCAAGGAAGAGTAAGCTTATCCCAACAAGGAAACCTCGCTTCATTGCAGAATCTCTTCCAGTTTTTGCTGCATCAGGCTGGCTGACACTGGACCGATATGCTTGTAGTGCAGCGTGCCATCCGCAAGAATAAAGTAGGTTTCCGGCACACCAAAAAGTGCATAGTCGATGCTCACGCGGCTGTTGTCATCCTTGAGATTGGGAAAGCTAAGATTAAACTCGTTGATAAAAGCGCGTCCCTGCGCCTGCCCACCCCGTTCCTGGGTTTGTACACCAATAAAGAGCGCCCGATCCTGGTAGCGGCGCCAGAACGCTTCAAGAACCGGCGCTTCATCGCGGCAGGGTAAGCACCAGGTTGCCCAGAAGTTGAGTACGATAGGCTGACCCAGATGATCCTCCAGACGGAAGCTCGGTCCAAACTGCGCCTGATACAGCTCGTAGACTGGTAGCTCAAAGTCAGGTACAGCTTTACCTAAAAGACTCGAGGGGACATTTCGGTCAGGCGCACCGCGCAACAACCCAAAGAGAAACAAAGCAACCAGTGCTGCAATAATCAGCCCTACCGTCAGTACCCGCGTCATGTGCTGACCTGACCTGCCAACTGTCGCTCAGACTCAGTACGGCGCGCTGGGGTTAAGGCGTAGCCCGTACCCAGAGCCATGATGATGCCGCCAATCCAGATCCAGGTAACCAGCGGGCTTTGCACCGCGCGAATCACCACCGAGGTATCGCCAGGTTGAATAAGTCCCACAATACTTAAGTAAATGTCGTGCCAGGGGGTATAGAGCACTCCGGGTGTGACGACCGTCTGGCGCGGGTAGATATTGAGCTTGGGCTCGAGCACCGTTACAAGTCGCCCGTTGCGGTGCACTTCGACGTAGGCGGTTTCGCTGACCAGCACCGGTGTTGGTGTTACGTCAATATCAACAAAACGCAGATCATAGCCCTGGAAGTTGACAAATCTGCCCTGCTCGAGACGAATCTGCTCATCGACGCGGTAGCCGCCGCTACCCACAATGCCCAGCGCAATCACAATCACCCCAAAGTGCACGAACATGCTGCCAAAACGGCGTTTATTCTCAAAGGCGTACTGGGTGAAAACGCTGGCGAAACTGCGGCGACTCAGGCGCGCCCTGGGCAGCACTGCACCAGCAATGAGTAGTGCCACACTCATCAGATTGTAACCAGCCAAGCCGATGGTGATAAGGGGATAGACTTTATGAATCCCCAGCAAAAAGGCAATAATCGCTGTAAGCAAGCCTGCCCCGAGCATCCAGGCCAGATTGCGAATCACTGACTGCTCAGGAGCTTTGCGCCAGGGCAAGAGCGGCCCGATGCCCATCAGCAAAAAGGCCAGCAGCCACAAGGGAATACTTACCTGATCAAAAAATGGCGCACCAACCGTGACTTTATCACCGGTAACTGCCTCCACAATCAGCGGGAAAAGCGTTCCCAAAAGCACCGCAAAGGTCATGGCCAAAAACAGCACATTTCCAGCCAGAAAGCCGCCCTCACGGCTGACCACTGCGTCAAGTTCGGCAGTGTCACGTACCTGATCCCAGCGCAGCGCGACCAGCGCAAAGGACGCCAGCGCCACGATGCCAAAAAAGGTCAGGAAGTAAGGTCCGACCGGACCATCACCAAAGGCATGTACCGAGCTGATGACCCCAGAACGGATCAGGAAAGTCCCCAGAATGGATAAGGAAAATGCCAGGATGACCAGCAGGATATTCCAGCTTTTCAGCATCCGTCGCCGCTCCTGAACCTGAACACTGTGAATAAACGCGGTTGTTACCAACCAGGGCATGATGCTGACGTTTTCGACAGGATCCCAGGCCCAGTAACCACCCCAGCCCAAAACCTCATAACTCCACCAACCCCCAGCAATGATACCTGCGGTGAGAAAACCCCAGCCAGCCAGGGTCCAGCGGCGTGTCAGTCGCATCCATTCGGTACCAGGACGGCGGGTAATGAGAGCTGCCATGGCAAAGGCAAAAGGCACAGTCAGCCCCACATAGCCCAGGTATAAAAGCACCGGGTGAACCGCCATCATCCAGTGGTTTTGCAAGAGCGGATTAGCTCCGGGACCATCTGCCGGCGGGAAAGGCAAAACGATAAATGGGTTGGCAACAAAGGCCACCATAAAGAGAAAAAAGACCTGCACGACCTGCATGACATTGAGTGCCCAGGGGCGCAGCGGTGTATTCGGAGTGGTGAGTGCCACCACGGCGGTATAGCCAGTCAGCAACCAGGCCCACAGCAAAATGGAGCCCTCGAGCGCTGACCAAAGCGTGACAATTTTGATCCACAGAGGCGAGGCAAGCTGCGAATGTTCAGCGACATACTTTATGCTGAAATCATCAGTCAAGAGAGCCGCTTCCATGGTGACAATCGCGGCAGTGGCCGCCAGAAAAACTGCAACCGCTGTATAGCGGGCCGAGGTAATAAGTCGCGCGTCGCGCCGCAGCGCACCGATAACCCCTACCACAATGGCATAAAGAGCCAGAACAAAGGCCAGCATCACCATGCCCGAACCCAAGTGTCCTAAACTTAAATCAAACATCTTTCTCCAAATCTTGCTGCCCGAAAGTCCTCACATTGGCGATCATTGGAGGGTATTTTTCAGCTCTTCCAAGTCGATTGGCTCACCGTCTTTGGGAGGCTCATAGACTTCTGAGTGTTTGACCAAAAGCTCATTGCTGTGAAACACCCCATCTTCAAAGCGTCCCTCGACCACAATTCCGGTATTCTCCTGAAACAGGTTGGGAGGCGCGCCACGGTGCGTCACTGCGTAGGTCTGAATGCTGTCAGTCACATTAAACGCCAGAAGTAGTGTGCTGTCATCAAAGCGCACACTACCGGGTTCCACAATACCGCCCAGACGAATCCGGCGATCCTGATACTGGGAGGGGTTGACTGCATACTCGCTGGGCAATATGAAATACACCAGGCTGCTGCTCAGCGCGCGGTACATCAGAAAGCCCGCAGAAATCAACACAACCACGCCAGCAATAGCATAAACGGTTCGTTTCATGATTTATCCTTGTCCTGAAGGCGCTGTTCACGCCAGCGCAGGTACCACAGATAGCCACCGTAGGCAAGAAGCAGCTGTCCCCAGGCAAGTAGCACCCAGGTCCAGTCTGACCACTCGGCAAAGTTAAACACGAATCACCTCCGCGCTAGTCCCGGGCTCAACGCTTTCCTGCTGCGAAAGCTCGAGCTTGGCAACACGCGCTCGCTCAATCAGCAAGTACACAAAGATACAGGCGGCTGCCAGCACATTAAAGAGCAAAATCCAGCGAAACACCGGCGCCATGGTGTCACGCACTCCGTCTGCTGTTACATCGAAACTTTTGGCCGGATGCAGAGTACGAAACCACCTGGCCGCCATCCAGTTAAAGGGCAAGCTCGTCAGTACCATCAGGCTCACAATGGCACTGACCCGCCCACGGCGCTGTGGGTCGTCGATAAGACCCCGTACAATGAAATAGCCTACCAAAAGAGCAAAGGCCAGCGCCGTCAGGGTCAGTTTGGCGTCCCAGTCCCAAAAAGTCCCCAGCGTGGGGCGGCTGTAGGTCATGCCGCCGATAATAGCGAGGGCAAAATAGACCAGGGCAAGTTCAGCACTTGCTAGCGCCCAGGCATCATCCGAAGTTCGACCACGCCACAGGTACAGCATGCCAAAGATTCCGGTAATCAGCACAGCCACAAAGCCGACCCAAACGGCGGATACATGAGCGTACATCATGCGAATTAGCTCGCCCTGATTAACATCTGGCGGACTGTAAACCAGACCCAGATAGGCGCCAATGCCAAACAGCACAAAACTGAAAATACCAAAGCCTAACAGCCAGACGGGCCGTTTTTGTCGCAGAGCTCCAGTCATCACCAGCCTCCTTTAAGGCACAAGTATAAGAAGAAGTCACTTTCACCATATGTCATCTTTTTAACCTGCATCAACCTTCCATCACAAAACGAAACAGCGCACTACAAACTACACAGTACACCAGGTCAAATCCTAAGAGTAATTGTAGCCAATCGCGCACCACAATTAGGTCACCCGCTCCCACGATTTCACCTGTGGCCCGCACCGATGCCTGTAAGATAGGTATGACAATAGGAAACATCAGCACCGGCAAGAGGGATTCCCGTGCGCGCAGATTGGCGGTAAGGGCAGCATAAAAGGTGGCAATAAGCGCAAAGCCCAGGGTTCCCAGAGCAATCGTCGAAAACACCCACAGCCAGTGTTCCATGAATGCTACATTAAACAGTAGCGCTGTGACAGGCATAATTACCAGACCCAAAAGCAGCATATAGAGCCAGTTGGCAAGCAGCTTGCCCCAAAAGATAACCGCCCTGGGAATCGGGTACAGCAGCAGTTGCTCCAGCGCACCTTCTTCCAGTTCCGCCTGGTAGCTTTGTGCTGCCGAGATGACGCTGGCAAAGGCCAGTGCTACCCACAGCACGCCAGGAGCGCTGCGGCGCATCAGAAGTGCGTCCTGTCCCAGAGCAAAAGCCAGAATAACCAGCACCACGCCCGCAAAAAATACCGTGGCCACGGTCACAGCCTTGCTGCGCAACTCCTGCAGCAAATCCTTGCGGGCGACGATTAAAATGGCGCGGATGTCATCCATGGACCAGCTCCACAGTCGGTGGAATCAGTTGTAACTGGCCTTGTTCAATCTTCAGTGTTGTATCTACAAAGCCTTGGGCGCGCTCCACATCATGCGAGGCCAGCAGCACCGTGCGACCATCGCGCTGCGCCATTTTGAGTAGTTCATCCACCAGTGTCTTGCCCTCTGCGTCCAGCACAGTATAGGGCTCATCCATCAGCCACAGATCCGCGTCCGAGAGGATCAAACGCGCCAGACCCAGACGTTTTTTCATACCGCTCGAGAACGTCCTGACCAGTTTATCCCGCGCTGCCAGCAGACCCACCACATCCAGTTTGGCCTCGAGCTCAGCCAGGGTGAATTCGTGTTGATAGAGCTTTGCTGCCAGCAAGAGGTTTTCAAAAGCGGTGAGGTTGGCATAGCTGCCACCCATCACGCTCAGATAAGCAACATTTTTACGCACCTCATGCGCTTGTTTAACCAGATCAAAACCAAAGACCTTGCCGCTGCCACGGCTGGGACGCAAGTGCGTAGAAAGAACCCGCAAAAGCGTCGTTTTACCTGAACCATTGCTACCCTGAAGCATGATAATGCGCCCGGCACTGACTTCCAGATGCAGGTCCTGAAACACATACTGTAAACCGTAGCGCCGTCCCAGGGCACACAGCTCCAGCGCCATCATAGGCGCGATACCAGCCAATCAGGAGTCAGGCGCAAAAGATAAACGTTCAGTTGGGTATAGAGCCCGGTAACCATCAGCAGACCTGCCAGCACCAGTACGCCACCAGCGATGCGCTCTACCCAGGGTAGATAGCGTCGAAAACCCTTGCTAAAGCCCATAAACCTGTCCATCACCAGAGCTGCTACAAAAAAGGGAATACCTAAACCTAAAGCGTAAGCTGCCAGCAGTAACACACCTTCAGCCAAGGTACCTGACATCCCTGCCAGGGTTAAAATGCCGCCCAGCACCGGACCAATACAGGGTGTCCAGCCAGCAGCAAAAGCCATGCCCAGCATGAGTGCTCCCAAGGGTTTGCTGCTATCACCCTGAAACTGTACTCGAGTGTCCCGATACAAAAAGGGTAGCCGAATGACCCGCAGCATCACCAGACCAAAAACCAGAATCAGGATACCCGCAACTACTGCCAGCAGCTCCCGGTAGCGCAAGAGCAGTGAGCCCAGCAAACTGGCTGAAGCGCCCAGAGCTACAAAAATCAGGGAAAAACCCAGAATGAATAACAGGCTATTCGTAAGAACGACCCGCCGCTTAGCCCGCGCGGCACTGCCGCCGATATAGGCCAGATAAGAAGGCACCAGTGGCAAAACGCAGGGCGATAAAAATGATAATAGCCCAGCAACAAAGGCCAGGGGCAAAGTGGGCGTCATAGGGATACCTCGAGCCTCATGTAAGACTCCATCATACGTCACCCGGCAGGTAGCATTCACGGACATTTGTCCTCATAGCCTTAATCTAGCGCATTAAGGCTAGCTCTTGCCATAAAAACCATCATTGGCTAGCTGCAACTACTGCATGCCTCCCAAACCACCCAGGCGTGTCTGCACTGCAAGACGTCATTCCAGCGCAAGCTGGAATCCATGTCCTGGCAGTTTGGAGTGCATTCCTGGCGCATAACAGGCGGAATTGTCATCCAGCCTCTAACCCTGGAGGACATTGCCCTTGGCAGGATGAAGGAAGATGCTCTAGACAGTCACCTTGACTTTATTCATCATTTTGGAGCAAGCTGGCACAGCGAGGCATAAAACCTTCGGCATTATCCCGAGCAGGGCGTTAGGAAGCGGGGATTGCTGGCTGCAGCAGCAAAAAAAAGAAGGCGGCTAAGGCCGCCTTCCTCATAGGTTGAACTGGAATTACTCGCCGGTACCAATACCAAACTTGGTTTCCGCTGCCCAACCCTGAGCATTGTCCGCAGGAACAATATACTCAAAGAAGGCAATGGTGCGGTCGGCTGGTGTACCGTCGGTGCCTGCGTAGGTGATTTCACCAGAGACACCGGGGAAGTTCTCGAGTGCTGCTAAAGCGTCACGGATAGCAGGAACGCCTGCCCCTGCACCAGCGTCACTGATGGCTTGCGCAATGGCGTTCAGGCTGTCAGCACCCGCTAAGGTAAAGCCGTTAAAGTCCGTGGCATCCGGGAAGGCGACGCGGAAGAAAGCGGCAAAGTCCTGAGCACGCTGCTGCGCTTCGCCAGAAAGCACTTCAGGACCACCAAAGCCGGTAAAAAGGAAGCCATTGAAAGCGTCACCACCACCGACGGGGCACTGTGAGTCATCTGAGGCGTCAGCACCCAGCATCTGCTGATCGAAGCCAGCCGCCTTGAGTGCTGGAATCAGGGTTGCACCTTCGGCGCAGAAGCCTGAGTAGTAGATGATGTCTGCTGGAACACCGATAATGTCGTTGATCTGAGCGGTGAAATCAACGGTGTTGGCAACGTAATCCACAATCACAGGAGCATTGCCCGTGAGTTCGGTAAACTCGCCAACAAAGAAGTTGGCCAGACCGAAGCTGTAGTCATCATCTTGCTGGCGGAACACGATTGCGCTGCTCGCACCAAGGTCGTTAACTGCGTAGCGTGCAGCTACCTTGCCCTGGAAGTCGTCAGTGTAGGCCATGCGGAAAACGTAGTCACCAATCTGGGTGGTGGCTGGATTAGTCGAGCTGGTTGACAGGGTGATAATACCTGCATCCTGCAGGATTTCAGCTGCAGGAATCGTCATGCTGGTTGAAATGGCACCCAGTACTGCGACTACACCTTCATCCACAAAACGGTTGGCACAGGCAACTGAGCCTTCCACGGTAGTAGCATTGTCACAAATGGAAAGTTCGATTGAACCAGACATGGAGCTTTGCTCAAGGGCAGCCTGAATACCCTGCAAGGTTGAAGTGCCAATAGCTGCAAAGCGACCTGAGAGCTCGAGGTTGACACCCACCCGTACGGTCTGTGCCAGTGTCATGCCCATAAGCAGCACCACGATTAAGCTGATGAGTTTTTTCATGTATTCCTCCTGTTTCTTTCTAAGTTTCATTAGCATCCACAAGCAGATGTGCAAAACTTATAGATGACCAATGTGTTGCTAAAGCATCATAACTGCGCTAACTGAGCCTGTCAACGCTGTTGCACAAAGGTACGTTCATAATTTCTTGAGCGAACTGCCCTGCTTTTGGCTCGATATGTACTCCCCTGTTTACTAGACTCGTATCAATGGCAGCCAAGCAAGAACCAAAAACGCCAATTAGACCTAATACCGTTGCGGCGCTTAAGCGGAAAACAGGTCTAGGCTTCTGGCAAAGCCTTGGCATCTCGAGTATTCTGACTGATTCGCACAAGTCAGCCTGCGCCAACCCTCTATACTACAAATCCGTAGACATTTATGGGACAGTGCGACAGGTTTGTTGAATTTTTGCTACATACGTCATTGACATTTTGCCACTTCGTGCGTCAAAATCAACACAGTAAGACTTTAAGGAGGCTTTGTATGGCATACAGTAAGTCGGATATCAAAAAGATTCTCAAAGACCAGGATGTCAAGTTTTTGCGTTTGCAGTTCAGTGACATTATGGGTCACAACAAAAACATCGAGGTACCCACTTCGCAATTTGAGAAGGCTCTCGATGGCGAAATCATGTTTGACGGCTCCTCAGTACAGGGCTTTACCCGTATTGAAGAGTCTGATATGTTGCTCAAGCCTGATTACAACACCTTCCTGGTTTTTCCCCAGATTATTGAAGATCCAGGTCGTGGTGCGGTAGCGCGGCTTATCTGTGATATCAGCTATCCAGACGATAAACCCTTCCCGGGAGACCCACGCTATGTCCTAAAGCAGCAGATCGAAAAATTGCAAAAGCTCGGCTTTGACAACCTGTATGTTGGACCAGAGCCGGAGTTCTTTTTGTTCGCACGGGACGTTGACGGGCGTCCTACCACGGTGACGAATGACGCGGCTGGCTACTTTGACCTGGCACCTGTTGACCGCGGTGAGGAAGCGCGGCGCGATATGGTCAATGCCCTGGTTGACATGGGTTTTGAAATCGAAGCGGCCCACCACGAAGTTGCCCCTGGACAACACGAAATCGACTTCAAATACGCTGACGCCCTCAGCACTGCCGACAATATCGCCACCTTCAGGCTGGTTGTTAAGCGTATCGCTCTATTGCATGGCCTCCATGCCACCTTCATGCCCAAACCTGTGGCTGGTATCAACGGTTCGGGTATGCACACTCACTTAAGCCTTTTCAAAAAGGGAGAAAATACCTTTTTAGATACCAAGGCCGATATGCAGCTCTCCCGCACGGCGCTGAACTTTATTGCTGGCTTGCTCGAGCACGCCAGCGGCATGGTGGCGGTCACCAACCCAATAGTCAACAGTTACAAGCGCCTCACGCCTGGTTACGAAGCCCCCACCAATATCGCCTGGTCCGCCTCAAATCGCAGTGCCATGATTCGTATTCCAGCGCGCCGTGGTATGTCTACCCGCTGTGAGTTGCGCATGCCTGACCCTAGCTGTAATCCCTATCTGGCACTGGCTGTCATGCTGGCTGCTGGTATGGACGGCATCGTCAACAACCTCACGCCACCTCCAGCCATTCAGCGCAATATCTACCAGATGAGTGTACGCGATCGCCGCAAGCATAAAATCAAAGAATTGCCTGGAACACTGCGGGAAGCCTTGGTCAGTATGCAGCGAGATCGGGTCGTCAAGGAAGCTCTGGGAACGCACCTTTATAACCAGTTCATCGAAGCTAAAACTCTCGAGTTTGACGATTACCGCATCAGCGTGCATGACTGGGAGTTACAGCAATATTTAGCTGAGTATTAATTCCTGTCAGGCACTAAGATCAAATGTGAATGTTTGGGTAAGGCTTAGCCTTACCCAAATTGTCTTGACTTTATGCCAAACTGTTGCTATGCCAAACCTGGTTATGCCCAGTGCCCAAAACAGCCTTCATCAGCCCCTGAAAGTCGTGGGAATTGATCCGGGACTGGCAAATCTGGGTCTGGGAGCAGTTATTCAGGATAAGCAGGATGCAGCTTATTTGGGCAGCAAGCTGATTCGCACCAGCTCTCGCAGCTCTCAGATGGATCGCCTCCAGAGTATCTATAGTCAAACGATTGATTTTCTCAACATCCACAAGCCTCAGGCATTGGCGCTCGAGGGCCAGTACTTCCATCAACAGCGGGACACTGCCTTTAAGGTGGGTCAGGCTGTGGGTGTTTGTCTGCTGGCCGCCGCACAGCTCAACATTCCCGTTTTTGAGTACGGCCCCTTGCAGGTCAAGCAGAGTCTGGTCGGTACGGGTAGCGCCAGCAAGGCACAGGTTGCTTTTATGGTAAGGGCCTTGCTCAAACTTAAAGCGTCGCCTGACAGCCATCACGTAGCTGACGCCTTGGCGCTGGCGCTCACACACCTGAGCAGTTACAGGCTCAGGCAGCTTGGTTAGGCTGATGGGAAGATTAGGGAAGATACAGGAATATATAGGGAGATAAGGGAATAAAGGCTTTCAGGTCGTCAGCACTCAGGCTATCAGCGAAAGAAGTTCTTGGTTTTTAGTACACCAAGAACTAAAAACCCTTGCCACTCATTGCTCATTGCTGCTTTTAAGCTAACTGCTCATTGTTACCCCAATCAGTACAAAGCAACTATCAGCAAACCACCACAGATAGCTACAATTCCCAGCAGCTTGAAGAAGTAAGTTGGCTCTTTCATGATGATGATACCGAGCATAACCCCTAAGGGAATGCTGAGCTGACGGAAGGCTGCCACATAGCTCACATCCCGCACAAAAGCCATCGACAAAAGCACCAGCCCGTAGCCAGCACTCATCACCAGACCTGCCATGACTGCCCAGCGCCATATTACGGCTGACTGAAGTACCTGTCGCAGGCGCGTGCGCTCCCGCCCAAGCGCCAGCGTAAAAAGACCTACAAAAACCCAGCTACTCAGAGTCTGCAAGCTCAGGTACAGCAGGCTCGAGTGCGTTGGAGCAAAGTCAGCCTCTCTCAGGCTGCGCAGTGCCAGATCATCTGTAATCGTATAGCCAGTGGTGCCAAGAGCGGCCAAAAGCGCCATACCTGCTGCGGCACTAAAATAGTTTCTGGCAGTCAACTGCCCAAGCCTTATGGGCAAGAGCAGACAACCCACAGCCACCAGCACCATACCCACCATAGCAACTGCACTTATGGCGGCTGCTCGCCCCAACAGGAAGCTCAGAAACAAAACCAGCAGAACAGGCACAGCCCGAACCAGCGGATAGACAAAGGACAACTCACCTCTGGCATAGGCTTTGGCCAGACTGATAAAATACAGCGCCTCAAAGAAACCTGCTGCGACCACCAAAAGCCAGACTTCAGGGGGAATCTGTGGCAAGCTGGGAGCGTAAATGAGCAGTATCGGGCTCAGGCACAGGCTCGAGCTCGTCAAGGCAATCAAAAAAAACGCTGCCGAAGGCGCATGGCGCTTACCCATAAAGTTCCAGGTGGCGTGCAGTAAGGCCGAAATACTCAGCAGGATGATGGCAAGGCTGGTCATGCGCGAGTTGCCATCCTAGCACGGCTGTGAACGCTGTGTTCAGTCAAGCCACGCCTTATGCGGAGCCCGATAAATTGATTACAGATTTTAAAAGCAATCCTCTGTTCCTAACGCTATGCTCGGGATAAATCCTTGGGTTTATCCCAATGATCTATCCGGAACTGGTATAGGCACTTTGCCTTGCTATTCAGATAAACAACTGGTCAAGCAGTGATTGGCCTGTCCATTCGAAGGGGAGGTTCAGCTGAAAGATCTGCGCAATCGTTGGGGCAATGTCCAGAATACTGGCTGTACCCAGGAGGGTCGCACCTTGCCGCAGGGCTTTATGTTTGGCAAAAATGAGTGGAATAGTCATATCCTCGGGCAAGTCCGTGCCGTGGCTTTGCTGATGCCCACCGTGGTCGCTGGCAATCACCAACAGGCAGGTTTCACTTAACACAGGTATGAGACTGGCGATATAGCTGTCGGCCTCACTAACCGCCTGAAGATAAGCCTCCGACATCCAGCCATAGGCATGACCCATGATGTCGGTATGTCCCAGATACAGAAACATAAAATCCGGTTTCTGCGTCAGATAGCTGATGGCCTGTGCGGAGAGCCGGGCATCAACACCGGTTTCAGGGCGCTGATCATCGCGGATAAATACCGCATGCTTAAGCGAGCCAGGTCGGCTGACATCGCGGAGCTCTTCCCAGCTGTAAAACATTGCTGTATGCAAGCCAGCAGCCTGCAAGACCTCAAAAAGCCCTGGCACCGGGCGTACCTGGGGGCTGTAGATATTGCTGCTAATGCCATGTCGCTCTGGCTTTACGCTGTGAAACAAGCTCATGTGGCAGGGCAAAGTCATCGAGGGCATGACCGTTTGCGCCTCAAGACTGGCAACGCCTTGTTGCAACAAGCGCCACGTGTTAGGCGTTGTTTTTTCTGTGATGGCATCGGCTCGAAGGCCATCAACTACCACCATCACCACGCTCGGCTTTATAAGGTTCATGCTGTCTTTCATGCTCATCTCCAGACTATCACACGTTAAACTGGTAGCAGTGCTAATCAGAAGCCTGTCACAGCTCAACTTCCGCAACCTGCAAACACCTCGGCTCGAGTTTTCAGAGGGTATCACCGCCATCGTTGGGCACAATGCCGCTGGCAAATCAAATGTGCTGGACGCTATTTATCTGGGCTGTACCGGTGAGTTGCCCGGTGGCAAAATCATCGAGAGTGTGCGGCTGGGAGAAACCCAGGGCTTTGTGGGTGTCAAGGTGGAACGGCAGGACGGACTCAGTACGGTTGAAGTCGGGCTGGCCCCAGGTCGCAAGAGCATTCGGCTGGATGGTCAAACAGTGCGCTCGCTGGATGTTGCGCGTGTCTCGACTGCTGTGCTGATTACTCCGCAGGATACCGAGCTAATTCACGGCTCACCCACAGGACGCCGCGCCTATCTGGACACTTTGCTGAGTAAGCTTTCGCTGCGCTACGGCCTGGTACTCCGTGAATATCAGCGGGTTTTAGAGCAGCGCAACGCCGTCCTTAAGCACAATCCGGATGATGTGACGCTCGAGGTCTGGAGCAGCAAGTTTCTCGAGCTGGGTCAGGAAATCGAGTCACTGCGGCAGCGGCTGATGCTGCGCCTTAAGGACATTGCCAGAAGTAGCTACAGCGATATTGCGGCTGACGGAAAAGTGCTGAGTATTGAACTGGACAGCAGCGATAAAGCGAGTCTGGCAGAGCGCCTGAAACTGAGTCGGGCAGAGGAGTGCGCTAGAGGAACGACGGTGGTTGGACCTCATCGGGAAGATATTCGCCTGTTGCTCTCCAGGAACAGCGTGCAGGCTTACGGCTCCCGTGGCGAAGCACGCACCACCGCGCTGGCTTTGCGCATCGCTGAGTATCAGCTCTTGCAGGAAAAACATCAGGAAGCGCCTGTTTTACTGCTTGATGACTTCAGTGCTGAGCTTGACCAGCAACGCCGCACTTACTTGCTCGAGCTGGCCAGTCGCTCACCTCAGGTCATTGTGAGTGGCACAGAAAGCCCTCCCGAGTATCAGATGCGCTATGGTGTAGCCGGAGGTCACCTGCGTGTCACGTAAGGGCAATCATGTTTCCGATGTGCTGGCTGAAGTGTTTCGGCGCGGAGGCATGAAGCGGGCAGTGAAGCGCGCCGAGGCTGTGCTACTGTGGCCACAGGTCGTCGGACCCGAGGTAGCAAAGTTCACCGAAGCCAAGGTCTTGCGTGATGGTGTGCTTTTTGTGGAGACCAGTGACAGCGAAACCTCTATGCACCTGATGCTGCAACGCCAGCGGTTTATTGACGTTTATCAGGGTAAGTTTGCTGTCAAGGAACTGCGGGATATCCAGTTTCGCGTGGGGCGTCCCCGACGAAAAGATGAACCTGTTCGTCCCACGGCTGACCCCCCCCAGGTCGATGCTGCGGCCCTGTCCAGGCTTGCCCGCAATCTGGGTGACTTGCCTGAAACGCTGGTGCAGCCTGCCATCCATGCGGCTAAAGCCCTGCTGGTCGCGCAGCAGCAAAAACTAGCGGCTGGCTGGCTTCCCTGTCCCATCTGTAAAACGCTAACAGATACCCAAGCGCTCTGTATCACCTGCCAGCGCTACAGAGCTGAACCTCGGGTAAAAAGAGCTGCGGAAGAACTCAGCACCGACCCCGACAGGCTGACACCCCTCCTCAGTGAAGATGAGCGCCTGGTTGCCATTCACCTGGCAAAAGACAGGCTCAGCACGCAAATCGTGGAGTTACTCCCGCAGGTACTGGCTAATCCTGGCAGTAAAGCAGTGCTCGAGTCCGCAGCACTCTGCTACGTAGCCCTGCATCACCACAAAGCGCTAGCTGCTGTAAGCGACGAAGACCTGCTGGTTCTGGATTCGCGAGTGCTGCGCATTATGGGTAGGTGGTAAATGTCAGCAGCCTTCAGCCATTTCTGTGAAGCTATGAGAGTTAATTATAAAAGGCCTGCTGGTATCATTAGGAGATTAACGTGAGTAAACCCGTCATGCTCGTCATACTCGATGGCTTCGGTCTGGCCGAAGCTGGACCAGGCAACGCTGTTCAGTTGGCCCAGACCCCCAACTTTGACCGTTACTGGCAACAGTACCCACACACCCAACTCAGCGCTTCGGGCGAGGCCGTCGGATTGCCCGCAGGACAGATGGGCAACAGCGAAGTTGGTCACCTGAATATCGGCGCTGGGCGTATTGTCATGCAGTCGCTCAGCTTCATACAGCAGCAGCTTGATGCTGGTCACATGCGCCAAAACCCGGTGCTGAATACGCTACTCGAGCAAAGTAAGCGCCTGCACTTGTTGGGGTTAGTCAGTGACGGGGGTGTCCATAGTGATATCCAGCACCTAAAAGGCTTGCTTAAGATTATCCGTGACAGTGGCAAGACCTGTTTTATCCATGCTTTTACCGATGGGCGCGATACAGCGCCCAACAGCGCCCTAGGCTTCATTCGTGAGCTTCAGGCAGAGATTGATGCGCTTAAGGCAGATATTCACATCGCAAGTGTGAGTGGTCGCTACTACGCTATGGACCGTGACCAGCGCTGGGAGCGCCTTAAGCTTGCCTATGATGCCCTCGTCTGTGCACAGGCGCAGCACCAGGCCACAAGCGCTGAAGACGCGGTGCAGCAAGCCTACGCACGGGGTGAAACAGATGAGTTTATCCTGCCAACCGTTATCCATCCTGAAGGAAGCCCGCGCGCTATCCTTCAGGATGATGATGGTGTGTTTGTCTTTAACTTCCGCGCTGATCGCGCTCGGCAACTGACCTATGCGCTCTTGGGTGATGAGAACTGGCAGGAATTTACCCGCTGCGCTACACCCAGGGTACATTTTGCCAGCATGATGCAACTGGACCGCGAACTTAATGCTCCTTATGCCCTCGAGCTACCCACCGTGGATAAACCGCTGGCTGAGGTCATTGCTGCTGCCGGACTCAGGCAGTATCACACTGCCGAGACGGAAAAATACCCCCATGTCACCTTCTTTTTCAATGCCCAGGTCGAAGTCCCCTTCCCGGGCGAAGAGCGCCGCATCATCCCCAGCCCCAAGGACGTACCGACCTACGACCACAAACCCGAAATGAGCGCTCAGGAACTCACCGAGGCCACACTCGAGCGCTTGCATACAGCCAATGACGATTTCATTCTGATCAACTACGCCAACCCCGATATGGTCGGTCATACCGGCGTACTCTCAGCTGCCATCCGCGCCTGTGAAACGGTGGACGCTAGCCTTGGGCAACTGGTCAGCGCCGTGCGCGACAAGGGCGGCAGTGTCGTGATTATTGCTGATCATGGTAATGCCGAAAAGATGCTGGATGATGACGGCGGCCCGCACACCGCCCACACCACCAATCCAGTACCCTGTATTGTCATCAGCGATCAAGACCTGAGGCTTCGTGAGGGCGGCATTTTGGGTGATGTGGCACCGACCCTTCTGGAACTGCTGGGGCTTAAGCAACCCCCCGAGATGACAGGACGCTCGCTGATTCAGCACTAAGCGTTTTCTAAGCGGTTGCTTGCTACGCTGTAACCTGCAACGGAGACCCCGGGAGTGGTGCGCACCACTCCCACTCTTTTTGCCACCACGCTCTTCAGCACTGCCACGGTGTTGCAAACACGGTGTTGCAAAACTGTAAGCATTTTGTAAGACGAACCACTCTAAACTGAAAACATGAAAGCCTCAGGGAAGATGTCACCGAGACTTGTTGAAACTGCGGTTATCTTTAGCTTTCTCGTACTCATCTTTTGCCTGATTGCCATACCGCTGCTACAGCCGACGGTCATCAGTCTCGGCACACTCATGATGATGACGGTGCTGCACTTGATAATTGCCGTGATCTATGGCGTTTATATTCGTGACCAAGAGCCTCCTTTGGGAAGCCAACTGCTCAAGCTTGTCTCCCGTAATACCAAATTAACCTAAACACTTATGTATGAAATCCCGTGCAGGACAGCTTTTCTTAGTATCTGAAAGATAAGTGATCATCTTTATTCCGTATAATAACAATCATCCCAACCTTGCTTCATTCCAGCCTCAACTCTTTTAACCTGTAACCCGCCAATGATTTTAGAGACACTCTGACCGAACGGTAACTCATCAACCAAACCCAGTTTACTACCAGCCAACCCCAACTCATCACCCATCACCTGGTAATGCCAGAACTCATACCAATTCTTTGCTTAAGCGCCAAAACGCTGTGATACCGATTCCGATAATACAATAACAATATCCAGTTGGTTTTGTATCGTTTCTTATCGGAATCGGTATCTGATTCATCTCCCA
>CAZZPQ010000022.1:0-29915 GCA_964655595.1 uncultured bacterium
AGAAGTCAGTGAGTTATGGGATGAACTCAATCAGGCGCTGCAACGGGTACTCCGTTCTGGACAGTTTGTTCTGGGGCCGGAAGTTGAGGCATTTGAGCAGGAGGTTGCAGCCTATCTGGGCGTAAAACACGCGGTTGGCGTCAATTCTGGAACCGACGCACTGGTGATCGGCTTGCACACACTGGGTATCAGCCCTGGTGATGAGGTAATCACCACGCCGTTTAGCTTTTTTGCAACTGCCGAATCCATCAGTATGCTTGGGGCAAAACCCGTCTTTGTGGATATCGATGTGGAGACGTTCAACATCAACCCCGATCTCATTGAGGCGGCAATCACCGAGCGAACTCGGGCGATTATGCCGGTGCATCTTTTTGGCCTGCCAGCTGCCATGAGCAAAATCATGATGCTTGCTGAGAAGTATAAGCTCAAGGTCATCGAGGATTGTGCCCAATCTTTTGGCGCACGCTACTTAGCTGGATGTGGTGGTTGCAATGAAGATTGTGATGCAGAGCTGAGCGCGGCTATCCGTGGAAAGCAGACGGGAACGATAGGAGATGTAGGCGCATTTAGTTTTTACCCCACCAAAAACCTGGGGGCTTATGGTGATGCTGGGCTGATTACGACGAACTCAGACGAGCTCGCGGAAACGGCACGCAAGCTGCGCAACCATGGCAGCGCTACGCGCTACCACAATGAGATGCTGGGATATAACTCGAGGCTTGACGCGATTCAGGCTGCGATATTGCGCGTCAAACTGCCCTATGTTGACACCTGGAATAAGCAGCGCCGTCAGGTAGCAGCGCGTTATTCAGAGCAGCTTGCGGGCCTTGAGGGAATACGCACTCCTGAGCAGCACCCTGCGCATATGTTTCATCAGTACAGTCTTCGCATTATGAACGGACGGCGAGATGACGTGCAGCGTGCCCTGGCTGAGCGAGGAATCGCTTCTGTTGTCTACTATCCTTTGAGTCAGGATCAGTTACCTGTCTATGCGGGGCAGTATGGGGGGTTACCTGTGAGCCATCGGCTGGCTGGTGAGATTCTTAGTCTGCCACTCTGGCCTGATCTATCAGAGGCAAACCAAAACCGGATTGCTCATCAATTACATGAGGCAATACTGATTCGGTAATTGCCAGATGCTTATTCGCCACAGCGCACTTTATCTTATTGCAAAGCTGATTCCGGGGCTTGTTCATTTCCTCAGTTTGGCAGTATTTACCAGATTGCTAAGTCCTGAAGACTATGGATATTATGCTCTTGTCTTTGCTGTGGTCCAACTGGTTAATGCCCTGTTGTTTCAATGGTTGCGCGTCAGCCTCATTCGCTTTTTACCACAGACATCTCCCAGAGGTCTCTTGCTGCAAAGTGGTTTGCAGGGATTTATCTTCACAACAATGAGTCTCTCTATCCTCAGTGCCTTTATTGCGCTGTTTCTAAGTGCCCAACTAAGTACGGGGGAGGTTTTATTGGGCCTCGGTTTACTTGTGGCGCTGGCCTGGCATGAATTAAACCTCGAGGTGTTAAGGGCGGAGTTGCATGCTTATCGCTACCTGGTCTGGACCGTCCTGCGCTCGATCTTGAGTCTCATTATTGGCGTTGTTCTTATTTATCTTGGATTCGGTGCTCAGGGAGTTTTATTGGGAGCAATGCTAGGACTAGTGCTACCAAGCCTGATTGCCACTGTACGCACCTGGCCCTGGCAAAAGCTCTTTGCTATTCATGCACCAACTCTGCAAAAACTGTTGCAGTATGGTTTGCCTTTAACTCTTACCTTTGCACTGAGCTTCATCATCAATGGCTCTGACAGGTTGCTAATCGCCTGGCTGTTAGACACCGAAGCGCTAGGACTTTATTCGGTAGGTTACGACCTTGGTCGTCAGACTATTTTTTTATTGCTTATGGGTGTAAGTCTGGCATCCTTTCCGTTAGCCGTCAAAGCCTTAGAAAGCAAGGGTATTGAAGCAGCCAGTAGAGAGCTGCAAAAAAATGCTACGTTAATGCTGATGCTTGGCGTACCAGCGACTGTGGGTCTTGTGACTGTTGCCCCAAACCTAACACACAACCTGCTGGGAGACGCCTTTCAGGAATCCAAGCATATTATACCACTTGTCGCTGTCGCTGCGCTGGTTTCTGGTTTTCGTGAGTTTCATGTTAATCGCGCTTTCCAGCTGAGTAACCACACCAGAGGACTTATTATGCCAACAGCTCTGGCAGCCGTGAGTAATCTTGCCCTTAACTTTCTTTTTATCCCCAGGTGGGGGATCGCGGGGGCTGCTGTGGCTACCCTGATTGCTTACACGATATCGACAGTAGTAACCTGGCAGCTGGGGCGCAAGCTGTTTCCCATTGCTATCAGTATTCCTGATACCAATAAGATTATTATTGCTACTGCGCTGATGTGGCTGGCATTACTTCCAATGCAGGCATGGCTCGGGCTTGGTCCACTTCTGATACAAGTTCTGATAGGAATTTTTGTTTTTGCCACTAGCACAGTGCTGCTCGATACTGCGGGGGTGCGCGCGCTGTTATTGAAAGGTTTGAGTAAAAAGCAATGAACAAGGGTACTAAAACCATCACTATCGTCAACGCATGGCATGATGACAACAAGGGTGATGGGGCTATTATTGAGGCAACGCTGACAGCCCTCAAACGACGCTGGCCACAGGCCAAATATCAGCTTGTATCCATGTTGCAAGCACAACATCCGACCTTTCCCACAGCTTATAGGCACGTTAGTCGCAGTTATCCTGAACTAACTATTCTTCCAGCTTTCGTGGATAAGCCAGAAGATCAGTCCAATCAGAGCAAACTCGCAGCTGGCCTGATGTGGCTACTTAGGCTTCCAAAGTCGCTCGCTGCCCTAGCGCTGCCTGGGATGGCGGATCCTGGAATCCGCGCCCTGCTTGACTCGAGCCTGATCGTTGCCAATGGTGGTCATCAGTTTTATGGCAAGCCAAAGCCAGGCGACTGGAGTCGCCTTTACCGTGTGGCTTACCCCCTGTGGCTTGCCCAAAGGTCTGGGATTCCCTATGTGATGTTTGCCCAATCATTCGGACCATTTGAGGACACTTTAGGCAGGTGGGTTGCCCAATCTGTTTTTGCCAATGCAAGTCAGATATATGCTCGAGAGGAAATTTCTGCTGAGCTTGCGCGCTCTTATAGCAACAATGTTAGGGTCGTACCAGATGCGGCTTTTGCGCTTGAACCGCAGCAAACGCCACGCTTACAACAACGTATGACCGAGCTAGGACTCGAGCCAGGACAGTTCTGGGTTGTCACTGTCAGGCGCTGGTATTACGGAAGTGTAGCTGAACGTGATGAAAGAACCCGTCAATTCCTAGCTGAAATGGCGCAGACCATCCAGCAAGCGCTCAGCAATCATCTAGTCACCAAGATTGTCCTGGTCGCACATACCCAGGGGCCAGTGGCAAACGAAGACGATCGTATTCCCACCAGAGAGCTGGCAGGGCTCTTGAATGACACACGGGTGGTGACCGTTGAAGATGATTTTGCCCCACGGGAACTAGCTGGCTTATATCAACACGCTGCTCTAGTGTTGGGTACGCGATTTCACTCGGTTATTTTGGCTCTCATTGGTGGTACACCTGCCTATGCTATTTCGTACTTTGGTCCCAAGTCCCATGGAATTATGCGGATGCTGGATATGGAAAACCTGTGTATTGACATGCAAGCTTTTTCAGCAAAAGAGGTACTGCGTACCATCACATTACTAGATTTGCCTGATATGAGACAAAAGATTCTTGGGAAGGTAACCAACCTGCAGCGGCAGGTTCTGGAAGCAATAGATGACTTTCCCGATTGAACCTGGCAAGCGTGTCGCCTTGCTATTACCCAACCTTAAGGGTGGTGGGGTGCAGCGGGTCCTCGGCAACCTGGGGCTTGGCTTAAAGGACCTTGACCTAGAGGTTGACCTAATCAGTTGTGACCACTCCGGTCCCTTGCGACAACAACTAGAGAACTCACTCAATATTGTACACTGCAAAAATCGCTATACCATCGCAGCTTTTCTTGTTAGCTACCTAAGGAAGCGACAGCCGGTGGCCCTGATATCTGGCATTACGCGCATGAATGTTGCAGCTGTGAGCGCCAAGTATCTGTCAAGGGCACCAACAAAATTCATCGTGACCAAACACCTACCTCCGTCCCAGTTGCTTCGGGGTAAATCCGCCATGCATTCTCTATTCGTCCGGCAGGCAATACGCAGGGTTTATCCAAAAGCCGATGCAATCGTTGCTGTATCGTCTGGCGTCGCCCAAGAGCTTAGAGAGCTACTAGGGCAGCAGACCAATATTCACATGATCCACAATCCAGTCATCTCCCCCAAACTTCATCTGTTTGCTAACCAACCTGTATCTCACCCTTGGTTTGCAGATAATGCCCCTCCGGTGCTTCTTGGCGTTGGTCGGTTGACTGCCCAAAAAGATTTCCACACCCTCATTAAGGCCTTTGACATCATTAAAGACCAGTGCCCTGCCCGTCTAATTATTTTGGGTGAGGGCGAGCAGCGCCCACTGTTGGAGCAATTGATTCGGGACAGGCATCTGCAGGATCGGATATCCTTGCCGGGATTTGTGCAAAACCCTTTTTCCTATATGAGCAAATCCGCTCTTTTTATCTTATCCTCTGCCTGGGAAGGCCTGCCTACTGTTTTGATTGAAGCCCTTGCCTGCGGTACTCGCGTTGTGGCTACAGATTGCCACAGCGGACCGCGTGAAATCCTGCAGGACGGCCGTTTGGGAGAACTCTGTGAAGTTGGAAATCCACAGGCTTTATCAGAGGCCATGTTACGATCCCTGGCAACGCCAAAAACCTCTGCGCTTAACAGCCTGCACGCCTATACTATTAAGGGTGCAAGTCGCAACTACTTACATCTTTTAAAGGCATTATATGACTAGGATACCCGCAGCGGTTCAACCGTTTCCAAAACGATGGCGGTTTCTATTGTTAAACACCTCTGCCGCAACTGACTTGTACGCCATGTTGCTGCTACTACCTTTATGGTGGGTTCTCGGTATTGAACAGTTCATCTGGCCTGTGGTTTTATTCTGGTCGACCTTAAAAATATTGCTAAGCGGAACCAGAGTACTATTTCCAGCAATTCTTCAGATACTCACCCTGTTTATTGCCGTCTATCTTATCTCAGCGTTCTTCATTATTGAACCAGTTCGATATGTGACGTATCTGCGTACCCTGGGAACATATATGGCGGCTTGGTTTATCATTTTTATTCTTGCAAACACACTTCGTGACTGGACCAGCATTCGACGTTTTATTCAAATTATCGCAATAAGCATGCTGATTGCAGTTACCGTTGGAGCACTAGGTATCACCGGTATCTTTCGTCCGAGCTTTAGTTCGCTCATGGGGCAGTTATTACCCTCTTGGATAACGGATACCGCCTTTGGTGGTAACATCGCCCAGCGCAATCTTGGATTTCAAAGCTGGTTTTCTTGGTTTGGTAACTATTTTCGAATCAGCAGCTTTTTTCTCTGGCCGACCACCTATGCCCCCGCACTCGCTCTGACATTTCCAGTCATGCTTTATTTGTTTCAGTATGGACGTCACAGGTACCAAAAGTTGTTTTGGAGCGCATCTCTAATGTTGCTCTTACTTAATCTTCTGTTTACAACTGGTCGAATTGCAGCACTCGCGCTTCTCTGTGGTGCTGTGTTCTGGTATTTTCTTAGTCGACATCACAAACTCATCTACCGCCTCATGGTCTTTTTACTTCTCTTTCTTGTTGCCTTACTGGGAAGTTTCTTATCGCCGGTGGAGGTCTCGCCCCAACAGCTTGTGAGTGATTTTGTCTTTGCTCGAGGTAGTGGCAGCCCCAGCAGTCGCCTAATTATTTATCAGAAAACTCTCGAGGGATTTTTAGAAAGACCCATATTTGGCTGGGGTACAGAGAGGGACATTGCAGATACCTCGGATAGCTTTATTTATCCGGCTGGTTCTCATAGTTATTATCTGGGTGTTCTTTACAAGCAGGGAATCGTTGGATTTGTCATTTTCATGCTGTTGTGGTTGGCGATTTGGCGAGCGAGTGAGATTCCAAAGCTGGCAACCCCCCCCTATAGGGAGCAAATAGCGTTTTTATTCATTGGGCGTTGGATTATAGTAACAGCCATGATTATTGCGCTAACGACTTCACTTGACCTCGACGCTTTGGTAATGCTTTTCTTCTGGACGCTGATCGGCTTGCTGATAGCAACACAAAGGCTGATTATAAAGGAACGTTTATGATAAGTGAGTATCGACTTCTTGGTGTCAGGGTTCATGCCATGACTATCCCTGAGATGCACATGCTCATAGATCAGGCAGTGCAAGAGGGCAGACGTCTCTTAATGGTCAGTCAAAACCTGCATAGTATATATCTTTACCCGAGAACTACTGATCTGCGTGCCTTACAGGATAAGGCAGACCATATACGAATTGACGGCATACCTATTGTATATTTTGGAAGACTATTAGGTTTTCCGCTTGGCAAAGCGCACCGCACCGGCTGGATGGATTGGATTGATCCATTTATGCAGGAGGCAAGCCATAAAAATTGGCGCGTTTTTTACCTGGGGTCAAAACCCGGAGTGTCAGACAAGGGTGCTGATATTCTCAGAAGACGCTATCCAGACCTGACAATTGCGACAATGCATGGCTATTTTAAAACCGGAGCAGAGTCTCCGGATAATCTGCAAGTGCTGAACATGATTAACGAGTTTAGAGCTGATATATTGATTGTTGGCATGGGAATGCCACGCCAGGAAAGCTGGATTTTGCGTAATTATGATGCGATTTCCGCACCCGTTATTCTGACCAGTGGGGCGTGTATGGACTATGTAGCAGGCGAAATTGCCATACCACCACGGTGGCTAGGGCCAATTGGGCTTGAGTGGTTGTACCGCTTGCTAAGTGAGCCAAAGCGTTTATGGCGACGCTACCTGATTGAACCGTGGTATGCCTGTGGACTTTTCTTGCGTGATTTATCTGCCAAATACCTAAGGAAGTCCTAATTGCAAAGCATGAACAGGTCATCACAACTGAATCATCTGCTCGCCATTGCCGCCACCGCCATAGTGCTTGCAGTGGCGCTGGAATTATGGGATGCCAGCCGTGTTAGGGAAGCTCCACCAAGCGTTAAGGTTCATGCCCTAGTTCATCCTGCACAGATTCTGGCCGATGCTAGCTACCGCAGTTATTTGGGCCTTGAAGCCACGAACTCCGAGTTGCAACTGGTCGTGCGCGCTTGTGAGAGACCTGGGAAATGCCCTTTTCACTACTCACAAATCCTTGAACTTCAGGAAAGCCCTGGGGCTTTCAACTATTGGGGTTGGCTCGCCAATATTCGATTACCTCACGGAAGCTACCAGGCAGAGCTATTTATCCGTTACCCTGTTACCAACCGCGCATATCGCACAATAAAACGGCTCGCCTGGACGATAGCAGCCGAGTGATGCAGCAGTTCTGGCTTATCAGTATCATTGTTATCAGCAGCATTATTCTATGGGTCTTGCCGGAATCTGACTCCACTGTCGACCTGCGTCAGGAAGGATTAGCAAGCGAACAATGTGAAGCAACACCTCACATACGCTTTGCAGGCAATGGCGTCACTAGCGAAACGAATCTATCATTTTTCAATAATGGCTTTGTCGGAATACGCATTTGCACGGCAGCATCGTTACGACTTGTAGCAAAGGGGACTATGGTTGGTGGTATTGGAGCACATTTTGTCATTCATAACAATACGGAGCTATTGTGGGAAGGCTTGGTCACTGACGAACAGAAAATCGCTGTCAGCTTTGAACCAGGCTGGCTGCTGTTTAGCTTTTTGAACGATGCCGCAACTGCGACTGAAGACAGGAATCTATGGATTATCGACCTGGCTTACGACGACTGAGCATTACACTGCTACCCCTCATGCTGCTAAGTTATCCTCCATTAGCTGCACTCGCTTTTGCAGCATTTCTCCTCAGCTCTAAAAAAGAGCGTCCCTGGTTATTAGCCTTTCCAAGCACAGTGCTGGTACTTTGCCTGAGCATCGGAACTCTACTTCAGGGTCTGACCCTAACAACGGTCAGTCTGGTATTAAGCATACTGGTATTCTGGTTTTTCCTTTATGGTTGGACGACTCGAGTTCGCGCAGATGATTACCAAGCCCTGGCATCTGGCATGGCTGTGGGAACTCTGCTGGTAGCACTTAAAGCAGTAGCTGATGTCGTCCTACTTGACTTCCCACGGGCAGTGGGATTCAGTTTTCATGCTAATCTACTGGGTTCGCTTATGGTGATTACGAGTTTATTCCTGCTAGGAAACAGTCTAAAGGTACAGCAGTTTCGCATCGTTCATCTGGGTGCTGCTGCCGGAATATTCACCATCCTACTGTCAGGAAGCCGTGGCGCTTTTATTGCCCTCATGCTTGGCTTACTGTGCTATGGTTTGCTTGCCCTTTACCAGAAACAGCATCTGAAGCCTGGTATGCTGTTTATCACCTTCTTAGCTAGCCTTGCCTTGTTCATGGTACTTATTTATAGCCCTTTGCACCAGCGCCTGAATACACTGGATAGTGCTTTTGCCGATCAGGGCAGGGTTTCTCTTTGGGAACTAGGACTTGAGTTGGCAGCACAAAAACCTCTTTTTGGCTGGGGGGTAAGAGCCTGGCAGCGCGAGATTCAAGTGCTCGAGCCAAGCATTGATCTTGTCATCCTCCCCAACACACACAACCTTTATCTTGAGATACTGCTGGATAGCGGTACGCTCGGCCTTACAGGCTTTATCTGGTGGTTACTGGTCGTATTTGCACTGTTGCGCAAAGCAGCGGTGGCTGACCGCTTGACCGCTGCCACCGCTGCCATTTGCCTTCTTGCCTTCCTGAGCCACAATCTCTGGGATGTCCTGTGGTATCACGGGTTCCTGACAGCATTAGTCTGGCTTCCCATTGGTCTAGCACTGACGCGTGTTCAGGCTGTTACTCCTGTGCCACACGATGCTGCTCGAGACCCCTCCTGATTCCCTCGACTAAAGCTCGAGCCTCTTCCAATCTGCGTCTTTCCTCCTGCACAACCGCCTCAGGTGCAGCTTGTACAAAGCGCTCGTTACTGAGTTTCTTTTCACTTACGGCGATGTTCTTGCTTAGCTCAGCCAGACGCTTTTCCTGCCTGCTGCGCCACTCGGCAAGATCAACGTTTCCGGCAAAGGGCAGCCTTAGTGTCATCTCGGGAATCACCTGCGACAGGGCTGCACCCACAACTTCAGTGAGCTGCAAGTCGGCTTTGGTGAGACCACTAAAGATGACCTGGTTTTCTGCCAGCGTTTTGGCAGCCAAACCCTCAGCATGAACGGTGATACCCTGTGACAGCGCGATATTCGCCTCAGAGCGCAGATTGCGCACGGCGGTCACGGCGTTTTGTAAATGACTGAAGTCGCGCTCGGCTGCGGCATCAATACAGGCATCATCGGGAATGGGCCAGGTACTTAGTCCCACCTGCACATCATGCCCCAGAACTTCATAAAGTTCACTGGTGATAAACGGCATCATCGGGTGGAGCAGCCTAAAGATATGCCCCAGTACGGTTTTGAGGATGTAGCGGCTGCGGGCGTTTCCCTCACGCAGCGCTGGCTTTACAGCCTCCAGATACCAGTCACAGAACTCACTCCAGATAAAGTCATAGAGCCTGCGGCTGGCTAACCCCAGGTCATAGGCTTCGAGATGCGCAGTTATTTCCCTGGTACTTTGCTGCAAGCGGCTCATTATCCAGCGGTCAGCCAGGGTTTCAGGTGCACCTGCGTCCAGTTCAGCCTCCAGGTTCATCAGGGCAAAACGCGTGGCGTTGTAGAGCTTATTGCAGAAGTTGCGCCCCATCTCCACGCGGCGCTCGTCCCAGCGGATATCCTGCCCACCGGTACTGACATAGGCCATCGCAAAACGCATGGCGTCAGCGCCAAACTGGTTGATGACGTCCAAAGGATCAACCCCGTTGCCCTTGGACTTGCTCATCTTTTGTCCCTGGGCATCAAGCACCAGACCATGCAGCATGATGTCGGAAAATGGCTTTTGACCGGTCAAACTGTAGCCAGCAAGCTGCATCTTGGTCACCCAGAAAAAGAGGATATCGTAGCCTGTGACGAGTACGCTGGTGGGATAAAACTTCTGGTAAAAGGGGTCACTGGTATCAGGCCAGCCGAGCGTGGAAAAGGGCCAGAGGTTGCTGCTGAACCAGGTATCAAAGACATCGGGGTCTTGCCGGAGATTGAGCTGCGCGTAGCGCGGGTCCTGGTCACAGTCAAGGTCAGGATTTTCAGGGTCGGGAACGTAGATGTTACCTGCGTCATCGTACCAGGCCGGAATCTGATGCCCCCACCAGAGCTGGCGCGAAATGTTCCAGTCACGCAGGTTCTCGAGCCAGTTGCGGTTGACTTTGGTATAGCGCTCGGGAAAGAGTCGCATCTCAGCCCTATCGAGGGACTCCAGAACCTGCGGGGCAACTTCCGCCATCTTAAAAAACCACTGAGTGGACAACAGTGGCTCGACAGGCTCCCTGGTTCTTTGTGACAAGCCAAGGGCGATGCTATGATCCTGGGTCGCCTTCAGGTGACCAGCCAACCTTAAAGCGTCCACCACCGCCACACGCGCTTCAAAGCGGTCCATACCCCGAAAGGCTGCTGGCACCAGGTCACTGCTGAGTTTGGCGTCCAGGTCAATCACACTAGGGCGTGGCAGGTTGTGGCGCTCCCCAATTTCAAAGTCAGTGGGGTCGTGGGCTGGGGTAATTTTAAGCGCACCCGTGCCAAAGTCCATTTCAACGGCTTCATCGGTAATGACTGGGATAAGTCTATCTGTCAGTGGGATGCGCACCTGTTTGCCCACCCAATCCTGATAGCGCGCGTCATCCGGGTGAACTGCCACCGCCACATCAGCAAAAATCGTTTCGGGGCGCACAGTCGCAATGTGAATTGCACCAGTACCATCTTCAAGCTCATAGCTTAATGTGTAGAGTTTGCCTTGTCTCTCTTCACGGTCGACCTCGAGTTCACTCAGGGTTGTCTGGCTCTGGGGATCCCAGTCCACAATTCGCTCACCTCGGTAAACGAGTCCACGGTGATACAGCTCAACAAACTGCTTGCGCACTGCTTTAGACAAGCCTTCATCCATCGTAAAGCGGTTACGCGTCCAATCTGCTGAAATCCCCAAGCGCTGCAACTGCTCAATGATGATGCCACCGTACTGACCTTTCCAGGCCCACATGCGCTCCAAAAACTTCTCACGCCCTAAGTCATGTCGGCTCTTACCTTCTTGCTTTAAGGACCGCTCCACCTGCACCTGCGTTGTAATACCCGCGTGGTCTGTCCCTGGTTGAAAGAGCGCTTCAAACCCCTGCATCCGCTTAAAACGAATCAGCGTGTCGATAATAGTGTTATCAAAAGCGTGCCCCAGGTGAAGATTCCCATTAACATTGGGAGGGGGAATGACGATGCAAAAGGGGGGTTTGTCACTGGTGGGGTCGGCAGTAAAGGGCATCTCTACCCATCGCTTAACCCACTTGGCTTCTATGGCAAAGGGATCATACTGTTTAGTAAGCTCATTCACTGGTCGTCCTCACTTGGTTTGAGATTAGAGAAAAAGAAACTTCTTTGCAGCAACTCCGAGGCAATATTTACTTCAAGATAGGGAACGCTCTCAAAGATTTCATCATGATCATCAAAGGTCTGTTGCCAGTCGGCGATTCGAACAGTGTTACCGCTCAACTCGAGCACGCCCTCGGCCAGAAGTGTCGCTTTTTCATCCTTATCAGCGTCGAAAGCAAGACTTTCCACCTTACAACTTTCGCCGACCAGGCTTTGAAGCGGATTGTCCTCCGCATTAAACTCACCTTCGACAAAGTGGCGAAAATAGGCACGCTCCGCACCAAGTTCAAGCGCGTAGTCGCCAAAGGGTTCAATCAATTGCCACAGCTCCTCAGAAAACTCAAAAGAATGGCTTGCGAGCGCCTTGAGGCTTTTGTCTAACAGTCCAATTCGCTGGGACTTGCTCAAACGCACAGGCGCCTCTTCTTCCATGAAAAGCATTTCCCAATCACCAGGTCCAAAATCACTGCGTTTAAAAAATGTCTTAATGTAGGCGGTCAATTCGGCATAACTATCCAAGATCACAAAGGCTTCAATTGTGAGGTACCTATGCCAGTCCTCGCGCTTATGCCCCACGGAAGGGTCGAGCTCTATCTGCAAAACGACAGGCAGCTCCTCACCTTTGGCCATGAACCTTAGGGCTAGTTGCTCAGCGTAGCCAAGGCGTTTGTTCTTTTGACTGAGCCAGCTAGCCCGAAAGGTAAAACTCTCACTTTTCTTCCAACTCTCAAAGGGTTCGACACGCATGGCAGCCTCCTATACAACAAAAACGCCCGCAAACACATTGCGGACGAGATGGGCACATCCCGCGGTACCACCGCGCTTCCCCAAAAGGGGCACTTCATGAATCACACTGACGAGGTGACATCCGGGAGGTCTAGTAAGCTGAACCGCCATTCGCTATTAGCATTTGGGTTTTAGCTAACGGCCAACAGCTTTACAGCCTTTCTTCTCCATGCTCGCGGGTGACGGTCAACTGGCTTGCTGGCGACTCTGATTTTCAGCCTATCATCAGAGCTCTCTGTCGGGCATAGCCAGCGACAACCCGGTCACTGCCAGCCGTAGTATAGCAGTCAGTAACATGTCCGACAAGGGTTAAAAAGATTGGGTTGTTGAAGCATATTGTGCGTATTGCAACCAATTGACACCATGTGGTATATATGTGGTCTAAAGATAAAGGCAGTTGGGAAAGGAGGTTAGGGATTCAGGGTATTCGGTATATCAAACCAGAGTCGCTTTAACTTTTCCGAGAAAGGATCTTTATGGTAAACAACAAACTAAGTCGCAGAGAGTTTATTAGAATTGCCTCGGCCATGGCTGCTGGCAGTTATCTGGGAATCAATCCCTTGATGCGCGCCTTCGCTGACGGCCACCTGCCGTTTACGGTTGCACCCGAAGCCATTAATCCGTTGGGCATGGCAGCCAATACGCAAGCCGAGGGTGTCTTTTTCAGTGGCGGTTTCGGTCACGAATATATTGAGTACGCCGCCGATGAAATTTTTGCCAAGGTGCACCCAGGTAGCACGATGTCCGTCGAAGGTATTCAGCGGGTGGGCGAGCGCTTGCGTCCACGCATCATCGCTGGCAATCCACCCGATGTGATTGATAACAGTGGTGCTGGTAATCTTGATACTGCGGCACTGGTAGCCGAAGGAGAAATCGCTGACCTGGGGCCACTGATGGCGGCACCCGCCCTGGATACCCCGGGTAAAACCTTTGCCGAGACGCTATTCCCTGGCTCACAGGCATCAGGTGTTTTTGACGGTGTACAGCGCTATGTCAACATTGCCTTCACGGTCTTTGGTGCCTGGTATAGTCAGAGCCTGTTTAATGAAAAGGGCTGGGTCTACCCGCGCACCTGGGATGAGATGATGAACCTGTGCGAAACGATCAAAGCGGACGGCATCGCCCCCTGGACCTATCAGGGCAGGTTCCCGCAGTACATGATTTTTGGCTTACTCGAGCCCTTGGCCGAAAAACAGGGAGGCGTTGAAGTCTGGAAGGCTGTCGATAATCTTGCTGATGATGCCTGGCGTCATCCGGCTATGCTGGACGCCCTCAACAAGATGAAAGCTCTCCATGACAATGGTTACATTATGGCAGGTACCGAAGGCTTAACCCACACCGAGGCGCAGGCCGAATGGTTACAGAACAAGGCCGCCTTTCTTCCCTGTGGCACCTGGCTGGAAAATGAAATGCGCTCTGTGACCCCAGACGGTTTTGACATGGTGATTGCTCCGGTACCCGCAGATGACCCCAACAAGTTTGACTGGATCGATGCCAGCTCAGGCGAACCCTATATGGTCTTTGAAAATGGTAAAAATCCCATTGCGGGCATGGAGTTCCTGCGCTGCATTCTCTCTAAAGAGAGCGCCAAGTGGTTTGCACAAAATGTCGGCTCCATCATGCCAGTGATTGGTGGCGCTGAGGGCGTTGATCTCAGCTCAGCAATGAGCTCGGCACTCACAGCCGTCGAAAACGCTGGTACGCATATTCTCGAGCGTCCCTCTTTCAGCACCTGGTACTCCGATATCAACGAGGAAGCCAAGAACAGTATGGGCGCCTTGCTCACCGGACGCATTACTGCCGAGCAGTTTATCGACCGTGTGCAAAAGGTTGCTGACGACGTCAAAAAAGACCCAGACATTCCTAAGTACGAGCGCCTCTAAGATTCCTGATTCCAGGGGTGGCCAGCCACCCCTGGAGGCTAACTGATGCGTTATAACAAATACCGCTTAATCATTCCCTTTTTAGCACCGGCTGTGCTGCTTTACAGCACCTTTGTGCTCTACCCCTACCTGCAGGCCATGTATATTGCCTTTACCAACTGGCGGGGCCTGCGCAGGGAGCCACGTTTTGTGGGGCTCGAGAACTTCCAGCGCCTGTGGAATGATGACAAGTTCTGGAACGCTCTCAGCAATAACGGGATTTATCTGGTCGTCCTACCTGTGGTTACGCTGGGTTTTGCCTTATTTCTGGCATTTATGATTACCCAAAAGGTGCGCTTCAGCAGTTTTTACCGTGTCACCTTTTTCTTTCCCCAGGTCATGCCGGTTGTGGCGATTGGCATCCTGTGGAGTTTTGTCTATCATCCCACGATCGGTATTCTCAACGGAACCTTAAAGACCCTGGGCATCGAGGCGTCACCAGTCTGGTTAGGTGACCCGTCAACTGCCCTGTGGGCCATCGCTGCCGTGACGATTTGGCAGGCGGCTGGTTTTTATATGGTTATCTTTATGGCTGGTATGCAGTCTATTCCCACATCGTTTTACGAGGCCGCCGCCCTGGACGGTGCTAACAGGGCCGATATCTTTTTTCGAATCACCCTTCCCCTGCTTCTGGAAACAACACGTTCGGCACTGGTGTTTATCGTGATTGGTGCCATGAACATGTTCACTCTGACTTACACCATGACCCAGGGAGGCCCTGACCGCTCGACCGATGTGCTGGCAACGCTGCTCTACGAAGAAGCTTTTTTGCACAGCCGCTTTGGCTATGCCACCGCTATTGCCATGGCATATTTTATTTTGGTTCTGATACTGTCATTTGGTTTGTTGTATCTCACCAAACGTGAAACGATTGAGTATTAGGAGTTTAGCATGATCAGCCAGGAATCCCGCTTATCGACTATCATCACACATCTGATACTCGCCATCTGGGCAGCTGCCGTGGTGGTGCCGATGCTGTGGATGCTCATGAGTTCCTTAAAAACCGACCAGGAGCTTTTCTTTAGCCCCTGGTCGCTGCCAGCTGCCCTGCAATGGGAGAACTTTAGCAGAGCCTGGACCAAAGCACATGTTGGTGATTACTTCTTTAACTCACTTATTGTGGTGATTCCTGCTTTATTGCTCACTCTGCTTATTTCGGCGATGGCCGCTTACGTGCTGGGCCGCTTTGAGTTTAAGGGCAACCGCTTTTTCTTTTATCTGTTTTTATCCGGTATGTTGTTTCCAGTCTTTCTGGCACTGGTACCCCTGTTCGCGCTGGTGAATAGAATGGGGCTTTTGGACACGCACATTGGCCTGATTCTGGTATATGTGGCTTATTCACTCCCGTTCACCATATTTTTTCTGACGGGATTTTTTAAGACATTGCCTACCGAACTCGAGGAAGCCGCTATTTTGGATGGTGCCAACGAGTTTCAGGTGTTTTTCCGCGTCATGTTGCCTCTGGCCTCCCCTGGGCTGATCAGCATGGGAATCTTTAACTTTCTGGGCATGTGGGACCAGTACATTTTGCCGCTGGTGTTAATCAGCGACGAGCGCAAGTATGTTCTATCACAAGGTCTGGCGTTTATGTTATTTAAGCAATATTATGAAAACGACTGGAGTGCTTTATTCGCAGCTCTAACCATCATTATGATTCCCACACTGATTGTTTACATCATTTTTCAGCGGCAGATTCAAAGTGGCCTGACAACCGGTGCCTTAAAAGGTTGATTGGCTCTGGTCTGGCTTGAACGAATACGCATAAGGGAGTGCTATGAATCTGGTCTTAATTGGCGGTAGCGGACTGGTGGCGTCACTGGCAATACCCTATTTACAAAAGCAGCACAGTCTGCGGGTATTTGACCTGCGTCCACCTCAGGACGATGGCTTGGAGTATGCCCAAGGCAGTGTGACGGACCCTGAAGCGCTGTGTGCAGCTATGACAGGTATGGACGCTCTCATCTACCTGGCAATGGGCAGTATCGACTGGGACAGCTGGACAGGAACCGATTCTGGTTTTGATGCTAATGTGAAAGGCTTGCACTTTACGCTGAAAGCCGCAGCGCAAGAGGGTATTCAGCAGGCAGTGTATTGTAGCAGCATGTCGGTCTATGCCAACCTGATGCAGCGCTATTTCCCAGATGAAGACCTCAGTCCCGATGAAAAAGAACTGTATGGCTTTACCAAGTACCTGGGCGAGGAAGTCTGTCGTAATGCGGTCAGGCGCTGGGGGATGAACATTAACGCACTAAGGCTCTGTCACCCGACAGCCCGTGACAAGTGGCTGGCAGACACGAAAGAAGGTACGACAACCATTGCCACAGAAGCACAGGACGTTGCCAGAGCGATGCTGGCAGCACTCGAGCTTCAGGCGGGTTTTCAAGCCTTCATGATCAGTGGCGACTACGAACAAAAAATCATGAATATGAGTAAAGCCAAGCGGTTTCTCAACTGGGAGCCCTTAGCCAGGCCGTTAAACAGCAGATAGTGATCTGATTGCCTGACAAAAGATGTCGATTTAAGCCAGGGTATTAAGCGCCGTCTGACACGTCCCACCACGCAGATTAGTCTCAAGCTCGAGCGGGATACCAAAGCGCGGCTCGAGGCTTTAGCCAAAGTCAAAAACATGCCCTATCAAACACTCTTAAAGACGTTTGTCACAAAAAGGCTTTATGAGGAAGAAAAACGTTTGGGAATTGTGAAGTAAAACTCGAGCTTTCAAGCAAGACTCGAGCCCTGTGTAAGCCAAGTCTAAGTCTTGTACTGCTTAGGCTCTCGGGTAAGGCGGTACTGGGAGGTAAGAGGGGGAAACACCTGGGCTAACCGGGTAACAACTCCTCCAAGGCAGCCTCGAGCGTCGGATAGGTAAAGCTGAAACCACTTTCCTGAAGCCTGGCTGGGACTGCTCTGCTGCTGCTGAGCAGCAGAGCGTCAGCAACCTCACCTAGTGCCAGCCGCAGGGCAAAAGCTGGGGCCGGAACAAAAGCAGGTCGTCCTAGTTTGTTAGCGGCGCGCTGCGTGAGTTGTTGCTGCTGTACAGGTTCAGGGGCTACCAGATTGTATACTCCCGTCGCCTCAGAATTTTCAAGCAGGTACAGGATGGCTCTGGCAAGGTCATGGGCGTGAATCCAGGCAAACCACTGCTGACCACTGCCCAGGGGTCCACCTACAAAGAGTTTAATGGGCAAGAGCAGCTTTTGCCAGGCAGGAGCATCCTTAGCGAGTACCACCCCAATACGCCCCACAACAAGGCGTGTTTTGCTAGTAGCTGGCCGAGCCGCCGCTTCCCAGGCCTCACAGACTTCGGAAAGGAAGTTACCTGCCTGCGCCGAGGCAAGCTCATCCAGCGTCTCAGCGGCCCGGTCACCATAGTAGCCAACCGCCGATGCCTGAAAAAATGTCGCAGGAGGGTTCTTACAGCGCTCGAGCGCTGTAACCAGGGTCGTGGTACTGTCCACGCGACTACTGAGTACCCGCGCCTTGTGCCTTTTATCCAGCCGTCCATCCGCAATTGAAGCGCCTGCCAGATTGATAACAGCTGTTGCTTGCTCGAGTTCTTTGCTCAGACGCTCTAAAGCTGCTGAGTCATTATTTTTGGCCGCCTCAGGTTGCCACTGTACCTGCCTGATGCCATCCGCTCTCGTAGTCGCTGCCTGCCTTGTCAGCACAGTGATGTCATACTTGCCAATGCAAAGTGCCTTTAAGTATTGACCGATCAGTCCACTAGCCCCCGCGATTACAAGTTTTTTTGTCATAGCCTAACCTCCTGCAATATTCTCCTGATCATTAGCGGTTGTTTCATCTTTGCATTAAAGCAGACATACCAGCAATCTACCAGAAGCGAGCCTGCAATCTTTGCTAACCGTAATACCGAGCCCGATAAGAATCGTTATCAATCTGGACGTTTGCAAGAGGTCTACCAAAGAGAAGTGGACATGCCTGGGCCCTTTGAAAGAAAAATAAGGCTTACAGCAGGTTTTGCTGTAGTCACCCAATCAATCTCGCAAAAAAGGAACGCGCCAGGAGGGGCAAAGGCGCGTTCAGGAGGAATAATGAGTCATTGCATCACAGAAATGACCCCATTATCAAGTAAGCCTAGCACAGCTTGACACAAGCAGTATCCGACATATTCCCACAGCGCTGTCAGGCTTTTTCGGACATCAAGCAAACCAGCGGCTTCTGTCAGATTTTTTCTGACAATGGCTGTGGGAATATTACCGATGGCAGTTTTGTGGCTAGCATCTACACTGCAAAGAATACTTCTTTGAAGGAGGCACAATGTCTAAAACACTATCAACCAACCCTCAAAACAAGCGCATTCGCCTGTTCGCCACTAGTCCCCAATCCAAGGACTGGCCTCAGGAGCTCTACATGGACAAGGTCATCGAAGTGGCCAAGTGGAGCGAAGCAGCAGGCTGTGAGGGCATTTTGGTCTATACCGATAATGGTCTGGTGGACAACTGGGCTGTGGCGCAGGTCATCATGGAGCATACCGAGCATATCTCGCCACTGATTGCTATTCAGCCGATTTACATGCACCCTTATTATGTTGCCAAGCGTATCGCAACCTTTGCCTATCTCTATGGACGCAAAGTCTACCTCAATATGCTGGCGGGTGGCTTTAGAAATGACCTTATTGCGCTCGGGGACGAAACCGAACATGATGACCGCTATGAGCGCACCACCGAGTACAGCCTGGTTCTGCGAGGGCTTCTGGAGTCCAGCGAGCCCTTTACCTTTAATGGCAAGTATTACCAGGTCAAAAACCTGAAAATGACGCCAACACTGCCGCCTGAGCTGATGCCAGGCATTTTGATTTCCGGTTCATCTGAAGCAGGCATGGCTGCCTCAAGGGCCATTGGTGCAGCGGCAATCCGCTATCCGAAACCCGCTCATGAGGAAGAAAAGCAAACTGAGCCAATTGCACCTGGGGTACGCCTGGGTATCGTCGCCCGTACCAGCGCTCAGGAAGCCTGGGAAGTTGCCCATGAGCGCTTCCCCGATGACCGCAAAGGACAAATCGCTCACAAACTGGCCATGAAGGTTTCAGATTCAGTCTGGCATCAGCAGCTTTCAGAACTGAGCGCCAAGCCAGTGCCTGAAGAACACCCCTACTGGCTGGGTCCCTTCCAGAACTATCAGACCTTCTGCCCGTACTTAGTCGGCAGCTATCAGCAGGTCACGCAGGAGATTCGCGCCTATGCCGATCTGGGCTTTGAGGTTTTCATTATTGATATTCCCACCTCCGAAAACGAACTCAAGGAATTAAAAGGGATTTTTTTAGCTGCCGAATTTGCAGCGGTTTGAGGAGCCATGCATGACACCATCACCCACAAAACCTGACATCTGCAATCTGGTAAAAACTGTCATTAACAGCAGTAGTTTTGCAGCGGACATCGACCTGATTGACAGTGGCTTACTGGATTCACTGGCACTGGTCAGTCTGATTATGGAACTCGAGCAGGCTTATGGCATTGAGGTCTCTTATGAGACGCTCGAGGTTGACCAGTTTCGTACCATAGACTCTATCGTGACTTTCGTGCTGACCGCCCAGTTACAGGCTGCACCAGCCGTCCTTACGGACAGCGCGCAACGCTCAATCAACTAAAACCAGCCACCCCAATCACGCGAGACAAACCGCGTGATTGATTTTTGGGTCATGAGCACCCAGTAGTTTCCGAGACCCTCACCCGGACCCAAGACCATGTCCAGGTGAACAGTTGGCATAGCTATTGCGCAAGACTCGAGCCTAAAAGAACGCTGGCTCCTGATAAACTCCGTAGACCTCACGCAGAACATCCATCTGCTCACCCAGCGTGCAGTAGGCATGGGCACAGGCCATAAAAGCAGGCATGGTGTTACGGTTATTGCGCGCTGCGTCACGCAATTTCTCAAGTGCAGCGGCGACGCCCTCAGGGTCGCGCTCGGCGCGCACGCGGCTCAGGCGCTGCTGCTGGACCCTAGTCACTTCTGCGTCTACCAGTTGAATCGGTACTTCGGGGAAGTCGCCAGCAAAAGCGTTGACAGCCACAACCAGACGCTCACCACTGTCAATCTCGCGCTGCTCTCGGTAGCTGGCTTCTCCAATTTCCTGAGCAAAAAAGCCAGCGTCAATCGCCTGTTCGACACCACCCAGAGCGTCAATCTGTTCAAAGTAGGTCAGGCACTGCTGCTCCATCTCATTGGTCAGGGACTCGAGATAGTACGAACCAGCCAGAGGATCAGCCGTATTGGCCACACCTGTTTCATAGGCAATGACCTGCTGAGTTCTGAGTGCGATGGTGGCCGCTTCTTCGGTGGGTAAGGCCAGGGCTTCGTCATAGGCATCGGTATGCAGGCTGTTAGTGCCGCCCAGCACGCCAGCCAGGGCCTGAATTGCCACTCGAGCAATATTGACCTGTGGCTGCTGTGCACAGAGCGATACACCTGCGGTTTGTGCATGGGTGCGCAACATCCAGGAGCGCGGGTTTTTGGCGCCATAAACCTCGCGCATCTGCCTTGCCCAGATGCGGCGAGCTGCACGAAGCTTGGCAATCTCCTCAAAAAAATCATTGTGCAGATTAAAGAAAAAGCTGATGCGTGGTGCAAAATCATCGATATCCAGACCGCGCTTAAGGGCCTCTCTCACGTAGTGAAGGCCATCTGCCAAGGTAAAGGCCAGTTCCTGCACGGCGGTCGAGCCTGCTTCACGGATGTGGTAACCCGAGACCGAGATAAAGTTCCACTTCGGCACCTGCCTTGGCCCCCACTCAAAGGTATCAATCACCAGTTTAACACTGGGTGCTGGCGGAAAAATATACTCCTTTTGCGCGATAAACTCTTTTAAGATGTCGTTCTGAATCGTGCCCCCCAGCTTACTGAAGTCAGCACCCTTACGCTCTGCCATGGCCAGGTACATAGCCCAGATGGCATTGGCAGGGCTGTTAATGGTCATCGAAGTCGTGATACTTTGTGGGTCGATACCGTCAAAAAGCAGCTCCATGTCCGCCAGGCTGGACACCGCCACACCACACTTACCGACCTCGCCCTGACTCATCGGGTGGTCACTGTCATAGCCCATCAGGCTTGGTAAATCAAAGGCGACCGATAGACCGTCTTGCCCGGCAGCCAGCAGTTTCTTAAAGCGTTCATTTGTCTGCTCAGCCGTGCCAAAACCAGCAAACATCCGCATGGTCCAGAGCTTGCCGCGATACATGCTGGCCTGAACGCCCCGAGTGTAAGGGTAGTCGCCAGGATAAGCCAGCTCTGTGACTGGACCAAAACCTTGCAGGTCTTCAGCAGTATAGACCGGTTCAACAGGTATGCCCGACAGCGTGCGAAAGGGATAGCTGCGCTCGGGCATCTTGTGGCTTGCCCTTAGATAGTCTTCGCTCAACCAGTCTTTTTTGGCTTTCATTCACTGATTATAGCAGCCAGTGAACGCATGCGCAGGGCGGTTGCCAGCAAGGTCTCCCAGCGACCCAGATAGGCGTTGTAAGCCAGATGATCGAGTCCTATATGCAGGTAACAAGCCAGTAGCCTCTGCTTCATATGGCTGGCTTGATAATCCGCTTCATGCCAGCAGCGCTCGAGTGCTGTCCTGAAATAAACAGGGTCCAGCTCCGGATGCCAGGGTGCCCAGAACTCGAGCCAGGCCAGGTCATAAAGATGATCACCATAAAGCGCTGAGCCCCAGTCAAAGACTCCCGTGATACTGCCTTTATCCACCAGAACATTGCGATTTATCAGATCTGCATGAACCAGTGAACGGGGCGCAGTCACAGCAGCAACGCGTTCAAGCAAGGCATAGCCCCAGTCAAACGCCTGCTGCCCCTCAGCACAAGTCATCAATCGTTCGCGCCAGCCATGTGTGCGCTGCTGTGGCACATCGCGACTAACCGCCAGAAGATAGTCCGACCAACTCGCGTAAGCACCCTTACCATCAGCTAACCAGCCACCAAAACCTACCGTGTCAGATATATCTGCCAGGCGCAGGGCTTCCATAACAGAGACCAGAGAAGGCACAGTTTCAAGCCACGCCCCCGCACTTAGCTGCTCGAGTGCTTGACCATGCACCCTTGTGGAAATGGCGAAGTAAGCAGCCAAAGCCTCACCAATATCTAAAACCTCGGGAACTGGCAGATCAGCGCTGCTATAGCTATGGGCCCGCTGATCTTTGGCAAAATCGTCAGGGTACTGGCCAAAACGGATAACCAGCTCCTGTGCCTGGTACTCAAAGGCAAAACAACTGGACCAGGCACCTGCGCCAACCGCTGTGAGCTGGGACACTTCAGTGCCTAGGTGACTTTTCAGGAAAGCTGCCACCGCCGCAAGGCTTAGCCCCATAGTTGCGCACGCCTAAAGGTGGGTATAGCCTCGAGCATTGCTCCATGCTACCGCATTTTTAGCCCGCCCTGATATGATTCTGGTGAAATCAAAATTGGACCTCTTGCCAAAGTCCAGTGGGATAACGAGGTTTGCCCTTCTCACGATTGCTCAGTTGATACTTTGGCAAGAAGCCTATATAGAAAGGACGAAAATGCCCAGACAAACGTTCAACCATCCAGGTGCTTCATCCAGCGTACCACTCTCCCCTGCTGTACGCGCAGGTGATATGGTGTTTATCTCCGGTCAGGTTCCCACCGATGCCAGCGGCGCTATCGTAGGAAGCAATGTCAGCGAGCAGGCTCATCAGGTCTTTAAGAACTGCCAGGCTGCGCTGGCGCTGGCCGGGGCCAGCTTTGATGACGTGGTAAAAGTCAATGTCTACTTGACCGATGTCAACTACTTTGCTGCCATGAATGAGGTCTATCGTCAGGTTTTTCCCGAATCACCACCAACGCGCACCACAGTAGGTACACCACTGGCACGCTTGGGTCTGTTAATCGAAATTGACATGATTGCCTACGCACCACAATCGGCCTGAGTGCCGCCCCCCAATACACCACCAGTCTGGAGGACAAATGGCCTTTAATATCAAAAAACGCGGAAAAATCACCTATTTCTACGAGGGCGATGAACCCGTGCTCTCGAGCATGGTCACTGAAATGCAACCTGATGGCGACCTGAAGATTTACTTTTCAGGGCTGACTGGCGGCTACTCAGCGACCAGTGTGCTAAAACTTGACACGGTAACCAGCATGGAGCCAGAAATAGAGGTTCCTCTGGTCTTTAAGTGCTGGGAAAAATGGCTGATTGACGCTGGGATTTGTTCTTCGATTGCCGAGGTTGACTTTATCGAGATTCATGCTTTTGGTGCCCAACCCAAGTCACCGAGTCCCCTCGCTGACCCCGCTGGTTATCGCAAAGAGCAAGAGCGCGTTCGTGCTGCCTATGCCAAAGCCTACCGTGGGTTTTTTAAGGAGCATTGCCCGGAGAATGGCCTACCAGCCCGTTTCACCGTGCACGTTGTGGATTTCCCAGACGAGGCAGCTTCCTATGAGTTTTATGGCGTAGCCTTGCTACAGAAAGGCAGTTCTTGAGTTGAATACGGAGCCTGTAGATTACAGATATGAAAAACAGTTCCTCGGTTCCTGCTCGCCCTGCTCGGGATAAACTCAACGATTTATCCACAACTGGTATAAATGACTCATCGGCAATGACCAATAAATCCAGCCCACCACCCAAAGGAGCCTCAATGTCAGCAAGCCCAGCCTACAACTTACTACTCAAAAACGGTCACCTCATTGACCCAAAAAACAAGCTCGATCAAAAAATGGATATCGCTATCAAGGATAAACGCATCGCGAAAGTTGCAGCTGATATAAACCCCGCCGAAGCTAGCCAGGTCATTGATGCCAGCGGACTCTACATCACGCCTGGACTGATCGACATGCACGTTCACGTCTACCATAGCCGCGCACCTGAAGGTTTACCCGAGGGTTTGAGCATAGTAGCGGATCACCACATGTTCCGCTCGGGCGTTACCACTGTGGTCGACACGGGTACGGCTGGAGCCAAGCACTTTTTACACTTCAAGAATACGGTGATTGACCGGGCCAAAACACGTATCTTTGCCTATATCAATATTGTTAATTCGGGAATGCTGGGCGACTTCGAACAAGACCCCAAGGAGTTTGATCCCGAGTTGGCGGCTTCGATTGTACTGGCTTATCCAGAGTATTGCGTGGGCATTAAGACCGCGCACTACTGGACATATCAGGAGTGGGACGCTGAGCACACACCCTGGTTAGGCGTGGATAAAGGGCTCGAGGCAGCCGAGCTTTGCAAAAAACCACTGATGGTGGACTTCTGGCCGCGTCCGGAACGACCTTACCCCGAGCTCTTAAGCAAAATGCGTCCAGGCGATATTCACACCCATGTTTTTGCGCAGCAGTTTCCGGTCCTGGATGAAAGCAATAAACCGCAAAAATACCTCTTTGAGCATCAGGAACGCGGGATTATCTTTGACCTGGGACATGGCGCTGGTAGCTTTTGGTTTCGGCAAGGCGTGCCCGCCATGCAAGGTGGCTTTCACCCCAATTCCATCAGCACCGATTTGCATGTGGGCAATATCAATGGGGTCGTACTGGACATGCTCACCACCATGTCCAAGATGCTGAATATCAGCATGAGTTTAGAAGAAGTGATTTACCGCTCTACCGTAACACCTGCACAAGAAATCGGTCACCCGGAACTGGGACATCTGAGTGTAGGGGCAGAAGCGGATGTGGCACTCTTAAGGCTCGAGCAAGGAGACTTTCATTTTGTTGACTGCGGTTATGCCAAAATGCCCGGCGACAAAAAACTAAGCTGCGCCATGACTCTGCGCGCTGGTGAGATTGTCTATGACCCCGAGGGACGCAGCATGCCACAGTGGCAGGATGCGCCAGAAGCCTACTGGCACATTCGGGAGCAGGCGCGGACCATTAAGCAATGACGAACTACCCATCCCTGGGAGTACGCCCGGTCATCAATGCTTCAGCCACCCTGACCAAACTGGGTGGCTCGCTGATGTCTCCTGAAGTGATTCAGGCCATGAACGAAGCTGCTTGCTGCTTTATTGACCTCCATGACCTACAAATCAAGGTCGGCCTGCGCCTTGCCAAGCTGACACACAACGAAGCCGCCTATGTATGCACCGGCGCTGCCGCTGGACTGCTACTGGCCACAGCCGCTTGTGTGGCAGGTCAGGATGCTGCGCTGATCGAAAGGTTTCCACGGCTCGAGGGCTTAAAAAACGAGGTTATCGTGCAACGCTTACACCGCAATGGCTACGACTACGCCGTGCGTGAAACAGGCGTAACACTCGTAGAGATTGGTAGCGAGCAGGGAAGCAGCAAAGATGACCTGATTCAGGCCATAAGTAACAAAACAGCGGCCATTTTTTGGTTTCAGGGAGCGATGAATAAGCCTAGTGAATTGGCGCTGGGGGACGTCATCAGCATTGCTAATCAGCACGGTGTTCCTGTCATTGTCGATGCGGCGGCGCAACTGCCACCCGCGAGCAACCTCTGGCACTTTACCAGCATGGGAGCAGCTTTAGCCATCTTTAGCGGTGGGAAAGACCTGGCTGGACCACAAGCTTCGGGGCTGATACTGGGACGCAAGGATTTAATCGAGGCTATCCGTATGCACGGTGCGCCCAATCATGCGGTCGGTCGCCCGATGAAAGTGGGCAAAGAGGAGATGATGGGCCTGCTGGCTGCCGTGGAACGCTATCTTGCTTTAGATCATGAGGCACGCGCCCAGACCTTTGAAGATCGCGTGAAGCTCTGGAATGAGGGGCTTGCTGATATAAAGGGCATAAAGGCAACCAGGGACTATCCCAACGAAGCCGGACAACCAGCCCCCAGAACCCTGGTGATGCTTGAACATGTCTCAAAAGACAATGTCATTCAGGCGCTTTGGGACGGCGAGCCTTGTATTGCAGTGGCCCCAGCCGAAGGCAACGGGATTTTGCTGAATCCGATGACGCTAAGTGACGCTGAGGCGCAGATTGTTTTGAATCGCTTGCTCGAGGTAGTAGCAAAATAACAAGGCCAGCCCTTTATAGCGGGCTGGCCCCAGGTGTCAGCTGCTAGTAAATCTCGTTGTAGGTGTTGTAGATATTGAACTTACCGGTCGGTGTGATGATGCGCTCGCCTTTGATGACGTGTTTGAGCGTCAGGGTTTTATCATCCACGATAACAATGGCACTCTCTTCTTCCATGCCGCTCCAGACTGAGAACCACACCTCGTCCCCATACATGTTGTACTCGGGTTGCAGGACGCGTTTGGGGCCAGGACCCAAGTCCGCCCACTCGGCAATTGGCAGGGTTTGGTAACCAGCTTCTGGGTTACTGATATCAAAGACGGTGATCGACTGACTAATGGCAGTATCCGGATGCAGCGGGGTATCCACCCAGAGATTGCTCGAGTTCGGGTGCGTCTTGACAAAGAGTGAACCCCCACCACTTCCCTGCAGAACACGCACGGCTTTCCAGGCGTTCTCAGGATAGTTTTCAGGGTCCGTACCAATAAAGGTGATGCTGGGACTACCCAGAGCGCTGGTCACCCATACCGGACCATAGTCCGGATCGACAAAGTTTGCACCACGACCCGGATGTGGGATGCGCTCGACATCCACCAGCGCTACCAGACGGCGCTCCTGGGCATCGACAATGGCAATCTTGTCCGATTCATTGGCGGCGGTCAGGAAGTAGCGTCGGTTGACGTCCCAGCCACCATCGTGCAAGAAGCGAGCAGCGTCGATGGTAGTGATTTGCAGGTTTTGCAGGTCTTCATAGTTGACCAGCAGGATTTTGCCGGTTTCCTTGACATTGACGATAAACTCAGGGTGTTTATGTGAGCCAACGATGGCTGCCACGCGGGGTTCAGGATGGTATTCCTGAGTATCGACGGTCATGCCACGGGTGGAGACGATTTTTAAGGGCTCGAGCGTCTGACCATCCATCAGCACAAACTGAGGCGGCCAGTAAGCGCCAGCAATAGCAATCTTATCCTCAAAACCCTTGTATCTCGAGGCTTCTACAGAGCGTGCCTCAAGGCCAATCTTGATTTCGGCGACCTTGGTTGGCTCTTCGAAATACAGGTCGATCATATCAATTTTGCCATCTCGGCCGATGGTATAGATGTAGCGCCCGCTGCTGGAAACCCGCGATATGTGCACGGCGTAGCCCGTAGGCATAATGCTGATAATTTCCTTGGTATCGCCGTCAATAATGGCAATTTCACCGGAGTCACGCAGGGTGACCGAGAAAAAGTTGTCGATGTTGTAATCATTGAGTTTTTCCGTAGGACGCTCCTCGGGCGGCACGATCACATTCCAGGTTGCCAGCATCTCGGCCAGACCGAACTCAGGCGGCTGAGGCGGCTCATGTTGCAAGAAGCGCGCCAGGATATCGATATCCTCATCGCTCAGCTCACCCGAGGTACCCCAGTTGGGCATGCCTGCCGGTGAACCAAAATTGATAAGCGCCCGCAAGTATTCTGTGCCTTTTTCCTGAGTGATGTTCGGAGTGAGGGGTTTGCCCGTTGCACCCTTGCGCAAAACGCCATGACAGCCTGCACAACGCTCAAAGTACACCAGTTGCGCCCGCTCAAACTCGAGTGTACTGATATCTGGTGCACCCGGGGTAACAATCTGCTGGCCACCGGTAATGGGCGACGGTGTACCCTGATAGGCCATCTGCCCTTCGGTTGCACCAGGATGGCGCTCGCCACCCGCACGGTCAGGATTCTCAAGCGCCTCTCGTTCCGCCGCCACCTCCTCAGCGCTGATTACACCTCCGGCATTGTCCCAACTGTTAAAGATATAGCTCAGGATACTTGCTACCTGATCATCTGCCAGGTAGCTCATGGCGGGCATAACTGCGTTGTAAGTGACACCGTCAACCTCGAGTTCTCCCTGAAGGCCTCCCAGAACCACTTGAATGCTTCGACTGGGGTCGTCCGTGACGCGACTGTTCGCTGCCAGTGGCGGGAAAGCACCAGGCAAGCCAGCACCATTCGCCTGATGACAGGCGGCACAGTGCGTGGTGTAGAGCTTCTCCCCCGCTTCAAGCTCGGCTGCCTGCGCTTGTAACATTTCTGCCTGATGCACGGGTGCCTGGCTGCTTTGCTGAACGGTAATGACTTCTGCCTGGACTTGCTGAGCACTGTTTTTGCCCGGCTGACAAGCCGCTGTCAGTAAGACAATCAGCAAGATGAACAACCAGCTCGAGGGTGTATAAACCTTATTCATGTTAACCTCCTCCATACTTAGATATGACTATCTAAGTTTAGGGAACAGCGGCTATAGTCCGAAAGTGACAGAAGTCCCACCGGACTCGAGGTTAACTAAATTGACACGGTGCGTTCATAACTGCAAATTTGCCACCAGTCGCTTAGCCTCGCGCTTGATCGCTAACAAAAAGGGTTCGCTATTGGGGTAGTAAAAACCAATTACATGCAAGCCTGGCGGATATGGTGTCAGCAGTTGACCTTGGGTATTCAGCGCAGGCGCAGGCTGGATAAAGTCAAGCTTTGGCTGAAAGCCTGTTGCCAGAATGATACTGTCATACTGCGCCTCCTTACCATCTACAAACTTCACCGTATCCTCACTCAAGGCAACTATCGCTGGGTGAATGCTGACCTTTGCGCTTTTGGCAGCTTCTAAAAGATCAAAACCAATCACTGGGTAGCGCTCCAAAGGTGGTCTATCGGGCAGTGGCAGACCGTACTCGGGGAAGCCACGCTGCCGCACTGCCAGGACTGGATTAACCATAGCAGCCGGCAGGTGACGCAAGAGCCAGTAGACCAGGCGGTCACGCAGTGGCAAAGTCGGGTAGGGCAACATAAGGATGCCGCTGCGCAGCACCAGACCTGTTTCAATGCCCTCAGCCACCAACTCCACCACAATGTCCGCAGCGCTGTTGCCAGCACCAACCACCAGTACGCGCTGTCCCTGAAAGGCTTTGGCATTTTGGTAATCACGCGAGTGCCTGACAGTTCCTGAAAACGTCTCCTGACCCGCAAATCTGGGGGAGTGGGCTTGGTGAAATATGCCCGTTGCCACGATGAGGGTCTTGGTACGGTGTAAACCTTGGGAGGTCTGAAGTTGCCAGGTATCTTCATAGGTCGCATTGAGTACCCGTGTCTGGGTCTGAATGGCTAAGCTAAAGTGCGCTGCATAGTTGCGAAAATACGCCAGCATCTGCTTGCCAGATGGAAAGGCAGGATAGTTGGCTGGCATAGCTAAACCAGGCAAGGCTGAAAGCCGTTTGTGGCTATGAACATGCATCGCATCATAAAACTGCGCCCAGCTCGAGCCCACCTCGTCTTGCTCGAGTACCTGAAACTCGAGCCCTCTTTGTTTTAGGTAGTAGGCGGTAGCAAGCCCGGCGGGTCCGGCACCAATGACTATCATATTGCTATCCTAAAGCAATCCTGTGCTAGTGACGTAAACCATGACTAATTTCCTTATACCGAGCCCGAGTAAATTGCTTAAAGACTTGAAAAACACCTCCCCGCTTCCTAACGCTCTGCTCGGGATAAATCATTGGGATAAACCCAATGATTTATCCGGAACTGGTATTAGCGAAAGTATCAACTGAGCAATCAAGGCGATGGCTATCGTCAGGCAAGTGGACTTAGGCAAGTGGTCTATTT
>CAZZPQ010000023.1:0-29098 GCA_964655595.1 uncultured bacterium
TGCCCACTGGGTTTTACCAGCGCAATATGCCTAGCAGCAGATACAGCAGCAGAGCCACGCCTAAGGCAATTAGCAGATACTTGCGAAAGGGAAAAAGGTGAAAGCCGGATACACTGCCGTCCTCAGCCTTAGGGTCTACCCATGTCTCTTGCAAGGCGTTGTCTGAGAGCCATTGTGAAGCGGAAGGTTTGGCTGGTATTTCATCTAAACTTCTCACTGTGACTTCTTTGGGCTTATCAGGGACAGGCGTTTTACGTCCATTACGCGTAGTGCCATTGCTATCAACCCTGGTGATGGTTGCCAGTTTTGCACGAGCGGCTTCAGCCGCCGATATTGGAGTTGTATCTGTAGTATCAGGTGCTGGAGTATCAGATTCTGGCAGGGGCTTAAGATGTCCAAACGTTGCTGCCACTTCATCAGAAATTTCATCATCAGTACTGTCGCTCAGTCTATCCTGTGACTCAGACAACCTATCCTCTATCCGAGCAGGCTGACGCTCGATATCTAGCGTTGCGATGGGCTGCACATCATCCTCAGTGACCTTAGACGATTCCGCCTCTAAACTTTCTTCATCCTGAGCGAATTTCGAAGCCGTAGATGCTGACGTGCCCGCTGAAACTTCATCAAGCGGAACCAGCTCTAAACCTGCACGCTTAGCATGCTCGAGAAAGACCTGGGGCAATGCCCGTGCAATGGTATCAGCCTGACTTGCTAAATACTGTTGAACCTGCGGCATGGTTACTGGATCATTTTCTCCCAACTCACGTCTGATCGTACCCATGAGTATAGGGGTAAAAGCACTCAGAAGCCTGGACGCTGCTACCTCATCAAGATTTGAATACTCAGCGATAGCTTTCGTCATCGGCCCACTGTCTCCTACAAGCAACTCGAGCATTTTGCTGCCACCCATAATGAGTTTTTCACCAAAAATCGAAAGTGCTGTACCAAGATTGCTGACCTTGTTCGGGTCAATTTTCTGAAGCCTTTCGGTCACGAGCTCGAGCCCGCTGGATGAACCAAACTGCGTAATACTACTGAGTAAGACTGGAATAGCGGTACTTGCGCCGAGCCTGGTTTGAGGTATCGGTGCTTCGAGTAGCCTGCTAAGGGTTTCAAGTGCCTCAGAGTCAAGCTGGGACTGAACATTGTGGATCAGATTACCTGTCACAGCCATCTCCTTACTGTTATTCATTGGTTTGCTCCTCTGTACGTTCAGGGAAACACAAAAGGAATGCACAATCCGTCATCTGCCCCATGATACCCCATACTAAGGTAAAAACTTCAAGAGGGCAATTGTCAACGCTGTAGCATTCGCAGACCCTTCGGATAGGCATTTTTGACAACATTCTGACTTCGCTTTGCCCATCCCAAAGAAAAGCCCTGTACTGTGACCAGCAACCAGCCGTCTGCACCGGATCGCTCAAGAATATCCCCCAGCAAGTAGCGTGACAGATCAGGGTCATCAAGGCACAGGTCGATGTGAGGTATATCCTGGCCGACTGACGAAACTGCCAGAGCCAGGCTATGTGAGGGTTCAAAACGATTTTTTCGTACGGTGCCAAGCCATAATCCAGGGCGTGAGATCCTAAGCGCACCAAGGTCAGGGCATTTTTCAGGAACACTGTAAAGCTGGTCTCGAAACATTGCAAGTCGGCGTTCAGACAAGGAACACATCTTCAGCTTACTAAAAAACTGTTGAAACAAAGATCTGCTCTGCGAGGGCACTGCTGCAAACTGATGCTGTTTCACCGGACACCCTTGTACCGCATTACGCTTCAGCCTGGCAATAAAATGTCCTTCACCTTTGAGCAGATGGGGCCACAAGCGTACTGTTTTATGCAGCTCTTGCTCTGAATTCCTTTGTATTGCCGACTGTATTGCCGACTGCGTTGCCGACTGCGTTGCCGGCAGGAAACTCGCCTGCCCTGGTCTGGCATCAGGAATGTTAATCAACTCGAGACTGTAGTCTGGGTACTGCGCCAGGAAGTTTGCGATAACCGCTTCGTTTTCTTCAGGCGCAAAAGTGCAGGTACTGTAGACCAGTACACCCCCAGGCTTAACCAGCTTAGCCGCCTGTGCCAGCAAGCGCTCCTGTCTAAGCGCACAGTGCCGAACATTTTCCTCAGACCACATACAAAGAGCTTCATCTGACTTGCGAAACATGCCTTCGCCAGAACAGGGAGCGTCCAGCAACACGCGATCAAATATAGCGCCCCAGTGATTCGCCAAGCGCGCAATATCCTCGTTAGTCACGATAGTGTTTTGTACCCCCCAGCGCTCGAGGTTTTGCAGCAAGGCCTTAGAGCGTTTACCATCAAATTCATTAGCAACCAGCAAACCCTGATCTTGCATCAAACTGGCGATATGTGTAGCCTTGCCCCCGGGTGCTGCTGCCAGATCCAGCACCCACTCGCCAGGTTGTGGATCCAGTACCTCCGCAACTGCCATAGCGGAAGGCTCCTGCAGATAATACAGTCCCGCTGCGTGATAGGGATGCTTGCCACCTGGGGACGTCGCAATAACAAAACCACTAGGACACCACGGGACAGACTCTAGTGGTACACCCAGCAATGCCCGAAACACCTCAGGGGTTATTTTCAGACTGTTGACCCGCAAACCTATGACAGGCTCTTGCGCTAATGCTCCGAGAAAGGTATCTGCTTCATCTGCCAGCAATCCACGCATACGCTGAACAAAGATAGTAGGTAGCATTTACAGGATAAGGTCATAACGGTAGAAAGTTTCGTCGCGCACGAAGCCCATTTTTTCGTATAGTGCCTGAGCTGTCGTATTGTCAACTGCCGTGCGCAGCCATATACGTTTCGCCCTATCCAAACGGGCAAAGTCAACAGCTTCTTGCATCAGAGCCTCAGCAATTCCCTGTCGCCTTGCTTCGGGCTTGACATAAAGGTCATTGAGCAGCCAGACATGTCCCATGGCAACGCTTGACCAGTGATGGTACAAGAGGGTAAAGCCATAAGCTTGCTGCTCATTTTTTGCCATGAAGACGACAGCCTCTTGGTACATCAGGCGCTGCTCGAGATAATCCCTGGCAGCAAGCAGGTCTGAAGCCTGTTGGTAAAACTGACGGTAGGCATCAAACAGCAAAGTCAGTTCTTCCAAACATGCCAAGTCGGCTCGAACAATCTGCATCAGGATTGATTCAGGGCTTTTTGTAATTCTGGGGCAACTGCCTGAAGATCTCCAACGATACCGTAATCAGCCACTTTGAAAATGGGTGCATCAGCATCCTTGTTGACAGCCACGATCACCTTCGAACGGTTCATGCCGCTTAAGTGCTGAACTGCACCCGAAACACCCAAAGCAATATACAGCTTGGGAGCAACTGTTTTACCCGTCTGACCAATCTGCTCACTATACGGACGCCAGCCCGCATCTACCACTGCACGTGTGGCGCCGACTCCAGCATTCAGGCTGTCAGCCAGTGGCTCGACCAGCCCAATGAAACCCTCGGGGCTACCCACCCCGCGCCCCCCAGAAACAACGATATTGGCTTCTTCAAGCGCTACCCGGCCGGTTTTGGCAGCAGCTTTTTCACCAACTATCACCCGAGTATCCAAATCACGAAGTGAGGCAGGCTGCTTTGTCACTTCACCAGTGGCAGTTGCCTCAGCTACTGGAAAGATGTTCGGTTTCACACTGATCACCACAGGCAGGCTCAGCGCCTTAACTGTCTCAGTGACCCTGGCAAGGTAACTGAAGCGTTTGGCAGCAACCTGACCACCCTCAACTTCCAGGGCAATGACGTCCTCAAGCAGTGGTGCGTCGAGCCGCAAAGCAACACGCGGACTGTAGGACAAACCCGATCGTGAAGCACTGACCAGTAGCGCTTTAGCGTCATGTGCCTGGGCAAGGTCGGTAATGACTGTAGTATACGGCTCAGCTCGACTATCAGCCAGTTCAGGACCAGATATGGCAACAACTTTGGGGGTATAGGCGGCCAGTTCCTGTGCTGCAGCATCAGTATCTGCCCCAATAATCAGACCGCAGGTTGTTGTGTTTAGCTTACCAGCAAGCTCCATAGCGGCATACGCTAACTCGAGAGCGGATTTTCTGAGTTTTCCGCCGCTGTGTTCGGCAACAAATAAAACCATATTTCTCCTAATCGCTGCCAGTCACAGAATTGAAACCCTGGTAAAGCAGCGGCAAAGCCAGCATTCGCTACTAACTTTAACATGTTGACTGACAGGCCAATGTCTGTCTTTCCAGCCTCGTAGTTCTAGCAGGTATAGACCTTCAGTTCGCTAAGGGCAAGTTTTGCAGCGGAGGGCGATTAGAGCGCGCTTCGCGCCGAGCTTTTGGCTCGAGTCCAATCATCAGAAAAAAGTTCTCGAGAGCATTCTCTTTGGCTTTAATATCAACATGGGAATCAGCGGCAGTACCGCTGACAAAGGGCAGTTTTTGATATTCGTCCAGTGCTTGCTGCACAACCTGAGCTGGACTTAGTTGCTCCGCCCATTCTGCAAGCTGCGCATACACCTCACGACGCACCTCAGCGTGCAAACGGAGAAACTCAGGATTGTCACTTTCCGATGATCGCACAATATCCTGTTTGGCAATCGATTTGTAATGGTTGAGACCCCGAATAATCTCGTCCGAACTCAGCACAACTCGTACATCCATAAAAGACCCTTCCTTCCTGCTGGATTAGTATCCCAGGCAAGCCATGACGTCTTCAATACTTAACTAAAGTATACTCTATTTCAGGTTAGAAGCGTGATGGAAAATCATCAATTCTGAGTCAAACCAAAACCCAGCAGCGCCCATCCTGTGAAAGGCTATCTGACCTTCTCAGTGAAGCACTTCCTCGCTTCCTAACGCTCTGCTCGGGATAAACCGTTGGGATAAACTCAACGATTTATCCGGAACTGGTATAACAATGGTGGTGATTTACCAAAATCGGGCACTTAAGCGAAAAGCAGAAGCCAAGGGGAATAGGGAATATACTCATTGCCTATTGCTGTTTCAAGCCAACTGTCAACCGTTAGCGGCTATTAGCTTTATGCCTCATTAGCCATTGCTGCGTTCATGGGCAAGAAAGGGTAGAGCGGAATGACCTCGAGCACGTCGCCTGGCTGGTATGAAGTGTGGGGAGGCACGATAGCGAGTGCATCGGCATGCAACATCGAGCTCAGCACTCCAGAGCTTTGGTTGCCAGTAGAACTTGCCATAAAAACCGTGCCCTCTTGCCTTAAACGGACTCTGCTAAAACCTTCCTTAAAACCTGCACCCTTGATAGCTGTCTCGGCAATGACCTGCCAACGCTGCTGATAAGGGATGTTATCTGTGCGGCCAAGTGCACTGTGTACAAAAGGCCAACCCAGAATCAGAAAAGCGATCATACTGGAGACGGGATTCCCTGGCAATCCCAGTACTGGTACAGTTTGCCAGCGTCCGAACAGGACGGGCCCTGCTGGTTTTTGCGCCACCTTCCAGAAGTAAACCTCACCTTCATCAAATAACAGATCACGAACAAAGTCATACTTTCCCATCGACACACCACCCGAGGTCAGCAGCAAATCAAGGGGACCTACGGCAGCAAAAGCGCTGCGCAAGGCCTCGGGGTCATCTTTGATACGGGGAAACATCACTGGCAAAGCACCCGCAGCCCGCAGCAGAGCAGCCACCGAATAGACGTTGGAGTTATAGACCTGACCATCACGAATGGCTTCGCCTGGCTCCACTACCTCATCACCCGTTGCCAAAATACCAATTCGCGGCTGCCGCCTGACATCCACAGCCGCGTAACCCATTGAGGCAGCAATACCTACGGCAGCTGCACCAAGAACATCACCAGCTCGCAAAAGCACGTCTCCCCGTTTAAAATCCTGCCCAGCTGGCCGAATATCATTGGAGCTGGCGGGTTGCCGCAGCAAAACCTCATCACCATCGCGCTCTGTATCCTCAACACGAATAATGCCGTCAAGTCCAACCACCATCGGAGCGCCAGTATAAATACTTACCGCTTCGCCCCGAGCTACCTTAGCCTTATAGATAGAACCAGCCGGCACATCACCAACGACTGTCAGGCGCACCGGATTTTCCGGGCTTGCCGTCAGGGTATCAGCAACATGACAGGCAAAACCGTCCAGTGCTGAGTTTGCCAAGCTTGGGTGACTCACCTTGCTGGCCAACTCCTCCGCCAGAACCCTACCATAAGCTTCTGCTAAAGGTAGGTGTTGGCTAGGCATAGGTCGGGCGTGGCTTTGTATGACACGAATCGCTTCAGTTACAGCAATTTGGCTTAAGAATGACATAGCACCATGCTAGCAGGTTCAGGATTATGCTTTCAAACCTGGCCTGGCGCGGTACACACTTGTAACATCACTGATGCGAGCAACATTATCCTTAATATAGGTGATCTCATTCTGGTCACGCACATCCACCCTGAAATGTATCCGCGCCGAACTACTATTCTGAACATCAGCGCTCACCCTCGAGGCTGACTTGTTCATTGAAGCAATCACATCCAGCACATCCTTCAAAAGCCCGGGGCGGTCAATTCCCACCACTTCAAAGTCCACCAGAAACACCTCATCACCTGGCGCCTCCCAGGTAACTTTGACAAAACGCTCCTTCTGACTTAAGAGCAGATGTTTGACATTAGGGCAGTCCACACGGTGAACCGTAACACCGCGACCACGGGTAATATAACCTAAAACATCGTCACCCCTGACTGGCGAACAGCATCTCGCCAGATTTGCTGGGGCGTCGAGCCCATCCACAAAAATACCGCCGATACCCCGCATTACAGGAGGCTTCACCTCACGCGTTTTAGTGGGCTTTGAGGAGGGTGACAGTAGCTCGATAACCTGCCGACTACTCAGACGCCTGCTGCTAAGTGCCAGATAAAGGTCATCAACAGCGTCACTGTTCAAAAGGATGCGCGTGGCTTCTTCCAACCTGGCTTTGGTGGTGAGCTGAGTCAGGGGTAAATGCTTGCGCCTTAGAGCGCGCTCGAGCGTTCGCTTGCCGGACTCGAGCTGTTCTTGTCGTTCTTGCTGCCTGAAGTAGTGGCGTATCTTCTGCTTGGCAGAGCGGGTCACTGCCAGACTAAGCCAGTCAGTACTGGGGCCATAGCGCGCACTGCGGTTGGTCAGCACCTCGACCCTGTCACCTGTTCTAAGCTGATAATTAAGTGGCACAATATCACCATTGACCCTGGCACCAATACAGCGATGTCCGACCTCGGTATGCACCTGGTAAGCAAAGTCGATGGGCGTGCTGCCCCTGGGAAGATTCATCACATCACCAGCCGGGGTAAAGACCAGTACGCGCTCGGACAAGATGTCTGTTTTAACAGTTTCAACAAAGGCACCAGCGCTGTCACTTACATCGTTAAACTCGAGCAACTGCTTCATCCAGCCAAGACGTTTTTCAACTTCCCTAGTATCCTCGAGACCTGCCTTGTAGGCCCAGTGTGCAGCTACACCATACTCGGCAACTTCATGCATACGCCGGGTGCGCAATTGAACCTCGATGGGTTGACCCCGCAGACCAATCACCGTGGTATGCAAGGACTGGTAACCATTGGGTTTAGGCACCGCCACATAGTCCTTGAAGCGACCCGGTATAGGCGTCCAGAGGCTATGAACGATACCCAAGGCGCGATAACAGACCGATTTTTCCTCATCCTCAGCGCTCATCTCTGACTGCGCTGAGGGTTCCAGAATGGCGCGAATCGCCATCAGGTCGAAGATCTGATCGAGTCCCTTACTGTCGCGAATCATCTTGCGGTGAATGCTATACAAATGCTTGGTACGCCCATAGACCTCAAAGCAGAGGTCCTCCTGGATTAAACGCTCTCTTAGCAAATCGATGGACTGCTTGACGTAAGCTTCGCGTTCAACATGGTGCATTTTGACCTGACGCTGCAGGCTGGCGGCACGTTCAGGCTCAAGATAAGCAAAACTGATATCCTCGAGCTCATTCTGGATGTGGCTGATACCAAGCCTGTGAGCAAGCGGTGCAAAAATCTCCAGGGTTTCCCTGGAGATTCGCTGCTGCTTGTGGGCTGGCATACTGGCCAGGGTTCGCATATTGTGCAAGCGATCAGCAAGCTTGACCAAAATAATCCGCACGTCCCCCACCATCGCGAGGAGCATCTGCCGCAGGTTTTCGCTCTGCTCGTCCTCATAGACGCGCACGGCCAGCTTGCTGATTTTGGTTTCGCCCTCCACGATGCGCCGAACAACCGCACCGAACCGAGACTCAATATCTGCAAAGGTAAGGGGCGTATCCTCGACAGTATCATGCAACAAACCCGCAATCAGCGCGTCGGTATCCAGGTGAAGATCAGCAAGAATCTCAGTGACGGCAACCGGATGGCTGATAAAGGGCTCACCCGAGCGGCGGGTCATTCCTGCATGCGCCTCAACAGCAAAATGATAGGCTTGACACAAACGCTGTTTGTCCTCTTCAGTCAGGTACTGTGTTTTGGCCTTGAGCTGTGCAGGAAACACCATCATATCAGGCTTTATAGTGTAGCACTTTGGCAAAGGCAAAAAGAGATGTTTGCTACGTGCTCGAGCCTGCTCAGCGCAAACGAACCCTCACCAGGAGCAAATAGAGTCCCAGGCTACCCAAAACCCCATGTGCCAACCAGACACCCAGCCAAACTGGTACAACACCTGCCTGCGCAAAAAGTTGACCGATGGTAAAAAGCACATACCATGCCAGAGTAACCACCAGTGACAAACCAAAGGCGACACTGCGACTGGCAGCGTAGAGCAGGCTAAGCGGCAAGGCAATTAGTAGCAGGCTAAGATTAGCAAAGGGCTCAGCCAGTTTGCGGTGAAAAAGCACTGCTGCCAGGCGCCGCTCACGCTCACTCAGTTGCAAATCCTGAGCGTCCAGATAGGCTTCCCGTATCGAGCGACTATCCTCAAAGCCGCCACCACTAAAGCGGGTAATCAGCTCATCCATGCTCGAGGAGGTAGTGATCAGCAGGGTTTGCTCTGGCTGCGGGGCCAGTGAGAAGCGCCTGAGCACCTGAGTTAAAAGCTCTTCTGCCGTAAGGCCCTCCTGGCGCAAAGCTGCCAAATCGATGGTTGTTATCTGATAAGCACTGAGTTCAAGTCCCCCTTCGGTAAATCTTCCTCTATCAGCGAAAAGGACTGTGAGTTCCTTGTCTTGCCAGGACTCGAGGCGCACATTGATAAGGTCATCACTGCCCCGATCAGCCTGCTCAAAGTGCAGCGTATAGCCATCCAGAGGAATGTTTTGCGCTGCCAGCCGCCACAAACCCGAGCTGCCACCGCTGGTCAGCTGCCAGTACAAACTACCCACTTTGGCATTGGTGGCGGGTAATACACGTTCATTCATGACTAAGGCAACAGAAACAAGTAGCAGGCCAAGCATCAGAAAGATTCGGGCGCCTCGCCCAATTGAAATACCACCTGCCTGAATTGCCAGAAGTTCATTGCTGGTTGCCAACCGACCGAACGCCAGTAACACCGATAACACAAGCGCTATGGGCAGCGTTTGTACCAGTGCTTGAGGCAGCTGCAATATTAACCAATATGACAAACCCGCCAGTGGCGTACCTACAATCCACTGAAGCCGAGGCAGGGTCACACTGATGACCGCAAGCCCACTGTAGATTAGCAGACCAAAACACAGCGCCGGAATAGCTTCTTTTAGAAAATAACGATCAAGCTTCGTCCACATTAATTATCTCCAACCTCAGTCTGCAGAATACACAGGTCTCCTCATTCATATTCGCCCTGCTCTGATCGCTTTGGGGTCCTGCCAGGAACCCAGCTAGCCATGTACATCTGCAATTTCTCCACGTCCGAGAACACTAGCCCCTGACTCATCTCATGCCACTCGCATACCTATGCTTGTATCCAGCAAGAATATTGGCGAAATCGGCATTGGATTATTCTAGATCATCAAAGCGAATTGACAGAGAGGTATTAAAGCGATTATCTACCTGCCTATACGCCACGATAAACGTACCACAACAAGTATACAGGCTAAGCTCGAGCCCATGCCCGGATAGGCGCGGCCAGTCTCTTGCCCCAAGCGTGGGCACAAAGTCAAGCGCAAGAAAAGGCTTTAGCTGGTAGCCAGGATAATCCAGCGGAAACGACAGGCGCAGTTCCAGCTTTTGCAGGTAGTCAGTTGCACCAGGCTGCAAACGCAACCTTAAACCCGTTTCCCAGTTTGATCCCACAATATCAAAGCCTGTCTCAACAAAAGATTTACCTGAGCTGTTGCCGTTGATGGTATCAGCCAGGTCTGCGAGCACAAGGATTTTTAGTTCCAGCTCACTATGGCGATAAAGCAAGGAGGCGTCAACACGAAAGCGCTTAGTCAGGGGTACCGCGCCCCTAGCCAGTGGTAAAAAATCAATCACACTGTTCAAACCCAGCTCAGCTACCCAAGACGGTGAAAGCTCGGCTGCCAAACGTGTCACCAGACTCAACTCTGAGCGGGGCTCGAGTCTGTCAAGACGCAGTGAGAAGGGCGAGGCGCTGTTGGTCCACTCCTGCAAGTAAGTCACATCCAGCTCGAGTGGCCCCACATTGTGCCGCCAGCGCGGCTGCAAGCGCAAGCCATACTGCCAGGTGTCCTGCTGTGGATAATAGCTTAAGCGACCACTGATTGATGCTGTAAATCTGCCCAAAGAGTTTGTAGGTGCTTGATAGCTCAAAACCCCCAGTGTGCCGATACGCGAACCCAACACTTCCAAACGATTAAACGTCTGACTTGAAATGGCGGTGAGTAGTTGCGCAGATACCGTAAGGCGGTGTTGTGACAGCCTGAAACTGTGACTGGTATCAAGCTGCAAAAAGCCCTCATGCAAAAAGTCCTGACTAGCCCAATGACGGTTCTGCATGCCGAAGCGTAAGCTGGTGGTGCTTGAGAGTTCTTGACGAATGCTGATATCTGCCTGAGGCCCCAATGCCGCGCTACCAATAGTAAACTGCCGATCACCATCATCATACTTAAGCAGGACTACAGTTCTTAGAGGAAAGTCAACATCGAGCCCTAACAAAGCCAGCTCAAAAGACAGGTTTTCGGCTGCCGCCAACCTGGGAATCCGCACACCCAAACCTGTTCCCTCTACACCAGAGGCAGGATCCGCAGGACGGTATTCAATCGTTAGGGGAACACTGAATTCAGCTAGACTTTCTTCACTCAGTTCCGTGTCACCCAGCTCGAAACTGAGTCCAGCAAGCTCCAAAACCCCCGCTTTGACCTCCAAACGCTGATTCAGCAGGTTAAACCTAAATTCCTCACCACGTACCAGATAAAAGGGGCCATTTTCACAGTTGCAGGTGGTTACAGCGGCCTGTAAAAACCGCAAATTGTCACTCTCTAAAATTACTTCCTGACCTTGAATATTCAGGTTGCGCCCCACCACCTGGGCCTCCTGCAAGGTAAGCAGACCACTACTCACCTGGTAGCGCGCGCTCCTGGCACTCCCAGATACCCCACCACCGTGAAACGTCAGATTTTCTAAAAGCAACTGATCCAAAGAAGCGTACATCGCTGAAGCTTCAAGCTGCCAGCCTTCAATCATGACAACCACAGCGTCAGAGGTTATCGCAAAGTCCTCGTCTATGACCGCAAAATCCTGAAGTTCAACCCTGAGGCTTTCTGTCCCGATTTGCCACCCAGATACCCCAGCAACACAGACCCCACCAGATAGCAGCAGGACACCATCCTGGGGGCTCGAGTCCAGATTGATAAAACTCAGAACGCCAAAACCTTCAATCTCAATCTGCAAATCACCTTCGTCACAGGCAAAGACAAAGGAGCAAGCCATTAGCCCCACAATCAAGTAAAAGTATTTCCAAAGAACCTTAGAGTACTGAAAAATGGTTCTAGAGCTACCTGACAGTTCAAACAAGACTCCACCCAAAACCCCGTTTTTCGCCAAACAAAGTGCATCATCAGAAACAAAATGCCTGATAAACCAAGCGGGACGCAATTTAAAGACGTAACAGTTCACCAATTCACAGGCTTTCACAAAGCTAAGCTTAAAAAGGAATCCTGAGATGTGGATCCACAGTCTGCCAGTCTAGCACGCTCTGTGGTAACCTGCCATGCTGCCAAAACGCCCTTCATTCTTCAGGCAAATAGGCTAAAAGTTCAGCCAGCAAATCACCCTGTATGGTGGTTGATGCCGCATAGCGCACGCTGCCCTGCACCTCTTGCTGACTGAGTTGCAGGAGCTGACCAGCGCTGCTTTGCCGCAAGGTTACCAGACCATCCTGAAAACTGTAAGGGGCGACCAGAAATGCTTGCTGACGCTCGAGCTGCACAATCAGCATCTGCCCTGTAAACTGCGGCTGCCCAGAGACTGCTGCCTCGAGTACCATCACATCAGCCTGAATGTATATAGTAAGTCTTTCGCCTGTCAGATCTAAAGCCTGATACGCCAGACTGAGCGAACCTGTAGCCTGAATGGTTTGAGCGGTAATGTCAACATACAGGTCTTCGGCCTGAAGATTGCCAAAACGTCCCTCTACGGTAACTTGACTTGCCTGGATAAACCCCCCTTCAGCATAGCGAATGCTGGCTGCCACAAGACGCAGATTCGCCTCCTTATCAAGGATGGTTCCCCCCTCCGGCAAGGTAGTAATCCCGGTCGAGATATCAAAAACCTGCGTTCCAGTTGGGCTTACGGTAAGGGCGGCGAAGGATTGCGCCTGAGCTATCAGGCAGACATGCAGAATAAGAAGCATGACTGACAGATAAGCACAACTACGCAATAACGCACTTTTGCCACCTAATACCAAGTCTGATAAATTGGTTAAAGATTCGAAAAACACTTCCCCGCTTCCTACTCGCTCTGCTCGAGATACCTTGTCCATAGCATTATCTCTCATTTACCACCCTAGTTACCCTGACGGCTGTGCTACCCGGGTCAAAGCCTTGACCAGCCACTGACCTAACAGTCTACTTAGCCAAACAGATGAAAAGGCTGTGAAAATCATGACACCGCCAACATCTTGGTACGCTCACTCATGTCAATACTTAGTACGGAACCCAATCAATTGATTGTGGATTTGAAAAGCAGTTCCTCGCTTCCTAACGCTCTGCTCGGGATAGGTCATTGGGATAAAGCCAACAATTTATCCGGAACTGGGATAAGCAGTTGTTTCCGGCGTGGTCTCTGGCATGATCTCTGGTAGCAAGACAGCCGCATAGGCACGGGAGAAAGGTCGTTGCTCCAAAAGACGCCCGCCATCATCCAGGCTGGTCTGCAAGACAGCATCTACCATGTCCTGTACAGTCTGGTAGCCTTGGGTATAGAGATAATCCACGCCCAGGGACATCAAACGACCAAAGGGAGTTTCTGCTCTAAGCGTCAGTGCTGTTGCCAGTTTGCGCTGCGCTCGCTCCCATTCCTGAACTCTTAGACCCTGATCTTCTACCTTGTGCAGTTCAGCCAGAAATATTTCTAACACTGCTTCAAGCTGAAGCGCGTCTGCGGACAAATAGCCCACAAACATACCAGCCTTATCACAGGTGTCATGACTGAGACTCGCAGCATCTGCGAGTCCCTTATCCACCAGAGCCCAATAAAGTCGGCTGCCACTGGTATCACCCAGGCAGGTGGCAATAAGTGCCGCTGCATAGCGCAAGCTATCTTGTGCACTGACACCCGGTGTAAAGATAGCCACGTGCGCACGCTTGAGTTTGGCATCAAGCTTCAATTGACGTCCTGTGTTGGTGTTCAGGTCTGGGTAGCGCCGCTGTGTTTCCTGGGGCAACCATTCAGAGGTGGCCTCTTCAAGCTGCTGAATGACTGCCTGCCAGTCATAGCGCCCAGCTATACTCACCAGCATATTGTTAGGTGCGTAGCGAGACTGAAAGTACTGCTGCATCTGCTCCTGAGTGAGCGCCTGAATGCTGTCTCGACTACCCAAGACCGAGTTTCCCAGCGGATGTCCTTGAAAAAACATCTGAGTACCAAAGTCAAAGACCTTAAAGTTGGGTCTGTCATCATACATAGCGATTTCTTCCAGGATGACCCGTTTTTCAATATCAAAGTCCTGGGGCTGCAATGCAGGACGCATCATGTCAGTAAGTAAATCCAGAAGCTGCGCCTGACGCTCGGGTAAAACAGCGCCATAATAGACAGTCCGCTCTTCATTGGTGTAGGCGTTGTAGCTGGCTCCTAGCTCATCGAACTCTCGGTTAATGTCTTCAGCTGTGCGTCGGGCAGTTCCCTTAAACATCATGTGCTCGAGAAAGTGCGAAACACCTGCCAGCTCCGCCGTCTCATCTCGTGAACCAGTGTTGACAAAATACCCAGCTGCCACACTCTGGGCTCGCGCATTGTATTCGCCAATAATGCTAAGTCCATTGGCCAGTTGATGTTGATCAAAACGAAGGTTTGTCATGAGAGTACCGCCTCGGCCAAAGGTCTGGACCCCAGCGTAAGAACAGTAAACTCGGGCTGATAGTGCTCATACAGATACCGATTCACGGCGTTCAGACTGACTGATGTAAGGTTTTCCTTGAGCTGTTCAATGCTGCGAGGCTGACCCAACAGATAGCAGTCGCGGGCCAGGGCAGAAGCACGTGCAGCGCTGGATTCACCCTGCATCACCAGTTGCGATAACACACCAGTACGGGCGCGCCCTAGTTCTTCTGCACTCACCCCTTCTTTTAGCCGGCGCAATTCAGCAAGCAGCACTTCCAGCGTCTCATCAGCACGTTCAGGCGTTGTACCCGCATAGGCCAGCGTATAGCCAAAACCTCGTACGGCGCGACTCACTGCGGCAACACTATAGACCAGACCACGCTTTTCGCGAACCTCACTAAAGAGCCGTGCTGCCATGCCACCACTCAGCACATTGACCGCCAAAGCATTTTCATACCAGCCAGACTCTCCCGGCGCAACAGCCGCGTAGGCAACACCCATCTGCACCTGTGACGTATCCTGCTGCATGTGTTTCTGTCTGGCAGCCTGCAACTCAACTTTGGGCACCACTACACCTTCACCAGCAAAATCCGCAAAGAGTCTTTCAACCAGGTCGCGGAGCTCTGACCAGTTGCAACCGCCCGCCACACTCACAATCATCCCTTTGGGTGCAACGCGCTGTGCAAAATCCTGGCGCAGGTCAGTGGCGGTGAGCGCACGCAAACCTGCGCTGTTGCCATAGCTGCTATTGCGATGTCCTGAGGCAAAATAGCTGCGGGACAGTTCATCAAAAAGTTGCTGGCTTGGATTATCAGCCAGTGAGGCAAGTTCCTGTTCGGCCAGACTTCTGGCGCTATTAAACTCAGCCTCGAGCAAGCTTGGGCGCAGCAGCATGTCAGCAAAAAGCTCCAAAGCTTCGGGCAGACTGGTACTCAACATGGAAGCCGAGATAGAGGTAAACTCCTTGGCAGCATTGCTGCTCCACCTGATACCCAGTTGATCCAGGGCTTCTGAAAACTCCTGAGAGCTGTAGGGTCCGACACCACGGTGCAACCAGTCACTAAGAACTGCTGCACTACCTTCAAATCCTTTAGGATCGGTCACTGCACCTACTGGCAAAAGTATGGACAAGCTTACCGATGGCAACCAGGGCATCGCTTCATGCACGAGTGTAAGACTGTTAGGAAAGCTGTGGAAATGAATCATAGACACCTGCTGAGTATACTGCCTTTAGCAACTTTAAGCTGATAGGCTTCTTACGCGGACCTTGCTGTAAGCTCGGTAATACCGAGCCTGATAAATTGCTTAAAGATTTGAAAAACACTTCCCGCATGCGTCTTTAGCAGGATTGCCACGTCGGCCTATCGACCTCCAGGACTTGTCTTCGGCTACGCCCGCCTAAGTGAAGGCAATGACCGTTACATCGCCCCTTTAGCCTCATGGACTAGACTTGTATAACAGAGATAGCATCACACCCTCAGATTTCGAAGTGCCTGCTCGAGATCCCCACTGCCCGCCAGACTCGTACCTACCAAAGCAGCATCTGCCAAGCCCTTAAGCGGTATCAGCTCAGCTTGGCTGCGGTAACCGGATTCGGCCACTAACAGACCCTGAAAGCCAGCCTCTCGGGCGCGTTGAATGAGCCGTGGTGCGTTGTTCAGGTCAATCTCGAGCGTCTGCAGATTGCGGTTATTTACCCCGATGATACGAGCATTGCTGTCCAGAGCAATGTCAAGCTCCGCCTGGTCATGCACCTCAACCAGTACCTCGAGCCCTAGACTGTGAGCATAGTCCAGATAGCTGGCAGTTGCCCGCTGCAACACCGCAACAATCAGTAGTACTGCACTTGCCCCAGCCGCTAGTGCTTCGATGATCTGAACCGGATGAACTGTAAAGTCCTTGCGCAATAATGGCAAGGACAGCACCTCAGCAACCTCTTCAAGATGGCTGAGAGTACCGCCAAAGTGTCTCGGCTCAGTCAGGACGCTTATAGCCGCTGCGCCTCCTCGCTGGTAGGCCAGGGCAGCATCTACAGGCTCAAGCGCTGCGATCATGCCTTGGGACGGGCTCGAGCGCTTCACCTCAGCAATTATAGACAGGCCAGGAAGTGCCAAAGCTTCGTAAAAGCCTCCCTTGGCTTCTATCTGGGGCGTATCTGGCAAGCCAGCACCATAGTCGGCCTGACGCTCTCTAACAATCTGCCCCAAAACCCCGGGAACTTCCGCCAGTTCTGCCCAAGACAGGGCTTCAGGCGGCTCAGTAAGCATAAAAATACCTCATCTTGCCTCCCTCACCCCAGACAACCTCCAGATTGCTGACAGCAGCGTGGGCTGGCCCACGCCGGAGCAAAACCAAGAGGTGCTTAAGCTCAGACTCTACTCCTTCAGCTACCACTTCCACACGACCATCACTCAGGTTTTCGGCATAGCCTGCCAAGCCTAGGTCGAGCGCATGGCGCTGCACAAAGGCGCGATAGCCAACCTCTTGCACCTCTCCGGATACCAGAACTGTGATGCGTTTCTTAGCTTCGTTCATCACTTATCACCTGCGTTCTCATATATCGAGTGCTATCTTAGCCTGAATATGTGTATTGGCTCGCTTCAGTACACAAAAAATCCGCATACCATTAAGCTTACACCGTTAGCAGATTGGCTAACGCAGCAAGCATATAAGAGGTTGATTGTCCATCTATGAAAAAACGCCAGACCATCGCCATCATCCTTGGGCTGTGCCTGGCTTGCACCTATATCTTGCCGATGACTTCCTGGGGGCGCAATTCGCTTTTAAGTGTGGCGCAAGGGGCGCTCGAGTCCTCAGGTTACAGGCTCGAGTTTGCTGGTAGTCACGGCAATCCCTGGCATCGACTGGGGCTTCATGACTTAAGTATCAGCGGACCAGGGCTGGCACTGGCCAGCGATTCATTAGAGCTGAACTATAATCCTTTGGCCCTGCTCACAGGCAGATTTCCCGCCCATATCGTTGTGGGGGATATTACGGGAAGCATCAGCACTGGCGAACTAACCTCTGGCAGCAACACAGGTCGATCTCCTATCCAGTTTCAACTGCGATCTCTCAGTATTGGCGCACTGGATATCGCGGTCAACGATCTGCCTTACACCCTCCCCAATTTCAGTCTAGCTGACTTTGAAAGCAGTATGGATGCCTCCGGCATCCAGTTCGCAACCACCCTCAACACCTCAGAGGGAAATCTCGGTACCCAGGGACACATCAGCCTAAATCCTTTTGAGCTGGTAGCCAATGTCAGCGACGCTGACGTGCGCATTGCCCGCCACTGGTGGGATGGCCTGGAGGGTGGTCAGGCCAGCGGCGTTGTGCGCTGGCAAAATGGTCTCTTTTCTGCCGATGCTAGCATTACTGAGGGTGAGCTGATCTTTCTGGGTGAGCGGGTCACTGGCATCCAGGGCCCTGTGAACTACAGCTATCCAAAGGTCACGGGGCAGTTGCAGGCTGAGGTTCTGGGTGGCAACGCTAAGGCTGATGTCAGCGTTGATGTCACGATGCCGCAGTGGTCAGGAACGCTCAGCGGTGACCTGGACTTAAGAGAAGCGGCGCTCTGGCTCGCCAGAGGACGCTTGCCACTTGACCTGACAGGCTGGCCTATCAGCGGTGCGGTTACAACCTCAGTGCAGGCCCAGGGATGGCGCGAGGTTTTTGTAGAAGGAACAGCCCAGGGCGCGGGGCAGTTGTCAATCTGGCCTGTAAAAGGCTTAGAGGCAAGTTACAGCTTTGAGACGGGTGTTGGCACGCGAGTGAACAGCCAAGTGCAGATAGCGGATGGCACAGTCTTTGCCAATTTAATCCCAGAGCCTGGTGGCTTTGACTTTGAATTGACCAGTAGTCCTCTGGTCTTTTTTCCACAAACAGAAACCTTTGCCGATGTCCTACTGATAAGCCGAAACCGAGTCCTAAGCGGGACGACGCTATTCACAAGCAGCGCTACGCTGCCAGACCGTGACATCTTTGCCCGCTTGAGTGGCACAGTACAAGAAGGAAGCTGGGACTCGCTACTCACAGGTGAAGATACCTTGGGTGCCCAAATCCAGGGCGAAACGCAGCTGCTGGCTGGACGACTTCGCGGTAACGCGCTGATAAGTCCCCTTAAGGCACCCGCCAGCGACGGTCAGCTCAGCCTCGAGCTAGCCGTGGATGGACCGGTAGCAGCCTTACCCATCCGCGCAAGCTTGAGTAGTGATGAAGCCCTCGAGTTTCGACTTGGTGAGTTTTCCCTGACGACCGAAATGGCGGGCGAGCTGAGTGCTCTGCTAAAGCGAACGCTAGTCACGGATATTCAGGCTCAGGTGGGACCACTTGCCTTTAGTGGCGACCTGAATATTGCTAATCTCGAGGGTGCACTGGACTTTGCACTGGGGCAAAGTCGGCTAGCGGGACCACTCGCACTTGACCTGAGCCTAACAGCAGGAAAACTGGAGCGCCAGAACGGTAGGCTACAAACAAGCGCAACCTTTCAGACCAGCGCTCAGGCAGGTCCTGTGGACCTTGAAGATTTGAGAGGCACTATTCAGCTTGCCTTTGATGACGGCTGGACCCTGGAGCTGCTGAGTGACAGACTTCAGCTTAGCTTACAGGAGGGACAACTAAGTACCCTGCTCGAGGACCAAGCCTTTAGCATTGCAGGGCGGCCGCTGAACCTGCGCGGCACAGCCTTCTGGGATCTCGAGCAAGCTGCCAACTCCGACATCGACCTGGTTGCAGAACTGAACGAGCTGTTGCTTCAAGCGAGCGGTAAGCCAGAGACCCTTGTTTTGGCACTTGACAGCCCGTACGGCAGGATCACTGGCAATGCCAACGTACTGACCCAGCAGCTTTCGTTTCAGGGTCAGCTGGATTCGCTGACGATTGATGGCAGGGGGCAACTGGGAGCGGGAGTCATTGACGCCAGCATCAATCTGAATGAAGCAGGTGACAGCCTGCAACTTGCAGTGACTGGACTCCAGCAGGAACCAAGCCTGCGCCTTCAGGGCAAGCTGCCACTCGCGACACTGGCACGCCAGTTCAATCTGCCCGTAAGCGGACAGCTGCAAGCCGACCTAACGCTTGAAAACGGCATCTATGCCGGACAGGCAGGTTTCGCGGGTGCGCTAGCCAATATACCCGTCGACCTGGTCGCGCGAGGTCTTGAAACCAGACTGGCTCTAACGGGCAATGTCATCGTCTGGCAGGAAGTCTTGGCCGTTTCAGGAACAGTCTGGCCCGAACCTCAACTGACTGCCGAACACCCCTGGGGCCGCCTCAGGCTAGTACAGAGTCAGGACAGCTGGCAGTTGACTGGCGCTGGCATTTTGCCAGCCCAAAGCTGGCAAGACTGGCAAGTGAACCAGCTTGACTGGCAACTGGAAGGAGACTGGTTAAGCCAACAAGTGACCGCGCAATTTGGTCAATCCAGTCTGAGCGCCAGTCTGCGTGACAGTGGCTGGGTAGCAGAAGGCCATGTCCTGGTCGAAGCCCAACGGAACAATGAGACCTGGCAACTCAGCAGTCAACTGAACGCTTCACGACAAGCCCCGATACCCGTGCTGGATGGTGTGCTAAACGGACCAGAAGCGGACGCCTTAGTAAGATTTCAGGGACCCTTGGATAATCTGGCCATTGCTGCAATACTGGCTGCTGACCAGCTTGCCACACTCGCCAATCAGCGCCTTCCCTTAGCAGGTAAGGTAGAGCTCAATGCGGCTGTCAATTTGCTCGAGCTAAGCTATCAGGGAACTGGCAACTGGCAAACACCCAGGCACAGCTTACCGTTTCAGGTAGCGGGGCAAGCCAGCGACTGGCAGCTGAGCGTTTTCTCAGAGCAACTGACTGCTTCCGTCACAGCCGAGCGCGCCACACTACAGGCTTCAGACTTCCAGCCCGCAGTTTTTCTACAAACGACCGACCCAGATCTGCTGACGATCAGCGGTGAACTGGACTGGCAGTTGGGGCAAGGATTCATTGCTGACTTCAGCGGCGAAGCAAGCTATCCCTCCCTGAGTACCTTTAGTCTCAGGTCAGAAGCTGAGCAGCTGATATTTAGGCTCGAGAACGAAACTTACGGCGTCGTGGCTCAGGCGCAGGGCCTGCTGTTTCCGCAGATATCGCTGGCAGTGACTGCCGAGATCGGCGCATTGGCTCAACTGAATGCCCAAGTCCAGGGCAGGCTGAGTGCCGCTGAACTCAGCGGTGTGCTAGAAACCAAAGCGCTCGCTATAGGTGGACCAGTAAGCCTCGAACTTACCGCACAAAGCTATGACCTTCAAGCCAACTTAGCTACTGACTGGTGGCTTAGGCTGGGCAACGAACTGAGTGCTGTGTCCGTGGCAACAACTGGGCTTTCTGGTGACCTGAGCATTCCCATCCTAGTGCAGCAAATGCCACACAGTATCAACTCGAGTCTTCGTGGTTCACTGAGTGCCCCCGAGTTTCAAGGGACTGTTACTGGCGCTCTGGTATCAGGCAATTTTGAAGCCTCGCTTCAGCAGCTCTCTGCCCTCATCCAGCTAGAGCCCAACCCTTTGCTGAGCAACCTTGACCTACCATTATCCCTTGAAGCTGAAACGCTTATCGCTGAGTTACACTTGCAGTCTGACCTGAGCTGGCAAGCCACACTCAACAACAGCAACCAGCTTCTGGGGTTACCCCTTGACCTGACAGCCCGTCTACAAGGGCAAGGAACATCGTTTGCGGGAACAGGCAACCTGAATCTGGCGGGCAACCCGGTCACTGTGGTGCTGAATGCTGACAACGGGCAGCTTAGCGGCAGTGTCCAGTTCAGCAATTTTCAACTAGAATCGCTTGCCAGCGCACTTCCCATAACTGCCCAGGGACAACTTGATGGCAGCATCGCTTTTGACAGCTCTCAAAGTAAAGCTATAAGCGCAACCCTGCAGAGCCGCGGTAGTATTAATAGTGTTCCCTTTTTACTAAGCCTTGATTATGCCGAGGAATTGAGTATCAGCGGAACAATTCTGAATGCCCCCATTAGCCTTGAACAAACCACTGACCGCTATCTGCTGAATCTGGAGCAAAGCGACTCCCTGCCACTGCGACTGAACGCTACGCTGAGTCAGGATGATGGCTGGAGTCTAGAGGGCTTTGGCGACCTCATGAATGAGGCGCTCGTCCTCTCAGTCGCATACCAACCAGAGCAGCAGGAGGCTCTTGCCGAGTTGCACATTGGCAGCGCGATGCTGAAAGTAGCCATGCAACACCGTAACGATGGCTGGCACGCACAGGTTGAGCTTCAGGACGCCAGCAGTCAGTTTAGTCCCATCCCACTGGCTGGTCTGCTGAGCGCTTCCTGGGCTGGTGGTGACTTATTCGTTGAGCAGCTCGAGCTTCACTCGAGCCTCAATAACCTACCCATCAGCCTAAGCTTGCGCGGACAAGCCCTGCCCCAAACCCAACTCAGCGGGCTGCTGGAGCTACCAGGCCTAGCAGTAGAGAGTATCCGCCTTGACCTCCGCCGCCCAACTGAAGCATGGCAACTCACCGCCAGCTATCAGGACTTAAATATAGTCGCAGACCTGGATACAGCAAGTGGGCTGCCTACTGCTGCCTTATTTTCCACAGTGTCCTTGCAAGGCTCAGCCTCTCATCAGGTGGCTGGCCTCAGCCTGGAGCTGCATGCTGACAGCCGCTGGCAGTATCCAGACGGCTTTAGCGGTCGCAGTCATCTGACAGTAAACGGTCTCGTACAGGGCACAATAACTGCGCTGGGGCAAGAAGACTTGCAGCTAGGGGGTACACTGACCCAAGACAACTGGCTGCAGGTAGCTCTGTCACTAACACTGGCAGCCCAGCCCTGGCAACAGGACATCCGCGGCCAGGTCTTTTTGAACGCCACACAAGCCCTACCGTTTATGGGCGATTCCATCCAAGCAAGTGCAGAACTCACGGCAAGTGGTCCGCTGAGCCGAGTCGTATTGGCTGGACCCATCCACTTGGCTGGACCTGTCAAGGCGTCTGGAACTGTTATGGCAGAGGGAACAACTGTCAGTGTGCAGGTCAGCGGCGACGGCCTAAACGCCCAGGCCCACTTAAACCCCGCTACCTGGAGCGGCAATATCACCACCGATGATTTTGAGCTGAGCCCCCTTATCGCTCAGGTGAGCAGCCTAAGTTTAAGCAGTCACTTTCAGCTCGAGCAGGAATGGGGCTCTGCTTTGCACCTCCGTAGTGACCGGCTCGAGTTACGTGCTGAGAACAGTCGGCTGAGTGGAAATTTGCGCTACAATGGCGGCTTACAGGGTCAGCTCGATACACATTTGGATTTGCGCGATCTACAACTGGATTTACCCCTTGAGGGTATCATTTCCGGAAGCCTCACACTCAGTAACAGCCGCACAATCAGTGGCAATCTGACTGCCGAGGCGCTTCGCTGGAACAATATGGACGCTAGCCTGGCTGGTACCGTAAATATCTTTGGACCTGTGGCAGCGCCTGATATTACCCTGCAACTGAACGGCGCAGATGGCGCCAGTGGCACGCTTAGCGCCCTACTACAACCCAGCAGAAATGTTTACAGCCTTGCCAGCACCCTCGAATTGCTTGGCTTTGAAAGCAATCTAAGTGCAACCTTGCAGGGTGAGTTGATCCAGGCTCGAGGCAAGCTGAGTTATGGTCGCTATTATCTGAGCATCAGCACCGTAGATGACAGGATTCTCTTCAATGGCGACGACGGCCTGCGCGGCTGGCAGTTGCAGGTCAAACCCGGCAGCAGCGAGCTTGAGCTGATCGGCAATCTGTCCGTTTTGAATCCCCTGCTGGGAGGCCAACTACAGCTCGCCAGTCAGTGGACCAATTCCACAGCCAAGGTCACTGGAACGCTGCGAGAGACCCAGCTTGCCACCCTGACCCTGGGTGACCTCAGCTTCAGCAACCTGGCTGATCCGACGCTCCTGGTGGTCAGTGGACCCCAGCTAAACGGCACACTCGAGCTAAGCAACTCCTTTGCCTGGCAAATCAACCTGCAGGACACAGCCCTGAGTGACCTGGAGTGGCTGCGCGCCAGCGGAGAGGGAAACCTGCAAGGGGGTTCACTGGCAGCAGAACTGCGCAGTCGCCGTTTTGGCGAGAACGAGCTGATACCTCTGCATATCCAGTATCACGGCAGAGAGGTTCAGCTGCGTAGCGCCAGCCAGTTTGCAGGCGGTCAGGCGAAGGTAGACATCAGCTACGGCGCGGCGGGTATAAGCGGAACTGCTGAACTAGACCAGCTCAGCTTTGGTGATCTGGTCATCAGTTTGGCAGGCCAGCTTGAGGGTAGCCTAAATAATCCACAGCTTCAGGCCAGCCTTGATGTCCATCATCCGGCAGCCCAACTAAGCAGCACGATCAGTGGCCGCTGGCAGGATAGCCATCTTGTCGCAAGCCTTAGTAGTCCTTGGCTGACTGAGCGCCTTGAGTTGCAAGGGCGTGTCTGGCCACAACCGAATCTACTGCTGCGCAGCGGCGAGGACGTACTCAATCTATCCAGCCTTGACGATAGCTTAGTGGCAGATGGTCGAGTTTCGCTAATGAATGACTTCCTTGAGCTGACCCTGGCTGGCAGTGATACGCAAGCCACCATAACTGCCACCAGCAAAAACCTGACCGGACTGGGTGTTTATACCAGCCTACCCGACGTACCACTCCCAAAGATGTGGGCACAGCTTCAACAAGATGGTCTGATGATCCGGGGACAAGGCGACCTGCAAGGTAGTGCGCTGCTGCGCTTCGAGTCTGGTCTTAGCCTACATTCCACAGATCTCGAGTGGTTGAGTCCTGCTGGCTTGCTCCAGGTAGCTGGCACTGCCGAACTGTCACCGGCATGGGCTGATGTACAGGCCACACTCGAACCCAATGAGCGCTTGCGCAACTGGCTACCAGCTTTGGGTGATTCGGTACCGCTAAAGCTGGAACTGAGTAATCAGAGTATCTACCTGCAAAGCGAAGGCCCTGAATACCGCCTGTCTGGTCATTGGCAATCTGCAGAGAGTGCCAGCTTGAGTCTGGACCTAAGACAAGGTGGCGCTACAGCAACAACCCGTCTCAGTCTGGATCAGGTAGGTCTGAGTGGTCAGCTAAGTAGCGTGGGTTTTCCTCTTGAGTTGGCTGGAGGCCGGTTTCAACTGGACAGCCATCTGACACTCGAGCAAAACCTTGTCACTGGCTCTGGCAGCCTGGCCTTACCTGCGGGCAACCTGAGCTTTACCAGCCGCTATAGCCTCCATGACCTGCTACCTGGCTTTTTGCTAAGCGACAACCCTGACACCGAACAGCGCGTCAATCTGCGTATCGACACCGTTCCCTTAGAAACGCTGCCCACCCTGCAACGCTACGCACCGTATCTTGAGGCTACAGTCAGTGGCATTGCCCAACTGAGTGGACGGCAGGTGGTAGGCCGAATCGTCAGTCCTGAACTCAGTATCGGCGGCCAGGCTCTGCCACTCGAGCTGGACATTACTGGTAATCTCCAAGCGCTAGACCTTTCCGGCACACTGGGGCGCAGTCAGCTCAGCAGTGTAGTCAGTCTGCGCCATGCTGAGGGACTCTTACGCTTTGACCGCTTTCCTCTGGAAATCATCGCCGACGCCAGACTGGGAGATACCGGCGTAAAGAGCAGTCTAACGGGTGCTCTGCGCTTTGATATCCCCTTTCAGTCTCTACAAAACAGCGACATCCGCTTTAGCAGCGAGCAGTTTTGGCTCGAGCGTGACGGTATCGAAACCAGTGGCAAAGTGAGTTTCAGCTTTCAGAATGAACGCTTTGAACTCTTTGAGGCTGGCTTTCGTGGTGCTGGTGCCTGGGAAGCTCAGGGGGTTATTGCCGCCGATCAGCTGAGCATTCAGGCATCCGCTTTAGACGCGGACTTCTCTCCCCTACTGGGTCTCATCCCCCAGTTTGCCACCCTTGACCTGGGCGCTACCGGCTCTTTGAGCATTAGTGCCAGTGGCAGCCTGCGCAACCCGCAAATCAGTATCAGCAGTCCACTCATGCATGTCACGATTGGCAACAGTCAGTACCGGCTCGAGCAAACAACTGCCAGACTCTCAAATGAAGACCTGCAACTCAACAGCCGGATCATTGGTATGAATCCGATAACTGGTGAGCTGCGACTCGAGGGCAGTGGCAGTATCCAACTGCTACCCTTAAACAGCAGCAATGTGCGTCTGGCTTTCACTGGTGACGCCTTTGTGCCCATTCTTGGCGCGATAGAGGATTATAATGGGGAAATTCGGCGTGACAGCGAAGGCTGGCAACTCGACAGTCAGGGACAACTAGGTAATCCCTTTAGATTGGCAGGCAGTCTAAACCCTCTGAATCTGACAGTGGCTGGGGACAATCTTGACATTCGCGCGCCCAACTGGTATCTGGCCAGTAGCAACACCCAGGCAAATCTGAACCTGCGCTATGACCGCATGTTCATTTTATCCGGGTCTTTAAGGGCAAGTGAAACCAGGCTTTCGACCAATGCTCGCACACCTCAACCCAGACCGGAATCGCCAAGCCGCAATCGGCTTTTGGAGCGTATACTGTTTGATAACGTTCGCATAGAAGCTCCCCAGCAAATCCTGATTGATGAGGCGATTGTCACCGGTGAGCTTAATCTTGATCTTACCTTAAGCGGCAGTGCGGCGCAGCCGGAACTAACTGGCACTGCTCAGAGCCTACGTGGCAATTTTCGCTTTTCTGGGCGAGATTTTAGCGTAGATCAGGCAACTGCCAGCTTCCAGCCATCCAGAGGTATTTATCCTGCTCTGAACATTTCTGCACGCACCAGCTTTGATAAGGAAGCTGCCAAACCTTCTGACAGGCAAAACCAGATTGATTTTTTAGAACCACGTGGCGGCAGCAGCTTTGATGTCATTCTCAATCTACAGGGTGATATCACAGCCAGTTTGGGCACAGGCCAGGCTTTTCAAATCAACCTCACGCCAGAACTAAGCAGCAATGCCGTCATTCAACAGCGCGGCGCACTAGGTACTCAGGCACGCTCCTTAAACGAAGACGAGCTTTACAAACTCCTCACCTTGGGTCGGCTGGACGCCACTAGTATTACCGGCACAGGTAGCATCACCCAAAGCGTTGCCCAGGGTGCTTTGGATACTGCCGTCGATCTGTTGATTCTTTCAGAATTACAACGGCAGCTTGGTGAAGTTCTGGGGGTTGATCTATTTGAAATCCGTACAACACCCCTAAGCAGTTTTTTAAACGGTGGCAATGGTGAGAGCTTTGGTATTTCCTTTCGGATTGGCGGTTATTTGCAAGACGATCTTTTCGCCAGCTACCAGATTGGCAGTCTGGGCTTAGAGCAAGACGTGCTTTTAAGCAACCAGTTTAGTCTGCGCTACAACCTCGAGCCACTCGAGCTCAATCTTGTCGGACGGGTCAATATCCTGCGTGATGAGCGCTTTAGTCCTGTTCCCGAACTGGGTATCAGCTTGAGTTATGCCCTGAGCCCTCTTATTCGCCTGCAAACCGGTATAGAAGTCGCCAACGACCGCCAGAGTGCTCAGTTTGGTGTCAGCTTCAGGTGGTGAGACTTTAGGGCTTGGGCCATCCGTGCCAAGGACTATCTAGGTCTCCTTAAGCTGTTGTCTCAGTTCAGCCACACCAGTAACGGGCAACTTACACACACCTGCCTCACAGACATAGACCGTCACCTGACCACCCTTCATGTCGCGCTGCTGCAAAAATGGCAAGCGCTGACTCAAGGGGTCATCTGGCGCTTCAATAAGCGCAACGACTGTATCAGGTGAGGCGTACTGGTCAATCACCGCGAGCAGTTCCGCAGCTTGAGCCTTGGGACCGATAATGGCGATTTCACGTGCTGGGCTCAGATGCTGCTCTAAGGCGCACAGGAGCGTGCCAAAACCCGTCGGATGCTTGCGCATTCCCTCCGTCATGCTGCGAATTGCTTGAACTGCGACGTTTTCCCAATCGGGTCTATCCGCGTAACGGGCCAGTGTTATGAGAAGTTCGGCAGCGGCAGCATTATCACTGGGATTAGGTGAGTCGAAGTCATTTTTTGGACGCACAATCAAGGCTTCTCCATCATCCGGCGTGCTAAAAAAGCCACCGTTGTCCTTGTCCTGAAAATGCTCCAGAATGGTCTCAGCCATGTTAAAGGCAAGCTCGAGCCACTCACTTTCAAAGCTTGCTCGGTACAGGCTAACAAGCGCCAGACCATAGTAGGTATAGTCCTCGAGCAAGCCATTCACTTTAGCAATACCCGCTTTGTAGCTGTGATACAGTCGTCCATCATGGAGCATTTTGTCACGGATGAAGCCGGCGGCGCGCCTGGCAATGTCGATATAATCCTGACGCTTCAGAATCCGACCCGCGTCCGCATAGGCAGCCACCATCAGGCTGTTCCAGCTACACAGGATTTTGTCATCCAGACCAGGGCGAACGCGCCTGCCCCTGGCCACAAGTAAGCGTTCCTTGCCGGACTTAAGGCGAGCAAGCAATTCATCATGGCCCAGCTGAAAACGCTCTGCCAGTAACGGAGTATCGTATTTCCAAGTAAGGATGTTTTTACCTTCAAAGTTCCCCATACTGCTGATAGCATAGGCAGCTTTGGCAAGACGACTGTCCTGCCCCAGCAGAGCGTCAAACTCCTCTTCACTCCATACGTAGTATTTACCCTCAACACCCTCACTATCGGCGTCCAGTGCACTGTAAAAGCCACCTTCAGAACTGGTCATCTCCCGCGCGACCCAGTCGAGTGTTTCTTCAACGATGCGCTGATAAAGCGGGTTTTGGCTGAGCCTAAAGGCCTCGGCGTAGCGCTGCACAAGCTGGGCATTGTCATAGAGCATTTTTTCAAAGTGCGGCACCAACCAGATCTCATCCACGCTGTAGCGGGCAAAGCCACCGCCCAGCTGATCATAGATACCCCCCCGCGCCATTTGCTCCAGCGTATGCAAGGCAATGCTGTGATAGCGCGTTTCTGCTTGACGTAACAAGAAGCGCAAACCGCTATGAGGTGGAAACTTGGGGGCACTCCCAAAGCCTCCATAGCGTGCATCATGGCGCTGCTCGAGTTGTTCCAGAGCATCACTCAGAATATCTTCACCCAACTCTATATCCTGTTCAGTAAAGGTATTAACTTTGCTCAAATACTGAGTCATGTTGGCGGCGCTCATCAAAACGTCCTCCCGCCGAGTCTGCCAGGCGTCCGCCAAACTCAGCAATACCCGCTGGAAACTCGGTAGCCCGTGACGCTCTTCCTTTGGAAAATACGTCCCCCCAAAAAAGGGTTGTCCCGCTGGCGTCATCACCACCATCATGGGCCAACCGCCACTGCCCGTCATCGCCTGCACTGCATTCATATAGATGGCGTCAATGTCCGGGCGCTCCTCACGGTCGAGTTTAATATTGACAAAATGCCTGTTCATCAGCTCTGCTGTAGTTTCATCCTCAAAGGACTCGTGTGCCATGACATGACACCAGTGGCAAGCGGAATAGCCCACCGACAAGAGGATAGGCTTATCTTCGCTGGCAGCCTTCGCAAAGGCTTCATTCCCCCAGGGATACCAGTCAACGGGATTATCCTGATGCTGCAAGAGATAGGGGCTGGTCTCGTTTTTGAGTCGATTACGCATACCGTACTCTATCCCAAAAATGAAATCGGACTGTGGTTCAAGGTGGCATCCAGCCTTCGATGGAATGACGCACACCCTTCTTCAT
>CAZZPQ010000024.1:0-20146 GCA_964655595.1 uncultured bacterium
TCGGAATCGGTATCTAATTCATCTCCCAGGCGTTCTCGCTGTGCTCGGAACCGCCAGGGTTATTTCTTAAGCAAATAACCGGAACTGGTATAATGTGGCAGCAGTCAGGATGATACCACTACCGGTCTTTGTCAGGGCATAAGCAGGCGCGTTTCCTCACTGCCAAAAGGTGAGTGTTTCATCGCCCAGTCAACTGCCGCTTGTACATCATACGGGACGCGCCTAAAGTTAACCTGCCAGTGCCCCTGGCGCTGTTCGAGTAGCAGCCAGCGTGCCAGGCTGTAGCCGTCCAGATAACGAGATACTGGACCTGTATTGATCAAGGTCAGACCGCCGAAACTACGCAGTAGCTCGCGGTGGGTGTGGCCTACCACAAAGACTCGAGCCTTGGGAAAGCCTCCTAGCTGCGCCATGATACTGTCGTCATCCCGAGGTATAAAGCGGCCGTTTTTGGCTTCAAAGAGCAAAGCAGCCCAGGTATCATGCAGGGCGCCATGAGCGATCACGATTTCACCGGCAGCGAGTTCCTGAGTCAGAGGTAGCTGTTCCAGAACGCTTGGCACGTTGTCAGGCAGGCAGTCCCGTAGCCAACTGGCGAAGTTGCGGGTTTCGCCCGTCAGTGCATCCAGCTCGCTGGCTACGAACTCGTCGGTATTACCACGCACTTGCAGGGACCCCAGGCCAACCTGAAGCTGCCAGGCACCTGCAGGGTCAGCCGCACCCCAGACCTGGTCGCCCAGGTTGGCAATCACGTCGGGTTTGTGTCTCTCAATATCGCGCAGGACTGACTCGAGGGCAAAGCGGTTACCGTGCACATCTGAAAAAATGGCAATTCTCATGCTCTGAGCATAACAAAAAAGGCAGCTGCTCGGCTGCCTGATGCCTTTAATATCGGTTTAGGGTAAGTCCTTAGGTGTAGCGTGTAGCGCAGTGTTTTATGCGGAGCAGAGCAAGCAGGAGGCGGAGATTGCTTTGCAAATCTATAACCAGCTTATCGGGCTCGGTATAACTAGACCAGCTTGGACTCACTTACAATGATGCCATCGGCGTCTGCGTAGACATAGTGCCCGGGTTTCCAGATAGTGTTGGCAAACTCGAGCGTCACATTGCGCTCGCCTTGCCCCATGTTGGCTGGGGGCAGGGGTGAAGTGCCAAGAGCGAGTACGGCAACATCCAGATTGTTGATGGCGTTGCTATCGCGAATCGCGCCATTGATGATGACGCCAGCCAGTTGTTTGGTGATAATCAGGCGTGCCAGGCGTTCACCCAGCAAAGCGCAGCGCAGCGAGCCGCCACCATCGACAACGACGACACTGCCACCCTCAGCGGACTCGAGTGCTTCAGCGACCAGACCGTTATCTTCGTTCACCTTTACGGTAGTGATGCGTCCAGCGACGCGGCTGCGTTTACCGTAGTGTTTGAGTTGTAACGTAACAACCTGTAAAAAATTGCTGTGCAGGTCACAAAGATCAGCAGTTTGAAACATACCTGAGTGTAGCGCCATTTGTAGCAAGAGCCAACGAAGTCTTTCACATTCCCAGAGCGGCTCTGCCCACCAGCTCCAGGGCGGCGTCACCGCTGGGTGGGTGCATGATACCAGCGCGAACATCGCGAAAGCAGCGCTCTAGTGGTAGCGTGGTATCAACGGCAGCAGCACCGGCGATACGCAGCGCCAGGTCAGTGCAGTGTAAAGCGGTTTCAACCGCTAAGTGTTTGGCAGCAGCGGCCTGAGCCAAAAAAGCCTCATGGTTTATGCCTTGCCAGCTTGCTGCAGTCGTGAGCAGGTACTGTCTGGCGCTACCTAAGGCCAGATCCAGTTCGCCAATTTGCCGCTGAATGTTAGGCAGTGTGGCAATGGGTTTCCCCAGGGCAGTGGGAGTGCGTTCCAGCGCGTAACGAATGACAGCGTCACGGGACTCGAGTGCGATGCCCAGATAGGTGGCAGCCATCATCAGCGGGAACCAGATACTGGCAGGAGCGTGTCCCTGCTGGTACAGGTGGCTTGGCGACAGACTGACGTTCTCAAAGTAGACATCATGGCTGTCACTGGCGCGCAGGCTTAAGCCCTTACCCCAGGTGCATTCCCAGCGGATGCCAGGGCTGTCAGCAGGTATCCAGACCATGGTCGCCTCATCACCGAGTCGGAGCCGTACCAGCAGGTGTTTCAGATGCTGGCCTCCGGTGACCCAGTTTTTGTGCCCGTTCACCAGCAGCCTGTCTGCGCTGCTTTTAGCGTAGCTCTCTGGCAGACCGCCGCGCGAAGGACTGCCCAGTTTGGGTTCGCTGGCAGCTGCATTCAGCAGTGCGCCTGCTGCGACCTCTGTAAACAGTTGCTCCCGTATGTTGGCAGTCCAGCTGCGGCTCTCACGCTCGTGCCCGATGATGTGCAGGGTCATGGCAACCACCAGGGAAGTCGAGCCGCTGCCTTTGGCAAGTTCAAGAAGTGCTGCTGTGATGTCCGCCAGGCTCGCAGCCCAGCCACCATATTCTTCAGGGATAACGATTTTGAGAAAGCCAGAACTGCTCAAGTCCTGAATGTCTTCTGTGGGCAATTGTCCTGATTCATCGGCTTTTTTGGCACGCTGTCTGAAGTGGGTGGCAAGGTTGCTGGCAAGGTCTTGGTAATCGGACAGGCTTGAGGGCTTGGTCATGTCTCGAGTCTAACGAAAAAACACAGGCATGCAAGTAGAGACTAATACGGAGCCCGATAAATTGATTACAGATTTGAAAAGCAGTTCCTCGGTTTCTAACGCTCTGCTCGGGATAAATCATCTAGCGCAGTAAAAAGCCCTGACCAAGCTTGTCCTCTGGATCAATCAGCCACTGGTTTAGGCCCATGATATGCGCCCGTCCGCTGATTTCAGGAATGATAGCGGGGTAGTTTCCCACCTGCGTTTCACTGGTGGCCTTGCCGCGAAAGCTCGAGCTGATGATGCTGTCATTGATGATTTCCTGCCCTAAGGCAAGTTGGCCTCGAGCGTAGAGCTGCGCTACACGACCTGCTGTGCCTGTACCAGTAGGGGAGCGGTCAACCTCGCGGTCGGCAAAGATACAGATATTGGCCTGCGTTGAACCTGGGTTTAAGGGCGCACCGTCGATGATGGTGCCATAGAGCTGATTGAGTTCGGGAATCAAGGGGTGCTGGATGTGGCTTTGCTGTATGACGGCCTGTTTGATCTCATCCCCTGCCTGAATCAGCTTGCGGTAGTAGTCTGGCTGAACCTTGAGTCCCAGGGCAGCGCAGTTCAAATACGCATAAAATGCCCCACCAAAGGCAATATCTACCGTAAGATCGCCAAAGGACGGAGTGGAGACGCTCAGGTCTTTTTGGTAGAGGAAGGAAGGCACGTTCACAAAGCGAACCTCGCCGACGCGCTGACCATCCCAAGCTACAAAGGCTTCAATAAAACCAGCTGGAGAGTCAATGCCCACTCGAGTCTCTGGTGTGCTGGTCTTCACCAGACCCTGGGCCACTGCCACCGTTGCTAGTGCGATGATGCCGTGGCCACACATATCGCTGTAGCCTTCGTTGTGCATAAAGATAACGCCCAAATCGGCCTCGGCAGAAACGGGCTCCGTCATATAAGCCCCGTACATATCGGCGTGCCCCCTGGGTTCCCAGATGAGCGCTCGACGCACATCATCCAGGTGTTCCCTGACCCATTGGCGTTTTTCTAAAATCGTATTTCCCGGGATGCGCGGAATGCCAGCCGTGACGATTCTGAGTGGTTCTCCGGCAGTGTGGGTATCAATGCTGCTATAGATGCGCTTAAACTCCACTCAATCCTCTGCTTCCAGGTTGACTGTGAATATCTGCCCGTTAAACTCGATGCGGTCGCCTTGCTGTACCTGCCGCTTGCGGCGCGTTTCAACCTGACCATTGAGCTTTACCTTCCCATCCTGAATCAGATACTTTGCCTGCCCACCAGTTGCAGCGACGCCCAGAAGTTTTAAGCAGTCACCAAGACTCAAGGACATGGGTTTATCCTAAGGGTTGCGGTGCAGCTGGATACGAACCCAGAAACTTCACAAAAGCGGCCTTGCGCATGAGACCTGTCAAGGCATTTTGCACATTCTGATCCTCAATATGCCCTTCCAGATCGATGTAAAACAGATAGCTCCAGGGCTTGTCACGGCGCGGGCGCGACTCAATCTTGGTCATGTTGACATGGTATTTAGGAAACTCTTCGAGGCAGGCTACCAGGTCGCCGGGCTTGTGCCGTGTGGCAAGGATCAGACTGGTTTTATTGCGTGTGCCTGTTTTGGGCGCTTCGTCGGGACCCAGAATAAAAAAGCGCGTATAGTTAAAGTCCAGATCCTCGACATTTTCACGGATGATCTCGAGCCCGTAGATTTCAGCTGCGCGTTTGGGTGCAATGGCGGCTTTGCCCTCGCCACCATTTTCGGATAAAACCTTGGCAGCGCCAGCAGTATCGAAGTCAGTGACAGCCTCAAAGCCGTGTTTCATCAGAAAGTTCTGGCATTGTGCCAGCGCCTGCGGGTGGCTGTAGACGCGCCTGATGTTCTCAAAGCTGGTCCCGGGTTTGACCATCAGATGATGATGTACTCGCACGGTCTGTTCAGCGATGACGTGCAAAACTGAATCGGTCAGCAAGTCATAGCTTTGGTTGATGGAGCCAGCCAGACTGTTTTCGACGGGTAAGCAGGCGTAGTCGCACTGTCCGGATAGTGCGGCCTGGAAGACCTCTGCAAAGCTTGTATGTCCAACAGCTTCCGCATCAGGATTGAACTGCAGGACGGCTTGTTCGCTGTTGGCACCAGCAACGCCCTGGTAGGAGACTCTGGGGTGTGCTTTCACAAAGATACAGTCTATCACGCATCCTGATTGGCTGTGATATCCAGAGCGTCAATGGACTGCCTGAGCTCCCCAAGCGACGTGTGGATATGATCCAGTTCGTCTTTAAGGCTATCCAGGCGACCGCTCTCGCTACGCACGAAGCGGGTATAAGGCTCGATAGCGCTGAGTAGCTTCTCGCTGGCGCGGCGCATTTCACCCTCAAACTGTTGACCAATGCTTTCCTCCAGCCCATCACGGAGTTGCTGCATCTTGTTGTGCAGTTCGGTTTTGGCTTTTTGGCGGCGTCTGGGGATGATGAATAAGCCCAGACCGGCAATCGCCACGCCGACGGTGATGCCGGTGACATCGAGGACGGTACTCGAGACAAAAGCCAGTACAGCTGCACCCAGCCCAATCCCACTGACGATGCCAATACCACTTTGAAAGACCGAGTTTTGCAGGTTGTCTGCCAGACGCCGCGCTTCCCCTTGTTCATCGTAGTTTTCCAGCACTTCCTGAGCGCTATCCCGTAGGGTACGAATCAGGTTTTCACGGTCATACTGGAATCTTCCACCGATATCTCCCATAATGCGCGTTTCACTGGCCTGGCGCCGTTCATTGACAAAGGTCATCACATCTTCCCACAGACCCAGGTTTTTCTGTAAGAACCAGTCCACGAGTTCGCTAACTGCCAGGTCAACCTGGGTGTCGGCGTCACGAATCACGCGGGCGCTAAAGTCCTGCTTGATTCTGTCACTGTTCATGAGGCCCAGGATGTTGCGAAAGCGAATGGTGTCATCAAAATAGACCTCACCTCGGCGCTCGACTTCGATCAGCACTGTCTTGATGCGGTTTAAGTAACTGTCAAACTCCCGCCGCAGGTCTTTTTCAAACTGCTGAATCTGCCGGTCGACCTCTTCAAGGGTATGGCGATCGTCCATCAGTAGGCCGAGACGACTCTGAATGACTTCCTGATAGTCTTTGGCAAGGTGCTGCGCTACGCCCAGCGGGTTCCGCAATTTGAGTTTCAGGCGCTCGCTGGTGGTTAGGGCAGTCTGGATGGCCTCTTCTAGTTCGAGAAGGCCGCTGCTCTTTAGCTCCTCGGCATTTTGACTGAGGCGGGCCTTAAAGCCCAATCTGGAGGATATGGCAAAGACCTGGGGTCTTAAATCCAGAGTGACTTGAGCCTGCTGGTGAATGAACTCGAGAATCTTTTCCTGTTCCGCGGGACTCTCAAGGATATCGGCTTTGTTGACCACGATGACGATTTTTTTGCCCCAGGAGGTGATGAGTTCCAGAAAGCTGCGCTCACTTTCGGTAAAGGGTCTATCAGCACTGGTAACAAAGAGCACCAGATCTGCTCTGGGAACAAAGTGCTCGGTCAGTTCCTGATGTTTTTTAATCACTGCGTTGGTGCCAGGGGTATCGACAAAGGCGAGGTCGCGCAGAAGGTCTTTGGGATACTCGCGGCGCATCAGGGCAGGAGAGACTTCAATTTCCCTGGCTTCACTGCCGTAAGTCACGATCGTCACGCGGTCAGTGGTAGGCGTGACGCCCTCAAGCATGACCTTTTCACCCAGCATAGCGTTGATGAGGCTAGACTTGCCCGCGTTGTACTCACCACAGACCACCAGCATAAACATGCCTTCCAAATCTGCCAAAGCAGTTTTCAGGGCTTGCAGGTCGGCGTCGCTGGCACCCAGCTTGCCAAGCAATTGACTTAAGTCATTGATAATGCTGCGTTCTTGCGTGACCAGCTCACGAGTCGCCTCGCTAAAGTCAATATTCATATGCAGCAAGATAGCATGTGTGGCTAGGGTTTTGCTTGATGCGGGAAGAGGATAGGGGGAGACAGAGCATTGCAGGTTCTCTAGGCAAGCTGAAGGATTCTCTGGGGTATTGCCGATCTGGGTAGCTCGATGACTCGAGCCCCTTACTAAGTATCTGACAGCCCTGTGGCTAAGCACTAACTGCCTCACGCCAATAATCAGCTTACAGTTAGCACTGCCGCTAACTTGCTACAATAGGGCATTTGGATGATAGTAAGGAGTCATACATTGAGATACATACTGATACTGTTGGTACTGCTAGCTGGCCAGTCCCACGCGCAGCTTGGCCAACCCCTCGAGAAGCTACTCGAGCGCTTAAGTGATCAAAGCATTATCAAGACGGTTTTGGGCTATTCAACCCTGAACAATTTTCAGCTGACCTTTGAAGAGCGCGGTGAAGTGCTCTATCAGGTGTCGGGCGAAGGCGTGTTTGATGAAGCCACCATTGCTTTTGGGGCTGAGCTTTTGGGAGCTGCCACGGGCTATGGTCAGGCGATTTCCGCTCCAGTCGTTGACTTTTTGACGGATCGCGGGACAGAACTACTCAACCAGGGCGCAGTGAATCTGGCAGTTGAGCAATTCACCTGGACAGTTGAATTAAGCGGTGAAGGAAACCCCTATGCTTTTCGTATGTCGCTGGCCTTTACCGAAGTAGATGAAACGCTGTTTCCGGCAGCCCGTCACAGTCTTGGCCCTGCCGATGCCAGGCATGTCATTCGGGAATTCAGTGACTTTCAGTGTCCATTTTGTGCACGTTTTGCCTTTGGTCCTCTGGAAGATATCAAGGCAGACTTGCTGAGCCGAGGTGATGTGCGCTTTGAGTTTCATCATTTTCCCCTGATTAGTATTCATGCCAATGCTGTACCTGCTGCTGAAGCAGCGGAATGTGTAGTGGCGCAAAACAGCCCAGATGATTTCTGGGCTTATCATGATGCGCTCTTTGGGCAGTTGACTCGCTGGCAGGGAATGGCAGAACCGCAAGCATTCTTTGTGGAGCTGGCGGTGAATATAGGGCTCGAGGCAGATGACATGATGCGCTGCCTGGCAGAGGGTGACCATACCCTGACGGTCATGGACGCCTATGAAGCGGCTGCAAACTTGCGATTAACCGGAACCCCTACGGTGTTTGTAAACGGTTTTCGGGTCATGGATTTTGGCAATATGCAGAATTATGGCGAGCTGATGGAGTTGTCTGAGGCATTTGCGCTTGACTGAAAATACTCACTCAGCCTGGCAGGACTTTATAAACACGGTGGGCGATACCAGGCTGCGCTTACTGGATGTGCGTTTGGAGGAGGGGCTTGTGCGGGGGATAGCTGAGCCAAGTTTGCGCGAGGCTATCGCTGAGTTTGCGACTTGCCATTCCCTAAGCCAGCGTGTCAGCTATCCGTTGGGTGAAAACGCGCAGGTTATGCCGAGTCGAGTGTTTTTGCGCTCAGCGGCAAGGGTTGATGCCGAGGTTGTCTCAGAAGCAATTCATGGTGAGGCTGTGCTGACCTATGACAGGCAGGGCGAGTTTGTGCGCGTGGCAACCCTGCGCGATGGCTACCTGGGTTGGGTGCGACAGGCTGATATTCGCTATGAGGCTCCCAAACTGCATTTGACCCATCAAGTAAGTGTGCCACGGGCCCATCTTTATGCAAAGGCGGCAGTATCTGCATCCTCTGTGCTCGAGCTGTCCATGGCTGTGCGGCTGTCACCTATTAAGGAGGAGTCTGAGTGGATACATGTAGCTACAGCGGTCGGAGTGACCGGCTTTGTTCGTCGCAGTGTTATCACCCAAGCGAAGCCCCTTTCCTTGACTCCAGACGCAGTGATCAGGCTTGCGCGTCGCTTTCTGGAAAGCCCCTATGTCTGGGGTGGAGTGAGCGCCTGGGGTCTTGACTGCTCGGGTTTAGTGCAGACGGTGTTTTCAACTTTCGGTTTTGCTGTCCCCCGGGACGCTGACCAGCAGGAGCAGTGGTCTGCTCTTACGCAGGTTTCAACAGCGCAGGCGGCTGACCTGCTGTTTTTTCCCGGGCATGTTGCTATCGCGACAGGTCCGAGTAGTATGATTCATGCCAATGCTAGCAACATGCGTGTGACGGAAGATAGCTTTAAGCATATTGATGATGTAAAGCCCAGTAGTATTCAGCGCTTGCGGCAGTAGTGAAGATGTGGATTTTATGAGACAAAATCATGTTAAATTGCTCACATTTTCTACCATAATGAGAGAAATTTCGCACTCTGACAGCAAAAACACGGTTGCCAAGTTGAAATTAACATGTTATACCTAAATGCGATGCATGAATATCCTAGTTTAGTATGGCACCTAAAAAACACCCAGCTCTTTGAAGATTTAACTCCGGAAGAGCTCGAGCAGATTACCCGCATCACACCGTACAAAAAGTTTGCTCCTGGTGAAATTATCTATCATATGGAAGACCCTGCGGACGCCCTTTACTTCATTCGTGACGGCATGGTCAAAATTTCGATGTACTTTCCTAATGGCAAGGAGATGATCCTGGCGCTCTTTGGTAAGTACGATATTTTTGGGGAGTTGTTACTGCTGCCCAGCGAACGCCGCCCCAATCAGGCGGAAGCGGTCACTGAGACAACCCTTATCGTGCTGCCTGAAGCTGATTTTCAGCGGCTGCTGGCACAGTACCCTAAAATCGCCATGAAGTTCATCAAGGTCATGTCTACCAATTTGTGGCGGGCCGAGGCGCGCTTTGCTGAAGTCGGTGCCTATGACGCACCTGGGCGACTGGCGAATTTGCTACTGCGCCTGGCCAAGGATTTTGGCATTGAAGGCGAACGCGGTACAGTCATCGACTTAAACCTCACCCAGCAAGACCTTGCCAAGATGATCGGTGCGACCCGTGAAACAGTGTCTCACTGTCTGGCGCGCTTGCTGGAGTATGGCGCTGTGCGCAGGCGGCGTGCGCCCATAACGGTAAACGTCGGTAAGCTACAGCAGTTTTTAGACGAAGCAACTGAATAAACGCAGGCATATTAACTGAATTACAAGAGGGCAGCTTTCAGGGCTGCCACTTGTGGCTCGAGTTCCTGAACGGCAGTGGGCTGACCGAAGAGTTGCTCCAGTGCTGCTTCTTTGGCTGCTGTGATGCCTAGTGCATTGCTTATGGCATCGGGGAATTTGGCGGGGTGTGCACAGGCTAAGCTGATGATGGGTCGGTTGTCACTGGTTGCGCTCCGGTAGCGGCTGACAGCCTCGAGCCCCACAGCAGTGTGAGGGCAAGCGATATAGCCCGTGCTGGCATAGGTCATTTTGATACGGTTTAAGGTTACCTCGTCATCAACGACCGTACTCCAGATATGTTCGCGTAAGCACTCAGCACCCATAAGATGATAAAGCCGTTCAAAATTGCTTGGCGAGCCGACGTCCATGGCGTTTGAGACCGTGGCAATGGTGGGGTGAAAGGCAAAGGCAGCGCTACGACCTGCCAGAAAATCCGGAAAATAATGATTGGCATTGTGGGCAGCGATGAAACTGGATACCTCCAGACCCATCTGCTGCGCCAGAATGCCGCCGGTCAGGTTACCCAGGTTGCCACTGGGCACACAAAACAGAGGAGAGGCTACAGCACTGACCTGTGCTGCCCACAGATAATAGAGCGATTGGGGTAACAGTCTGCCGATATTGATGGAGTTGGCCGATGACAGGGGCAAGTGGGCAAGTTCAGGGTCAGTAAAGGCTTCCTTGACCATGCGCTGACAGTCATCAAACGTGCCCCTGATGGCAAAGCTCCGTACCCCCGGACGTTCGACAATGAGCTGCCGTTCCTGTACAGCACTGACCTTGCCCTTGGGATAAAGCAGAATGACCTCGATATTGGCTTGTCCGGCAAAGCCGTCGGCGACAGCACTGCCAGTATCGCCCGAGGTCGCTACCAGAATAAGGCGCTTTTCAGCACGCTTGGTCAGAAAGTACTGCATCAGGCGGGCCATGGTTCTGGCAGCAACATCCTTAAATGACAGGGTCGGCCCGTGAAAGAGCTCGAGTATAAACAGATCCTCAGACAGCTCTTTCACGGGTAGCGGAAAGTTCAGGGCGTCGTCGATAATGTTGCGTAAGTCAGCTGCGGGGATTTCGCTTGCCAGCCAGGCGCTTAACACTTTCTGGGCAATGTCCCTGATGTCCTGGCCTTGTAGGTCTGTTGCGGGCAGCTTGGGTATGTGGTTGGGCAGGTACAAGCCACCATCGGCTGCCAGACCTTTTAGCAGAGCATCTTCAAAGGATACGAGCCTGCGCTCTGGGTCACGGGTGCTGAAATAGCGGGGTGTCACCGGACTTCCTCTAATACCTCGACGGCTTCCCTGGCGACGGGCAGGGCTGCCCTGAGCGCATCTGGCCCAGGACGTTTGTTGAGCGCTGCGATAATATCGGCCAGCACGCCGCTGGCCGTTGCCTGACCGCCAGCACCTGCTCCGGTAATAAACACCGACCCTACCGCGTCGCCCCGGAAGTACAGGGCGTTGCGGTTGCTGGCTGCCGAGGCCATTGGATGGGCACCCGGCAGAAAGACCGTCCTAACACAGGCGTGCCACTGCCCGTTATGAGGGTAGATACTGCCAAGCAGACGGATACGCCCGCCTCTGGCAATAGCGCCTTGCATCTGCTTAGGTGTCAGGTGGCTGATACCCGTGGTATGGGTCTTGACCGCTTCCCAGCTCAGCTGCGGGTCAAATACCAGGCGGCCCAAAACAGTCAGCTTATGTGCGGCATCGAAGCCGCCAACGTCGAGCGTGGGGTCCGCTTCTGCGTAGCCCAGTCGCTGCGCCTCAGCCAGTGCCACACTGTAGGGAACGCCGTTCTCGAGCTCACTCAGAATATAATTACAAGTGCCATTCAAAATAGCGTGCAGTTCAATCGGGCTCGAGCCGCGCAGCGCTCCGCTAAGCGGTCCAATCACCGGTGTTCCCGCCATCACTGCCGCCTCAAAGTGCAGCAATCCCTGTTCAAGATAGGGCAAAAAGTCATCCCAGCGTTCAGCCAGTGCCGCCTTGTTGGCAGTGACTACAGGCTTACCGCTCTGCAGGTGTTGCAGCATCAGGTCAGCCGCTAGCTCGGTACCGCCCAACAGCTCAACCAGAATATCAGCACTTGCCAGAACCTCATCAGCCGATGTGCTGAGTAGGTAGCTAGCCACCTGACGGGGCTTAGTCAGGTCACGCACCAGTGCTTTACCGAGGCTGACAGGAATATCGTTTCGCTTGCCTAAAAGATCGATGACGGCGCTACCCACTGTACCCGCGCCAAGAAACCCAAGTCGTGTCATGCGGCAAAGGATACCATGCGAGCGGAGCGTCGGTCTTGAGGTAAGGCCGTCTAGCTGTCTCACTCCCCTCGTCATTCCAGCAAAAGCTGGAATCCATGCTGTAGCGGTTCGCCAAAGACTCTCATTGCACTGTCATCGGAATCGTCACCCAGCCTCAAGCCATGGATCCCCATTTCTGTCATGGCCTCGCTTAGCTTTTCGCCTGTTTTTTCTTGGCAGGAGGTGGTGGAGAGCTCTTTAAGTCGTGGCTGCGGGTGTCGTACTTACCGCGCAACTCGTCCAAACCTGTTTCACTGGAGAGGCTGACGCCGCTCATGTAACTGGCGCGGCCCAGCATGTGCGCGCCAATCGGCGCAGTGAGCATGAAAAAGATTATCACCGAGATGCTTTTTACCGTGACGCTCAGCAAGCCGAAAAAAATGGCGACAGCAATCAGCATAAAACCAACACCCAGGGTGCCAGCCTTGGTCGCGGCGTGCATGCGCATAAAAACGTCATCCAGGCGAATTAAGCCCAGTGCGGCAATAAAGACAAAAGCACTGCCCAGCAGGATAAAGATGCCAGCAAGAATCTCAGCCATGGTTTTTCTCCCGGTCCCACTCGAGAAACCTGGCAAAGGAAATCGTGCCTAAAAACATAATCAGCGCAACCGCAATGGCGGCGTCCAGAAAAACAAAGGACTGTGCACTAACAGCATAAAGCCCAATATAGGCAACACTGATAGCCGCCAGCAAATCAAGCGCAACCACGCGGTCGCTCAGGCTGGGACCTCGAATCAGGCGGATGAGGACGAGTATGACTGAAGCGCTCAGGATGATGTAGCCGAGCACCACAGCGATATTCAAAAAGTTAGCTTCAAAACCAGGAATCATGTAGTGACCTCCAGGATGCGCCGCTCGAAGTTTTCTTTTATCTCACGCTTCAAGGCTTCGGGGTCTGAAGCGTACATGGCGTGAACATAGAGCGTTTTTTTATCTTCAGAGACGTCAAGGCTTAAGGTGCCCGGCGTTAAGGAAATCAGGTTGGCGAGCAGGGTGATTTGCAGGTCCTCGGTACAGTCGAGTGGCACAGCGATGATGGCAGGATGGAGATTGGGCTTTGGAGTTAAGACGTCGGCGGCTACCCGCACGCTGGAAAGGATCAGCTCCCGAATGAAAAACAGGAATAAGGCGGTGATTTTCCAGAGACGCTGAAGGTATCTGGGCTCGTTGAGCGTGCGCCCAGCGAGTGCCAGCACCAGCATACCGACAACAAAGCCAGTCGTCAGGCTGCCCAGCGTGATACTGCCTGATACAGCGGCCCACAGCAAAGCCAGAAAGATATTTAGCAGAAAAAGATTCACGGGCGTCCTCCAGTGCCTAGTACCGCCTGAATGTAGCGACTGGGCTCGAGCAGTTCAGCAGCAGCAGTCTCAGCCAGGCGGAAAAAGGGATCCGACCAAAAGCCAATCAAGAGCGTCAAAGCAGCGAGGGCAATGACGGGCAGGTAGAGCAGTTGCAAGGAGGGCTGGCGCTCGGTTTTGTGCTCGGCTTTCTGAGGTTTCCAGAAGGCTGCCTGCCAGATTTTGGTCATCGAATAAATGGTCAGTAGACCCACTACCAGGCTGACAGCCACAATCAGATACTGCTCAGTTTCAATGCCTGCCTGAATGACGATCAGTTTGGCCCAAAAACCCGACAGGGGCGGAAAGCCAGCCAGCGAAAAGGCTGGAATCAGAAAGAGTACCGCCAGTAGTGAATTGGATTTGTACAAACCCCCGAGTTTATCGAGTGAAAATGAACCCGCCTCGCGCCTGGCAATGCCGCTGATCAGGAACAGGTTGGCTTTGACGATGATGTGGTGCACCAGATAGAACACTGAGCCAATCAGTCCTAGGGGTGTGTAGAGTGCAAGTCCCATAATCATGTAGCCGATCTGGGAGATGATGTGAAACGATAGAATGCGCCGGAACTCATTTTGCGCTGCTGCGCCGAGAACCCCTGTTAGCATGGTTAAACCCGCGATAATAAGCAGGAGGGTATGGGTATAGCCAATATCACCATTGAATAGCAGGGTGAAAGCGCGAATCAGGCTGTAGACCCCAACCTTGGTGAGCATGGCGGCAAAGATGGCTGAGATGGCGACAGGTGGGGTGTGGTAAGAGGCAGGTAGCCAGAAAAAGAGAGGGAAGACCGCTGCCTTGATGCCAAAGGCAATCAAAAAGAGAATCGACACCGTTGTGACGAATCCCAAGGGCAGTTCGGGTATGCGCGTGGCCAGATCAGCCATGTTCAGAGTACCAGTAAGCCCATAAAGAAGGCCAATCGCAGCCAGAAAGACCAGTGAGGACAGCAGGTTGATAACGACATAGTGGATGCCGCCTTTTAGCTCTGCCTTGCTGCCGCCCATCGTCAAAAGCGCAAATGAGGCAATCAGCAAAACCTCAAACCAGACATAGAGGTTAAACATGTCACCCGTTAAAAAAGCGCCATTAATACCAGCGAGAAGTGCATGATAGAGTGGATGGTAGCGTCGCGACTCGAGCGCCTCAGGAATATCTCGTAAGGCGTAAAGAGCCACCGCAAGACCCATAATGCCGTTAATCAGCACCATGATGACTGCCAGATGGTCCGCCACCAGACTGATACCAAAAGGCGCAGCCCAGTCACTCATCTGCGCTACCAGGATGCCCTGTTGGCTGACATTCACCAGCAGGATAATGGACAAAAGTAGCAGTAGCGCACTACTGACCGTGCTGATGATGCGCTGAAGACCCAGCCGACCCTGTAAAGAGAGCAGCAGGGCAGTTGTGGCCAGCGGTAAAATGATTGGGGCAGCGATAAGCCAGCTCATGAAGATTCCTCGAGGCTTTCATCATCCAGCTGTGCCAGACTATCGGTGTCCAGGGTCTCCAGTTGCTGATAGGAGCGCATCAGTAGTACCAGGGCAAAAACAGCCAATCCAAAACCGATAACGATAGCTGTCAGTACCAACGCCTGTGGCAGGGGGTTGGCTATGTTGGTGTCGGGTGCATACAGGCCCACAGGAATAAGAGGCGCATTGGCCCTGGTCAGACGTCCACTGGTAAAGATCAGCAGGTTGACAGCGTTGCTTAAAATCAGTAAGCCAAAGACAAAGCGCAGCAGGTTACGTCGCAGCATCAGATAGATTGCGCAACTAACCATAATGCCAATGACAAAAGCAAGTACGACTTCCATCACTCGGCCTCCTCGAGGTTGAACATCATCTGTAAGACAACGCCAATGACCACCAGATAGACGCCAACATCAAAGACCAGCGGGCTGCCCAGTTTTAATTCTTCTGCGCCAAATTGTAAGGGGATCCATTCACCGCTGAGAAAGGGCCTGCCCGATAGACCTGCCAGCAGGCCGCCGACAACTGCGATGAGTAAGCCGATACCTACCAGTTGCCCGGGTGAGATACGCAGAGCGTAGCGTGCAGCGGACACACCGTTGGCAATGGCGTAGAGCGCAAAGGCAGCCGCGCCCACCAGACCACCAATAAAGCCGCCACCTGGTAGGTTATGCCCGCGCAGCAGCAGGAAGATCGATAGCAGCATAAAAAGCGCAATGAAAAAACGCGTAGCGGTTTTGAGAATGACCGAAGAGACGTTCGTCATGAGCGCTTATCCGCTTTGCGCTTTGAGCGTCTTCGGGTCAAGAGAGCAGCCACGCCAGCGGCGGCAATCGCCAGAACGACAATTTCTCCGAGGGTGTCTAGGGCACGAAAGTCCACCAGGATGACATTGACAATATTGCGCCCAAAACCGCCAGGCATACTCTCGGCCTTGAGAAAGTCGCTGACCGTTTCATTAAAAGGTATCGTAATCACGGTGAGTAGTAGCGCGGTGACAAGGATGCCGCTGCCAATGGCTATGAGGGCGTCGCGGAACTGGCTTGCAGGTGGACTGTTTTCGGCCTTGCTAAGTTCCGGCAGCCGAATCATGACCAGTACCAGAATGATTACCAGAAGTGTCTCGACCAGAAACTGAGTGATGGCCAGGTCAGGCGCGGCAAAGGTTACAAAAATCAAAGCGATGCCAAAACCAGTAACACCCAGGGCAGTTACCGCAGTCAGGCGAGTGTTGGCAAATACCGTGGTGAGTGCACCAGCGACGATAAGACCTGCCAGCATAAGCTCATAGAAGTAGATGGTTCCGATAGCGGGAAAGCCCTGCCAGCTGTGGCGACTGAGCAGTGTGAAGCCAGTGAGCGCGACCAGGACGGTGATGAGCACAAACAGGTGACGGCGCAGATTTGGGCCTTGAATGAGGCGAGTTTGCTCTTTGGCCAGCCAGACAATAGCTTCCAGGATGCGATCGTAGGCTTTGGCAGGTCCAATGTCCAGTGCCGGACTGATGCGCATGAGGAACTGATACAGTCTGGGCCACAGTAAAACGGCCACAACGCCAAGACTGACAGTCAGAATGCTTAGACCTAGTGCTGGGGTAAAACTGGCTGGAAACAGATAGAGGCTAAAGGTATAGCTGCTGCCTAATACTGCCGAGGCAGTGGCTATCTGACTTGGTTCAATAAGCTGGGGAAACAGGGCGAAGACCAGTCCCAGACTAGCTAGAATCAGGGGTCCCAGCCACATGCTGAGCGGGGTTTCGTGCACGGTTCTGGCTGAGCGAAGCTGACCAAAATAGGGCTTGATAATCACCAGTGCGGCAACGACAAAGATACCGATATTGGCGGCGACCGAGGCAATCAGTAGTGGCAGGTGCCCCAGTAAGCCCTCGTAGGCGAGCTCCTTGCCGATAAAGCCAAGCTGTGGGGGCAAACCTGCCAGTGAAATGGCTGCTAACAAGCTGGCAACAAAGGTGATGGGCATGACCCGCCGAAGCCCCGAAACTTCGTTGATGTCACGGCTGCCAGCTTCATGGTCGATAGAGCCAGCCGTCATAAAAAGACAGGCCTTGTAAAGGGAATGCCCGAGCAGAAAAACAACCATGGCCTTGATGGCAGCGGTACTGCCTATGGCCAGTAACATGGTGAGTGTGCCCAGGGCAATAACAGTGGAATAGGCCAGCAGGCGTTTTAGGTCTGTTTGCCTAAAGGCCAGGATGGCTGCCGTGATAACTGTCAGTGCGCCAGCAGTGCCGACAATCCACAGCCAGGCGCTCGTGCCTGCCAGACCAGGGGAGAGTCGCGCCATTAAGTAAATCCCAGCCTTGACCATGGTTGCAGAATGCAGGTAAGCCGATACGGGTGTTGGTGCTGCCATAGCATTGGGCAGCCAGAAATGAAAGGGGAACTGGGCTGACTTGGTCAGCGCCCCCAGCAGCACCAGAATGAGCATGGCCAGATACAGTGGATGCTCCTGAATCAGGCCCGCCTGGGTCAGAATCTGACTGATTTCCAGGCTGCTGGTCATGACTCCAAGCATCAGAAAGCCTGCCAGCATGGCCAGGCCACCTGTACCCGTGACTAAAAGTGCCTGTAGGGCGGAGTTGCGTGAGTCTTCATAGTCGTGCTTGTAGCCCACCAGAAAATACGAGGTTATACTGGTCAGTTCCCAGAATACGAAGAGAGTAATCAGGTTATCAGACAGCACCAGTCCCAGCATGGCCGCCATAAAGGCGAGCAGCACCAGATAAAAGCGTCCCAGCGTGGGGTCATTTTTCATATAGCCACCCGCATAGATGACAATAAAGGTGCCAATGCCGCTAATCAGCAGAGCAAAGAGCAGACTAAGGCCGTCCAGATAAAAGGACAGGTTGATACCCAGGCCCGGTAGCCAGGCTACCGATTGCCGAATCACTTCACCCGCACTAATCTGGTTGAGAAAGCTGGCAAAATAGAGCGTCAGGCCGGCAGGCAAAAGTGCCAGCACCCAGCCACTGCGCTCACGCGCAAGCTGCACAATCCAGGGTGCCAGCAGTGACACGGCAAAGCTAAGGAGTGTTGCTGCTAGCATGACGCCTTCCCGGGACCACAATGCCCCTATTGGTAGCTCGGCTTGAATACCCACATTTGTTACAAAAGTACATAGAACTCCTTTGCGAAGTGCCAAGTCGTTATTCCGAAAGCGGAATGTCTGTGAATGCTTTGTGCCAGCAGCTGCCTGCCACTGGCAGATACCTGACCCGTTTGCGTGAGGCAGGTACAATACCCGCCATTCTACCCCATGAAAAGTATGTTAATGGTTCTCTGCCAAGGCAGGTGGCCAGGCGCTAGGCTTGGGTACTACTAAGGACCAGGGTCAGGAAGGCCCAGATATCGACCTGCTCTTCAATAATGAGCTTTGTTGGTTTGCCCATTCCATGTCCTGCTTTGGTCTGAACGCGAATCAGAATCGGCTTGTTACCAGCTTGCGCCGTCTGCAGGGCAGCGGCAAACTTAAAGGAATGTGCAGGAACCACGCGGTCATCGTGATCACCAGTGGTAATCAGTGTGGCCGGGTAAGTCGTTCCAGGGCGGATGTTGTGCAGTGGTGAATAGGCATAGAGATTGGGGAAGTCCTCGGCGTCATCGGGCGAGCCGTAGTCACTTACCCAGGCCCAGCCAATGGTGAACTTGTGAAAGCGCAGCATATCCAGTACGCCCACTGCTGGCAGCGCTGCGCCAAAGAGCTCGGGGCGCTGGGTGATAACTGCTCCTACCAGCAGACCTCCGTTAGAGCCACCCTGAACTGCCAGTTTGTCACTGCTGCTGATGTTTTGCTCAATCAGCCACTCGGCGCAGGCGATGCAGTCATCGAAGACGTTCTGTTTTTGGCCCTTAGTACCAGCTTCGTGCCAACCGCGCCCATACTCGCCACCGCCCCGCAGGTTAGCGACTGCCAAAATGCCACCCTGCTCGAGCCACAGCAGCCTGCTCACTGAAAAAGCAGGTGTCAAAGGTACATTAAAGCCTCCATAGCCATAGAGCAGGCAGGGGTTTTGCCCATGGTACTCGAGCTGCTTGTGGTGAATCAGAAACATGGGAATCCTGGTACCATCCTTGCTGCTGACAAAGACCTGCCGCGTCTGGTAGCTGTCAAAGTCAAAGGGGAGACGGGCTTCATTCAGGGGGCTTAAGGTGAGTGTCTGAGCGTCCAGCCGCAGAGGCTGGCTGGGATAGAGAAACGAGGTGAAGCTGAGAAAGCCTTCCTTGTCGTAGCGCTCGGCCTGAATGATTGTGACACTGCCGATGTCAGGGAGGGCGATGTCTGCCAGAGGCTGACCTTCCAGGCTGAAGCTGCGTAGTACGTGCTTGGCGTCTTGCAGATAACAGCAGATCAAGGTGCTACCTATAAGCTTGGCCCAGTCCAGATTGTCAGCCTGTTCAGGAATCAGCGTTTGCCAGTGCTCTTGGGCGGGTTCAGCCAGGTTTACAGCAATGATCCTGTTGCGTTCAGCCTGATAATCTGTCTGTACATAGATGATGTCGCCGTCATTACCGATGACCCTATATTCAGCATCCCAACTGTTGATGAGCGGTTTGAGCTCGAGTTCATCCAGTTTACGGTAGTAGAGGAGATTTTTAGCTTCGGTGCTGCGCCGGATATAGAGGAACAGGTAGCGATCATCGTCAGATAGCTGTGTGTGAAACATCCACTGGGGTTCATCCGGTTGCTGGTAGATAAGCGGGTCACCGTTCTGAGCTGTGTTCAGGTGATGAAGATAGAGAGCTGCCCCTTCATTGGCGTCCAGCAAAGCACCCTCGCCAGCGGGTTGGGGGTAGCGCTGATAAAAGAAGCCGCTGCTGTCAGGTAGCCAGGTTGCGCCTGAGAATTTGGACCACTCGAGCACCTCGGGCAGGTCCTGCCTGCTGGCAACCTCACGGATGCGCCAGGTCTGCCAGTCGGAGCCGCCGCTGCTGACGCTGTAGGCCAGGTACTGACCATCCGGACTGATGCTGAACGTATTGAGTGCCACGGTGCCATCAGGACTTAAGGTATTGGGGTCGAGCAGGATGTCACCTGGGTCATGCAGCGCGTCCATGACATAGAGCACGTCCTGGTTTTGCAGGCCGGTATTGCGCAGTTGAAAGTAGCGCCCCCCTTTTTTGATGGGTGGCTGATGCTTGGGATAGTTCCACAGTTCGGTCAGCCGCGCCTGCAAGGCGCTTCGCTTTACCGAACGCTGCAAAAACTCAGCGGTGAAGGCGTTTTGTGCCTCAATCCAGCTACGCACCTCAGGTTGGTCTGCTGGCTGCTCGAGCCAGCGGTAGGGGTCGTTCACTTGGATACCATGATAGTCGTCAACCTGATCTATTTGTTTGCTGGGAGGATAATTCATGGCACTTATCATA
>CAZZPQ010000024.1:20246-28968 GCA_964655595.1 uncultured bacterium
GTGAGCGAGTTGCCGATATTTCCTTTACCAGGAACTGTTGTTTTTCCGGGGATGATCGTGCCCCTTTACGTCTTTGAAGCACGCTATCGTCATTTGGTTAAGCTGTGTCTGGAGCAGGCCGAGCCGCGTTTTGTGATCACTCTGGCGCACTCGGGATTTGCCTTAAAAGAAGGTGATCCACCGTTTGCCAAGGTCGGTGCGATTGTACAACTTAGCCATCACTCACAAAATCCGGATGGCACCTATAACGTGATTGCCCACGGGCAGGACAGGTGTCGCATCACTGTAAGTAAAGAAGAGCTGCACGCTGAGACTGATGGTATTGCCAGAACACTTTACTTTACGCAGCAAGAGCCCTATAGCCTGCTTCGCAATGACCCCAATCTCGAGCGGGTAGCAGCCTGGGACGCTCTGGAGGCATTTAAGCGCTACGCCCAGATGTTTTTTGCTTTTGAAAGCCGCAAAGAAATCGATGATGCCATTCCTGAGGACCTTTCGCATCAGGCGTCGTTTATCTGTGCCAATGTACGGGTTCCCGTCGAGCTGCGTCAGAAATTTCTCGAGGCGGCGTCTTTGTATGAACGCTTTAGGCTGGTGCAGACAGCGATAGAAGAGCGTATAGCGGCACATCAGCCACATAGTGAAGAAAGCTGACCAAAAACCATTGCTATAATACCGGCTCCGGATAAGTCCTTGGGTTTATCCAATGGTTTATCTCGAGCAGAGCGTTAGGAACCGAGGAACTGCTTCCCTGAGAATGTCAGAATCGACAATTTTCCACCACACAGCCTCTTGTGGGGTCACAGTGCTGTGATAGCGTTCACCCCATGCTTCTGGAGCACGACTCAGTGATGCGTGGTGACACTAATCCAGGTGAAAAACCTCTTCTAGTTTAATCATTTGCTCATCAGCATGCGCACCTTCAGGATGCTCAAAAAACGGTGACATCATGGTTTGCCAGCGTTCGTTGACTTCGGTTTTGCCCATCTTTTCAAGAGCTGCTTCAAAGCTATCTGGTGTTTCAAAATAGCCAAAGAGCGTACCGTCTCTTTTCATAAAAATGGAGTAATTATGCCAGCCTGTCTCGCTCAGCGCCTCGAGCATTTCAGGCCAGACTTGCTCGTGCTTCTTTTTGTACTCCTCAATCATGCCTTCTTTAACTTTTAGCAAAAAACCTACACGCTTCATAGCTTTCCTTTCTAAAATGGGTACGGGCAGCGCAAAGCTTCACCCTTTAGGGCCCGAAGTGCTTCTTCTGCGGCCAAGTATTGTAAACGTTCAATGGCGGTTTCTGAGTACCATGCCAGATGTGGCGACAAGAGCAGATTCGGGGCACGTCTCAATGGCGAATCTGCTGGCAGGGGCTCTGTTTCAAAAACATCTAGGGCCGCCGCATATAAGCTTTTGTGCTGCAAGGCATTCGCCAGGGCATCTGGGTCGACCAAGCCACCCCTGGCGGTATTCACCAAAATTGCGGTCGGTTTCATCTGCGCCAGGCGGTCTTCGGCTATAAAGTGCCGCGTTTCCTCACTCAAAGGGATATGGAGACTCAGAGCGTCAGCCTGCTTTAGGACCGTCTCCAGGTCCGCAAGCTCTACGCCTAAAGCCTCTGCCTGTTCAGCTCTCAGGTAGGGGTCAAAGACCAGAAACTGGCAGCCAAAGACCTTTAATCTTTTTACTACCTCACGGCCAATACGCCCCAGCCCTATCAGCCCTATCACTGTCTGCTTTAAGGGCAGCATGGGTTTTGCCAACTGAATGCCGTCCCAGCGACCTGCGCGCACACCTGCGTCTAGCACGGGTAAACGGCGCAACAGACTGAGTATCATAGAAACCGTATGATCAGCTACCTCATCCATGCAGTAGTCAGGTACATAAGCCACCTTGATACCCAGGTCTTTTGCAGCTGTTAGATCAATAGTATCAACACCCACTCCGTAACGGATAAGGGTTGCGCCAGGCGCAAGTGTTTCTAAAACCCTGCGGGTCATAGGGGCAAACTGGGTTATGACAACCTTGTGACCTGCGACTGCGCTGATGACCTCAGCTTCAGTTTTTGCCTGATACCCTTTAACCGTTGCGCCGACCTTGGCCAGCACCTGCTGTTCAGGCCTCAGCGTGGGAAAAGTGTAGTCAGTAACTGCTACAACCTGACTCATAAAGCTTTCAAACCCACCCTTTGCCGCAAATCGGCGTGGCGAATATCCAGTTCGCCCACCAGGTCAGCCGCCGCCTCGGTGCACAAATAGGCAACCGCTTTGGCTACGTCAGAGGCAGGCCCCAGGTGCTCTCGTGGAATCTGACTCACTCGGTTAATACCCGAAGCGCGTATGAGTCCTTGCATGTCGGTATCTACCACTCCCGGGCCAAAGCCGTAAGTTCTAATGTTCGTGTCCTGAGTCTCGAGCATAACTGACTGAGTCAGCATTGCCAGAGCTGCTTTGGAGGCGCAGTAGGCACTCCAGCCCTCAAGCGGGTTAAAGGCTGCCCCTGAACTAATGTTGATGATTAAACCCCGATTTTGCGCTATGAACTGCGGCAAGAAAACCCGAATGGCGTGGTAGGCGCCAACTAGATTGACCTGAATGGTTTGTGCCCAGGCACTGGGGTCTGTTTTATCTAAAAAGGCAATCGGTTCTATAAGCCCGGCATTGTTAACAAGCCCGCTGACGTTGCCAAAGTATTTTAGGGCTTGCTCGAGCACGTTTTCCAGAGATTGATAATCCGTCACATCGGCAGCCAGGCCCAGAGCTGTGCCCCCCTCAGCTTCTATAGTTTTCGCCAGCTCCTTAACAGCAGTTCCGTTTCGAGCGGTTAACACAACCGCGGCCCCTTGTTTCGCCAGCTCGAGCGCACAGGCTTCGCCAATCCCGCGACTCGCCCCGGTTATGACCATAACCTGGCCGTCTAAACGCATGCGTCCTCCTCAAGATAATCATAGATAATTTGCCCAGCGACCAGCGTAAAGTCAGCGCGCCAGTAAAAAGCCTCGAGCATCTCCAGAACAGGCAGTTTATAGACGGGCGCTTGCATATTGGGGCGCAGCTCGACGGTGCAGGGGCCACGCCAGCACTCATGTACCTTGACATCTGCCAAGCGCCGTGAGGTCAGTTGCCGGATGGCTGGGCGCGCGTCAATGTGGTTAACCGCTTTCAAATTGATGTTTAGGGCAAAGTCCATGTATTCAGAAAGCCCACTTAGTTCGGCGCGCTTCTGTTTGTAGGCCATCGTGCCGGTAATGATGTCAATGCCGTTACGCGACACCGTGCCTACCAGCAAATCAGAGCGAAGCTCGAGTTTTGGCTCGGCCAGTTTTTTAGGCTGCCCGTGTACCTCACGCCCATGTGCTACCCCAATATCACTGCTTAAAAACAGATAAGGCGAATATGAGCCTGATACCCCTTTTTCTTTTAAGCTGGCTCCTACCATGACGTTACACTCCTGATAGTGCCCCAAATAATCAACGTCATGCATGTCATAGATATGAATCAGCACCGTGTCCGAAGTTGGCTCGAGCGGTGGTGGTAAGAGCGCGGCAACAGCGTCGATATGAGTTTTGTAAACAAGTGTCATGACTTCGGCATTGCGAAAGCTAAACGGATATGGCGGAATCATCGGCGCGTCCCAGGGAGTCGAAAACCCGCCCTGCAAGATATCTTCGCGGCTTACGGTTTTGACTGATTTTTTCAAGCATCCCCCTCATCAGCCAAACGCGGTGCACCTTCAGGTGCGGCCTTGCCAACTCGCTCGTAGTACTCAGCCGGAATATCTTTGGGATCTTTGTAAATGTACCAGATACAGGAGCCTTCATTATCACCGCTGTACTCGGTCACTCGCAGCGGATGTCCATAGTTTTCAATCGCTAAAATTTCATTGACAAAAGCGCAGTGACCACAGTAATGGCAAACATTTTCCTTGCCCCAGGTCCAGTCGTGCGCTTTATCGGCAAAGCCAAAAAGCTGCGGATTGGGCTCTTTGCCTTCGCGAATGCGCTTAATCGCCACACCCCCCGAACCACAGGGTTGCAGGTCAATGCGCCAGCGCTTGCCTTCATCGGTTACCGGCACTTCGCCACGTCTGCCCGGACCCATCAGGTGACCACGCAAGCCTTCAACCGAGAGTTGCAACTGGGTTTCAGTGTCAGCTGCCATCACTGCGTCATAGCGGCTGCGGTAGTAGCTACCCAAAATGTCACGGTAGGCTTGCTCGAGCGCCTCGTCGCCCTGCGTTTGCTGGATATAGCTAAAAAATGACCAGGCCCAGTTGACGTACATATCGTGCACGACCTGCCACTCGAGCCTGGCATACTCGAGCTGTTCTTTAGCCAGCCTGGTATCGCCAGCGTCCATAGCGGCTTCCACATGACTCAGGGTAGAAATCCCCAGTCCTTCTGGGTTTTCCTGCCGCAAAAGTCGCCCGATAATATCTGAAGGTTTCAGGTTCATAAACTACCTTTCGCTTGCTTGGGTGGTGTGCTGCCGTAGCCTGTCCAACCGCCTGTTACATTCAAACTTTCTCCGGTGATAAAACTGGCCTCATCAGAAACCACAAAGGCCACCAGCCCTGCCACATCTTCAGGGCTGCACCAGCGACCCAGTGGAATGGTTTTTAAGACGTTAGCCTCAAAACTCTGCCAATCTTGCCCCAAAAGCTCTGCTTTGGCACGAAACCATTTTTCCATGCCTGTTCCCACACCAATATGACCGGGCGCAACCGCGTTTACCGTGATCTTGTAGGGTGCAAGCTCTAAAGCCAGGCACTGCGTCAAGCCCCAGATCGCACTTTTTGAAGCGATATAAGCACTGGAAAAAGGGTTGCCCCCTAATCTGGTAATGATGTTAACGATGCGCCCCGATTCCTGCACCATCATCACTTTGGCAGCGGCGCGACAGGCATAAAAGCAGCCGCGCGCATTGGTATTCTGAATGCTGTCCCAATCGTCATCGCTTAAGTCTGTGGCTAGTTTTTGGATGTGAATGCCGGCATTGTTGACCAGAATATCCAGCCGACCCAAGTCCGCTTTAATGCTATCTACCAGCCGATTAACGGATTCACTTTTTGTGACATCGGTTTGTAGTGCCAGGCCCTTCAGTTCGGTCGCCGTAGCCTGAGCAAGCTCTGCGTTAATGTCTGCAATGACAACCTTGGCGCCGTCATGGGCTAAACGTGTGGCAATGGCCTTGCCAATACCAGCAGCGCCCCCTGTAATGACAGCAACCTGACCTTGAAGGTTCATAAAAACGCCCTGACCAAATCACGCATACGCACCGTTTCTGTCAGTACATCATCATAGAGCGTATTCATATAGCTCTGATGCACGTACTCGAGCGCCAAATAGCCGCTGTACCCCTGATCTTTCAGGCTCGCCAGCAAGGCTGGAAAGTTGATTGTGCCTTCATCCAGCTTGGCCTGCAACACCCCCGGTCTGGCCTGTCGCAAGTGAATATGCGCGGCGTGAGGGGCAAGTGCGTCAATCTCTTCCTGACGGTAGCCCAGACAAACGAAATGGGCATAGTCAAGAGTGAGTTTTAGACCGGGCAGCCGCTCAAGCAGCTCGAGTACCAGAACAGGGGACTCGAGGTAAGAATGTATATGCGGCTCTATCGTTAGCGTAACGCCTGCCTGCTGGGCTATGGGTAATAGTGCTTGCAGATTTTTGGCGGTCTCTGTCAGCGCTTCTTTGCGCCCCTGTCCTTTATTGATAACCCCAGGTAAAAGCATGACTGTAGGAATCGCCAGAGCTTTACAAAACTGCATGGCCTTGTGAAAGTCGGCCAGATTTTCAGCCCTGTGCTCACTGCTGGCCAGATTGCGCTCGGGCAGACTCGAGCCAAAAAGGTAGTAAAGATTAGCAAAGCTGATATCAAGTGCTTTTAATGCTGAAGCTAGAGCCTCAGGATCAGCCAGCAGCTTGTTTTTGTCAATATCTGAGGCGTAAAAAAACCCCAGGTCAACAGCGTCTATACCCAGTGCTTTTATAATGCCAGTTATTTCTGGCAGTGTGCAGGCTGGAAATGACCACGAGGTTGCCGAGAGTTTCATAGGGCTACTACCTTTCCTGATTTGGCAGATTTATGGGCGGCTTCTATGACCTCAACTGCACGCTGGGCAACCTCGCCGGGGGCGTCATTATCGACAGTTTGCCCCAGGCAAATCTGCACAAAGCGTTCTAAAGGCTGATAGGTTTCGTAAGCGCCATCGCCATCTGTTAATGGGATGATGGTGTTTTTACCGTCGTTGCGTCTAAGCTCGAGCCGTTCGCGTTCAATGTCTAAAAGCATGACTCCCTCGCTGCCAAAAATGCGAATATCTATCTGATACTGTTTTAAGTCCACTGCATCGGTACTTGATTTGGGCAATGTTGCAGCGCCAGAAACCACCCCGGTTGCCCCATTGCTAAAGCGGATATTGATCGCATCGTAGTAGTCAACGCCGGCTTTTGATAAGCCCATCCAGCTAAACACTTCTTTGGGTTCTAAAGGTGCTATGCCAAAGAGCAGACCTAAGGCGTGACACAGTTGACCCCAGGCGTAACCCCCTGCCCTATCAGGGTCAGCCCAGGTTGAGGCAGGGGGACGAAAGCTTGAGCCTTCGGTCTCAATCATGGGTTCACCTGCAAAAAGATCCGAGAGTGCCGAGGCCATCTGGCAAACTACATGGCGTACCTCACCAAGTTGCGGCGCTAAGGCTCGAGCCTCTCGTGCAAAAGGTCGAAAACTCCAGCCTTGCGGAATCATGATTTGCTTGGCTTTGGCTTGGGCTAAGGCTACCAGCTCCCGCGCATCTGCCCCTTTCACGCTTAGGGGTTTTTCAACCAGCACATGAAGGCCTTTGTCCAGGGCAGCCTTGGCGTGTTCAAAGTGGTAGATATGTGGCGAAGCAATGACCACACCGTCCAGATCCTGCTCTAAAAGCTCACGGTAGTCTTCGCTGGCAAAGCTAAAACCAAAGTCGGTTTTGACCTGCTCGAGCTCTGCTCTACCCAAACGGCAAACGGCTACCAGTTCGACATCGTCTCGGGACTGATAGTAAGGAATCTGTACCGTCGCCGCCCACCAGCCTGCCCCTATAAAGCCAATACGCGCCTTGCTCATTTGATTGCCACCAGCTCTATACCACTTAAGCGGCTAAATTTTCTTAGGCGGCCCAGCTGATGCCCAAGCCCTAAGGCGCAGTGATGGGTTGGCCCTTCCATACACCAGGCATTAAAGAAAGCATCTGGTTCTGAGTTAAACTTAAGCCTCGAGTTGGTATTGCCAATTTGCATGGTATCCCCGAGAACAGATTCGCCTTCGGCAACAATCATTTTGAGGCGACCCTCTGCGGTTTGCGTCATACCTAAAATCGTTATAGGACCTGGCTTAACTTTAAACTCTACCGAAATGCCATAACCCCGTTTACCGTGATAAAGCCCAAGCCCACGCAAAACTGGCCTCTGGTCACTTATAGCGACATGACCCGGGCCATCATGGCCCATCAGGATAAAGTCTTCGTTAAAATCAAGGGCGTAAAACTCCGTGTAGGAACCGCCAGCATCAAAGCGGTCCATAATCATCATGGCAAGACAGGTTTTTAAGTCGCCTTCACCAGAAGCAGGTACGCCCCTTGCGGTTAGCAGCGAATTGCCGACAATGACACTGGCCCCGAGCTCTTCAAAGACATTGCCATTAAGCCCCCGATAGTAATAGGTCAAACCGTGCAAATCAAAGTCGGTGACGAGCTTATCCAGACCGACTGCCACCCGCGCTGTCCACTCGAGCGCCTCGGGTGTTACCGGCTGTGAGATTTTATCGATGCCAGATTCGGCAATATCAAAGGTCGTTTGAATCTCGACGATTTTATCTTGTATCTCTGTGGCGTTTACAGCATTGACTCGAGCCTCCAGATCATCCATTTCCAAAAGCTCAACGTGGCTATGAAGCTGGGCGTGAATTATGCTGGGGTCAGTGTACATATCCAGCATACCCGGGTAAGTGTGGCCCAAAAAGCCGATACGACTGTAGGCCAGTGAGCGCATAACACTGGCGGCTTTCACCCAGTCTTCGATTTCAGTCCAGGCACGCTCATAGTATTTTTGGGCGTAACCCGTCGTTTCTGAAAGTAAGCCCGTCACCATATTAAACTGAATCTGGCTCCTGGCAAAAGCATTGGCAATTTCAGGCACGCAGCAAGCGCAGCAATTGGCAAGCCACTCAGCGGTATCCGTCGCTAGATAATCCAGTGCCGGAACCGGTTGCAAGTTCAAAATAAGAACCGGCGCGTTCCGGCGTTGCACTGCGGGCAGTACCTGCGAGGAAGTGGCGTAGGTACCGACGTAGCAAACAATAAAATCAACATTTTCTCTGGCAAATAAATCACCAGCAGATTTTGCGCCCGGCGCGTCATCAACCAGGCCAGCCGAAACCACTTCGGCACCGAACTCAGCAAGACGCGTTTCTACTTTTTTCTGATAGCCTTCAAGGCGCGGTTTTAAACCTTCAAATTGGGGCCAGTAGGCCGCTAGTCCAATGCCAAAAATGCCTACTTTGGCTTGTGTTTGCTTCATACTTTACTCCTTTTGGAACTTGGCAACAGCTGTTTCATGCCTAGGTTTGTTTTGGTTTTTGGAAACGCTTGAAAAAACCAATTTGCAAATTGCCGTTACGGACCTGATCTATGGCGACCGCCAAAAGTAAAACCAGACCCTGCACAATGTTTTGTAATTCGGTTGAGGTACTTTGCA
>CAZZPQ010000025.1:0-27927 GCA_964655595.1 uncultured bacterium
GCACAGCCATACAGCTTTTGAGAGGGCACTTCCACGAAAACCGCTTCAAAGTCTCAGCGCGTGGTGCCAGTACAGGCTGGCACCCATGGCCAGGCGGAAAAAGGTGGCTGCAGCAGGCGCTTAAGTCACATTGGCATTGGTTTTTGCCGTCAAACGATGGATTCCAGCTTTCGCTGGAATGAAGTTGGGTAGTGCATTTGGTATTGCAGGAGCCATGCCTTTGTGATTTAGCAGAAAGACAAGAGTCCCAAGTAACGGATGCTTGGTTCTATTGTGGAACTGCTGAGAGAATTGATTATGTCTAATCAGGCTGACATTTTGAACATGCCTGGAGTATGGCCAGGGCAAAATAAAGGGCTTCGTGTGGGAGTCACGAAGCCAGGGAAGAGAAGAGGGAGGTAATGGGAGAATTACCTCAAGTCCACGAATACATCATAAAAAATGAATTCTTACAAAATTCTTACTCGAGTCATTTTTTGCTTTGGTTACGCCAGATAAGAAACTTGTAAGTCATGACGTGTTAGATTGTTAACAATGTTTGCGCCGGTGCGTGTTCTCTCGGAAAATAGTGCGGTGCGGGTTGAGCTGGCTCGCTACCAGGATGGTCTGGTGGTGATTAAGAAACTCAGGCAGCATTCCCCCTTTATGAAAGACCGCCTGGAGCGAGAGGCCAAGGTCTTGCGTAAACTCAAACATGATCACATTGTGCCACTACTTTTTGCCGATGGTGATCAACTGGTATATGCCTATTGCCCGGGAGTTACCCTGGGTCAGGCGCTTGAGGGTGGTCCTTTACCGATTCGGCGTAGTCTCAAAATAGCTACGGATATTCTTAAGGGGCTCGAGTATGCCCATCAGAACGGTGTTATTCATTTTGATGTTAAGCCAGATAATATCATTGTGCGTGGGGAACATGCCCTTTTGGGGGACTTTGGTTTTGCCAAGGATCTGGGCCTGACTGCTATCACCAGTGACAATGTGCTTCTGGGAACGCCTAACTACATGGCACCTGAGCAGTTTCGGGGCGAACGTAATGATCCCCGCAGCGATTTGTTTTCTGTAGGCGCAGTGCTTTATCACATGGTGATGGGGCAGCCTCCCTATGGCAGGCAGATGTTACAGTTTTTGGTAGGTGACCGCAGTGTTAAACTTGAGGCTTTGCCTAAAGAAGCGCAGCTGATAGCTGATGTCGTTTATAGGTCGCTGGCCTATTTACCAGAACACCGCTTTCCGTCAGCAGCGGATTTTCGGCAGGCTATTACTGATTTGTCTGTACCCGTGTGAGCTGAGCTGTGAGAGTGCCGACAGTATGAACCATGATTCTAAGCTTTAGTGGGGATGCTTTTCTGGTAGAACGGGCTGCACGGCGCGCTTTGCAGGCTCGAGGTTTTAGGCCAGAGGATGTTACTGAACTTGCCGAAAGTCTGGATGCCGAGCAACTTAGCCTGCATGGAGCACAGGCAGGTCTGTTTAATCAGTTGACACTGCTTCTGGATTTCGATCTTGCTTTTAAGGGACAGGCTGGGGTTAAACCGCGTAATGAAGTCATCAGAGCCTTGGCCGACTTGCCTGATGATGCCATCGTTGTCATACTCGACCGAGACGCGAGTCCTGCCAGGCAGAAGACCTACAAGGGCCTAGGAGAACATCAACACCTGCCGACACCCCGCTTCGCTGCGCTCAGCCACTGGGTCAGGCAGGAGCTGAAAGATGCAGGTTTGCGCTTTCAGCAAACCGTACCTGAAACACTGGCGGATATTTTTGGTGAAGATTTGCCAGGTATCGCTGCAGAAATCCAGAAATTGGCAGTGCTGGAAGAAGAGCTGACCGATACGCGCTTGCGGCAGATTGTCAATCGTCCGGCCTCACGGGATGCTTTTCAACTCATTGAAGCCACAGTAGCTGGTGACAAGGTGACGGCTGTGCATGTGTGTCGCAGCTTGCTCGCTCAGGGTGAGGCGGGTCAGCGAGTTCTGGGGGCACTGACCTGGCAATACAACCTGGTAGCCTGGTGTGTAGCCCTTGGAGAAGGTCGTGCCAGGCTGGACGCTTCTTCGGTGGCGCAGGCTTTAAAAGTCAAGCCCTTTGTCGCGCAAAAAGCCTTAACAATCGCCATGAAGCTCAGCGAGAGTGATCTGCACAAGATGCTTCGCTTGCTACAGGACGCTGATATAGCTATGAAAACGGGTAAGGATGAAAGTTGGACACTTCTTTCGCTGGCTCTGGATATGACAGATGCCTATGCCAGCCTTTGATGTTGTGGGTCTGACACCTGGGAGGCTTTGCCAGTCGTTAAAGTAAGGCTATGACTTTACTCGAGCCCTTTAAGTTGCATTCCCTGAGCCTTAAAAATCGAATTGTGATGGCACCGCTTACACGTTGCCGTGCACGCGGAACCGTACCGCAGCCGCTGCACGCAGAGTACTATGCCCAGCGTGCGACAGCTGGACTCATCATCAGCGAAGCAACCCAAATCAGCCCTATGGGTCAGGGCTATCCTGATACCCCCGGTATTCATAGCTCTGAGCAGGTAGCTGCCTGGCAGCAGGTTGTCAAGGCTGTCCACGCTGCTGGTGGGCGTATTTTTTTACAGCTGTGGCATGTGGGTCGTATCTCGCATTCTTTGTATCATGATGGGGCGTTACCGGTATCGGCTTCGGCCGTGCCCTATGAGGGTATGATCAGGACGCCGGACTTCAGCACCAAGCTGCCTGCTGAAGCACCCAGAGCACTCAGTACTGCTGAGGTTGCCGAGGTTGTTGCAGAGTACCGCACAGCGGCTGCCAACGCAAAAGTGGCGGGTTTCGATGGAGTAGAAATTCACGCTGCCAATGGTTATCTCATCGAGCAGTTTTTGCGTACCGGCACCAACCATCGTAGTGATGTTTATGGTGGTAGCCTCACAAATCGTCTGCGTTTCCTTAAAGAAGTCACTGAAGCCGTGCTACAGGAGTGGTCTAGTCACTGCGTGGGCGTACGACTGTCACCTGGTGCTCAGCAAGCCAGCCGGCAGGATGCAGATCCTGTGACAACCTATCGGGCGGCTGCTCAGCTTCTCAGTACTTATGATTTGGCCTATTTGCATACAGTCGAGGCTGAGGTTGCCGGCTATCAGGCGTCACAGCTCATGCGTGATGCCTATAGGGGTGTACATATGCTGGCTGGAGAGCTGACGCGCGAATCGGGCAAGCGCTTGATTGAAAATGGTGCTGCGGATTTGGTTGCCTATGGCAGGCTCTTTATCAGTAATCCTGATTTGCCTGAACGTTTCGCTACTAACGCTCCTTTAAACGACTGGGATACCGAAACCTTTTATGGGGGTGGTGCACAAGGCTACACCGATTACCCCAGTCTTGCAAATACTGAGAAAGTTTCATGAGCGTTAATCTAGTGGATGTACAGGCAGCTGCTGAGCGTATTCGTTCTGCAGTTTACCGGACACCTCTTGTCCGTTTGCCTTTAGCTGGAGAGGTCTATGCCAAAGCCGAAAATCTTCAGCGAACACATTCTTTTAAGCTGCGGGGTGCCTATAACTTTTTAGCCCAATTGCCAAAGGATGTGCGCGCACGAGGGGTTACAGCACACTCGAGCGGCAATCATGCGCAGGGGGTTGCCTGCGCTGCACATTTGTTTGGTGTTCCTGCTGCCATTGCCATTCCTGAAGGTGCACCCGAGGTCAAGGTTGCTGCAACCAGGGCCTGGGGTGCTGAGGTGGTACGCTGTGGTGGCTCGAGTGCAGAACGTGAGGCTGCTGCACAGCATTTCGTTGCAGAGCGTGGCTACAGCCTGGTACCACCTTTTAACCATCCCTGGATTATTGCAGGTCAGGGAACTGTCGGTCTGGAAATTGCTCATGACTTGCCCGAGGTGGCCAACGTACTGATCTGCGTTGGTGGTGGTGGCCTGATTGCTGGCACTGCTTTGGTGATTAAGGCGTTGTGTCCAAATGCCAAAATCATTGGTGTTGAGCCTGAATTGGCTGCCGATGCCACCGAGTCTTTTGCCAAGGGCGAGATTGTCAGCTGGGACGCGGAACGTACCACCAGCACAATTGCGGACGGTGTTCGTACCCAAGCCTTGGGTCAGCATAATTTTCGCCTTATTCAGCAGTATGTGGACGCTTTTGTAACGGTTTCAGAGCATGAGATACTCGAGGCCAGCGCCTGGTATTTACAGCACGCCAAACTGGTGGTTGAGCCTACAGGTGCACTGGCACAGGCTGCCTATATCAAGTTGAGTAATGGATCGGCAAAACTGTTGCAAACCGGCCCAACCGTACTCATGGTTAGTGGGGGCAATGTCGATACTGACCTGCTCGAGCGACTTTTGCAGTACCCGGTCAGGAAAAACAGGTTATAATGGGACGTATGCTGGCTGAGCCGCTTGCGATCATGATTCTTCTGCTCTTTCTCGCATTTATAGCCTTGGTGTTACTCGTCTGGTTTAGCCTCAACTTTTGGGCGCTGCGGTCAGCCTCAGCCCCAGAGATTCCGGAGACTCAGCTTCAACAAGAGACAAGGCGCAAGGTAGTGCAGAGCACTTCATCCACAGCCCAGACAGCAAAATTGCCCGAGGTCATTCATGCCTCAGAAGAGGCGAAGCGACGCCTTAGCAATGATCAGGTGCGGGGCTTGCGTGCCCGTGTAACGCACCGTGAGCCAGCCAGTGTGCCAGCGACACTTTCCTCCCAGTCAGCTCCCAAGGAAGATCCATTCGAGCGCTTTATCAAAAACAAGGGCGATGAACTCGAGTTTTAAGTGCCTGTCCTGTTTAAGCAGTAACCGACTTACTTTAGGTCATACCAGTTCCGGATAAATCCTTGGGTTTATCCCGATGATGTATCCTGAGCAGAGCGAGTGGGAAGCGGGGAAGTACTTTTCAAATCTGTAATCAATTTATCGGGTTCCGTATAAAACGACTTAAAGTTTTGTCGTGGAGCTGCTGTTTATAAAAGAGATGATGGCAATCGTGAGGGGCAGCTGAGTAAAAAGTAAGATTTTTGTAAGACTTTACTTGCTAGACTCCTGCATACGTCAGGTAGAACGTTCCCGAAAAGAACCACAACAACCGTTAAACGATAATCTTGTGAGGAGATGATTCATGAAACGCTCGAGATACTCGGAATTGCCCAAGCAGTTTAACCTCCAGCCTACGGCTGATGGCAGTATGAAGGTATCAGTTGCTGCACAATGTGTTGGCTATATCTGGCCAGAGGCAGAGCGCTGGTGTGCACGCAATACTGCGGGTGAATCACTGGATACGGGTGCAGTAGCTACTGTACATGCTGCGGTTAGTGCAATCTTTCGTGATTACCAGCAGCAACCTTTTGCTCGAGTGCAGTAATACCAGTTTTGGGATAGTCTTTGGGTTAAGCCCAATGCATTTACTCGAGCAGGACCTTAGGAAGGGGAGAAGCGCTTTTCAAATCTTTGATCACTTTATTGGGCTGGGTATAATACGGTATAAAGATGATCACCTGTCTATCAGAAGCTAAGAAAAGCTTTTCCGCACCGGGGTCCATTCACAAATACCTAGGTTAATCTGGTATAGGTGAGCCAGGGGTGTCTTTACCAACTAAAAGTGTGAGTGATTGACGAACTTTTTCGTTTTGTTATTTTGCCAACCAGTTTTTGCGCTAAGGCTGAGCCGTTGGGGGAAAACATTTACTGTAAAATGATACTTCCGAAAGTACTATGTGCTTTAATGGGGATACAAATTTTGGGAGGGTTATCATGGCGAAGTATCTTACAGAGTTTATCGGGACGTTTTTTCTGGTTCTGGTCATCACCTTATCGGTCATTAGCGGACAGGCATTAGCTCCTTTGGCGATTGGGGGAACGCTGATGGTGATGATTTTTATGGGTGGACACATTTCGGGTGGACATTATAATCCAGCGGTGTCGCTAGCTGCCATGCTGCGGGGTGCGCTACCATTCGGTGAGCTGGTTCCTTACTGGATTGCACAGTTGGCAGGGGGTGTTCTGGCAGCCTTGCTGGGGAACTTTATTGCAGGTGGTTCGGTCGCGATTGCGCCTGGGTTGGATGTTGGTATAGCCCCTGCCTTTTTGGTAGAGTTTCTTTTTACCTTTGCTCTGGCATTAACGGTACTCAATGTTGCCACCGCCAAAGGAACAGCCAACAATTCTTTTTATGGCCTGGCAATCGGTTTCGTGGTGGTTGGTGCAGCCATTGCTGGTGGCGGCATTTCGGGTGGTGCATTTAATCCTGCTGTTGGTATTGGTCTCTCGCTCGGCGCTCTGTTTGCCGGTACGGGTGGTGGCTGGTTCTGGCTCTATATCATCGCACCACTCCTGGGAGGCGCGCTGGCAGCAACCGTGTTCAAGCTTCAGGGTAACGAAGACATCAGCTAGGGCGTAACCAGCGTGTGCCGAAGGCGGGTATCCTGGTGGCGGAAAGCTGTTCTGAGCTAAAAATATCAGTGAGAGTCTCAGCTAAGTCAACAGCCTGAGGCTCTTGACTTAGGTTGTGCAGGCAGTACACAGCTTCCTGACCTTCCCCTCGTTTTAGGGCAAATACCTGAGCTTGGGTTTCGAGCACTTGCTGCGGACTTTGCGGGTGAAAAGCGGGACTGCTGCGCCGCATGACCAGCAAGGGGGTAAGTGCCGCGAGGACTTGCGACCTGAGCGAAGAGGGGTCGCTTAGGTCATGCTCGAGCCCAGACAGGCTGAGCTTTTCACGGTTAATACTGCGGTTGTGCCCGGTTTGCTGCACACCAGCGTGGTGGCTGCGTGAACCTAGCAAACTATGAATATAGATGCCAGGAACCCCAGCTAATGACAACATGATGCTTTGCGCTGTGACAAAGCGCCTGACTTGTAGCTCGAGTGCTTCATCGGCCGTTGGACTATTGAGTGCGTCGAAGTAGTTGATATTGAGTTCATAAGGGCTTTGGCTGCCATCTGCGTTGCTCTTAAAGGATACCAGGCCGCCATGATCGGTTACGCGCTTGACAAGTTCAGCAATAGCCTCAGATCCCAAGAGTTGTTCGACCGGGCGCACACCAATGCCATCATGTGAAGCCAGAAAATTGAAAAAAGTCGTTTCCTTACTGGGTGTAGTGAGCCTGGCAGCCCAGTTTTGTAAGTGTGAGGCGTCCTGTTTCATAAAGCTGTAGAGTGTCAGAGGCGGCAAGGCGAAGTTATAGACCATCTGTGCTTCGTTCATGCCATCGCCAAAATAGGACACATTTTCAGCATGCGGAACGTTCGTTTCGGTCAGCATGACTACGTGTGGGGAGACGTCTTCTAAGACACTGCGTATGAGTTGTAAGACGCGGTGGGTCTTGGGGTGATGTACACTTGGATGCCCGACTTCCTTCCACAGGTAGGTCACAGCGTCCAGGCGAATGATGCTGGCTCCGTGTCTGACATACTCGAGCAAGATTTTAGTCATTTCCAGTAAGACCTGAGGGTTGGCAAAATTCAGATCAACCTGATCACTGCTGAAAGTCGTCCAGACGTGTTTTGTGCCCGCCACCGTCTCAAAGGCGGTGAGCAGGGGAGAGGTTCGGGGACGGACAATCATACTCAGATCAGTCTCTGGGTTTTCGGTGATGAAGTAATCCCGGTAAGGGCTCTCAGCTGCTAGAAAGCCCTGAAACCAATGGTGCCTGGCGGAGCTGTGGTTGATCACCGCGTCAAACATCAGTCGGTAGTCCTTGCCCAGGGTGCTGACATCAGCCCAGTCGCCCAGGGCTGGATCGACCTTTAGATAATCAGCAACGCTAAAACCGTCATCCGAGGTGTAGGGATAAAACGGCAAAATGTGAACTCCAGTGATGCAGTCTTTTAAATGCCGATTGAGAAAGCCGTGCAGAGTTTTTAGTGGCGCTTCGCCAGACTTTTGTACCTGGTCACCATAGGTTATCAGGATAATATCCTGTTCGCTCAAGCGCTCGCTGGGCGCCTTCGCAGTGGCTGAGATGAGCGGGCGATAAGACTCGAGCAGCTCGGTAAGAGCGGTCATGGTGTGGGTTGCTATCTCGGATGGGTAGAAGATATTTAGATGTTCTTGCATCTGCAAGCGCTGAAGTTCCGACAGGTTCATTTGCTGATCATAGCACTGGATCGGTGTTTTGGCCTTAAAAAAGAAGTGCATGAGCCAGGTGGGCTGGCGCAGGATGGCTACTTTGTTCATGCGCCTAAGGAAGCCGGTTTTGTTTCAGACAGACCACCAAGTGATAAAGTGGTGTTTTGTGTCAATGTCTATAGGGGCAGCAATTATCACATTCGTGCCTGGGCAGCATATCGTCGCTTTTCACCTGCGCGAACCTGAAACCCGACTTGACAAAATCAGACTCGAGTGGGTCGGATTTTAATGAAATTGCCTGAGATATTCTCGAGCGATAACGAGATGCTGCACTTCATCTGTTCCTTCACCGATGCGCGTTAGCCTTGCGTCTCGCCACATGCGTTCAACTTCATACTCCTGCATGTAACCGTAGCCACCCAGTATCTGAATGGCCATATCGCAAGCCTGTACACCAGCCGTTGAACCTTTGAGTTTTGCCATGCTGGCAGCCATGGCAAAGTTGCGTCCTGCATCTTTCAGCGTTGCGGCTTGCCGTACCAGTAAGCGGGCGGCCTCTAACTCCATAGCCATTTCAGCGATTTTGAAGCTGATAGCCTGGTTGCTAACGATGGGCTTGCCAAACTGCTCGCGCCCTAACGCGTACTTGGCGGCGACCTCTAGCGCGCCGCGCCCTAAGCCTATACCCATAGCAGCAATACCGATGCGACCCCCATTTAGGACCTGCATGACATCCTTAAAGGCTTGTCCGCGCTTGCCGAGCAGATTTTCTGCGGGAACAGACAGATTTTCAAAGCCCAGTGTGGCGGTGTCTGAACTTTTGAGTCCCAGTTTGGCTTCGGGCTTGCCGCGAATCAGACCCTTGCTATCACCCTCAACAATAAAAGCGCTGACGCCATCGGCGTAATGCTTGCCTGGCGCGGGTGGGTCGGTACGTGCCAAAATGACATAGATAGCAGCCACGCTACCTTGGGTGATGAAAATTTTTGAGCCATTAACTATGAAGTGGTCGCCCTTGTCTTCGGCCTTTGTGCTGAGTGCGGCAGCGTCAGAGCCGCTGCCCGGTTCCGTCAGTCCCCAGGCACCCAGTTTTTTACCACTTGCCAGATCAGGCAAATAACGCTGCCACTGCTTTTTTGTTCCAGCAATCTGAATATGACCCGTACACAGGGAATTGTGTGAGGCGACAGTCAGGCACAGGCTACCGTCGACCGTGGCAATTTCCTCGATGATAAGCGCCATCGTCAGGGTATCTAGCTCAGCACCGCCGTAAGCTTCGGCAACCTGGATTCCTAAAAACCCCATTTTCCCCAGTTCATTGACCAGCTCGAGCGGAAAGTATCCGCTCTTGTCCCTGTCACTTGCGCCTGGCTGAACTTCTCTGCGCAAAAACTCCCGCAGACTTGCCAGAATACTCTGCTGATCTTCTGACAGGTCACACCAAAGCTGTTCACTCCCCTGATTCCTTGACATATGCTTACTGTAGCAGTTCGTTTCAATCAGGTTTGTGAGTGTACTCGCACATGGGGACACCATCTATGAGCACCTTATACCGTACCCGATAAATTGCCTGAAGATTTGAAAAGCACTACCCCGCTTCCTTTGGCTTTGCTCGGGATAAGCCCAATGGTTTATCCCGAACTGGTACTATCCCCTTTGTCATTACGTGTACTTCGTCAGGCTCAGTACAAACTCCGCGAACGAGCCTCGCAGTCAGCACTTACTGCCAGCGACTTTGGCGGGATTACTTTGCTTAGCGGCTCGAGAGTAAAAAAGAGCTATAGAGCGGAGATTTGCCTAAGGTGAGATACTCGGTTGCTTACCTGAGTCAGCCCGCATGATACACTCACCTCTATGGAGAAACCGTATTGGGTACGTGGTATTCGAGGGGCAACGACTGTGGTAAGGGATGAACCCGAGCTGATTTTGGAGGCGACACGTGAGCTGCTTACAGACATGTTAAGCGCCAATGGGATTAGTGACCATGAGGCTATTGCCGCCATTTTTTTTAGTACAACTCCCGATCTTGTGAGCACTTTTCCGGCAGAGGCGGCCAGAGAGCTGGGCATGACCGCCGTGCCGCTTATGTGTTTTCAGGAGATACCTGTGCCCAACCGTCTTGCCAGAGCCATTCGTATAATGATGCAGGTCAATACGCACAAATCCCAGACTGACATTAACCATATCTACCTGCGAGAGGCGGTGCGTCTGCGACCTGATTTAAGCAGCGCTCAGTAACTACGCTCCAGCAAAAGACATCTCGGCAACTTCGACCATGGGTGAACCGATCATCCCGGCCATGGGATTCCACTCGAGCTTATCTCCGACTGCGGTAACTGAGCGATTGTTTACCCGACTACCAGCCTAGTTCCAAAGGAGGTCGCCCCCTGTTTTCAGACCGGAGCGTGCTGAAGGCTATTTGGTATGTGCTTTGGACAGGCTGACAATGGAAAGCCTTGCAGCGGGACTGGTTTGGGGTTTCCGCTAGCGTGGTTCATAGGCACTTCCAGGAATGGTGTGAGCAAGGCATCTTTGCTCTATTTTTGAAACAGCTGGCTCGATACTACGGCACACGCACAAAGATTAGCTGGAAGTGACAAACCATCGAAAGCAAGACTTGACCAACCCCGCTTGGCGGAGAGGGCACAGGCAAAAATCCCACCGATAGAGCTATACAAGGAACGAAGCTTCACTTATTGGTGGATAAATGTGGCGCACCCTCAGCCATAACTATTACAGGAGCCAACCGTTATAACTATAGTGCGGCAATTGACTCAGTTGTTTTGTTGGTTGTCAAATGTTCTAAAGGCAAGCATCATCTGTGTGCCGATAAAGCCTATGACAGCTTAGACATCCGTCAACTCTTAACTCGCAAAGGCTATACCCCTCACATCAGAACCAATCCCAGACGCTCAGGCGAACAAGCTGAGCCTGTACCCCGCAAGCTTGAAGCTGCCTATTCTGCTCGTAGTTGGGTCGTTGAACGAACGCTTGCCTGGTTCGCTAAACGTCGCAGTATTCGTACGCGTTGGACCAAGAAACTTAGCAACTGGCTCACCTTTGTGCAACTCACTGCAGCGCACACTCTCTACACCATGGCGGTTTCAAGATAGGCGCTAAGTGTAGGAATGCTTAATCGACGTGTCGGAACAGTTTTCACTCATGACTTCGGGCTCAAATTGCTTCACTTCTCTCATCGACTCGTACACTATCCTTTGATCACACCGGTGTCATCCGCTAGCGCTTTGCAATACCTCGCCATGCACAACCATTCGATCAGTTTTAACACTGAAAAGGAGTTATAAAGTGAGAGCAATTGATGTCAGACCACCTTTTTTATCGAAGGATTTACACGACCCTCTGTCGAGCACTCAACCTTACGATACAGGGGGCTACCGAATAAAGAGCGTTACGGTTCATGCAACCGGATTAAACCTTCCAGGACACATGGCAATCACGCTGGATGGTCGTGTCTTGGTAAGTGAGTTTGCGGCAGGGGTTATTCGAGATGTTACCGAGCCTGGCGATTACCGTGATTCTGGTGTAGGTCGGTATGCTTGGAATCTGCAAAACCCTGGTAGCATCCAGCCGATTAGTGATGGTCGTATCCTGGTAGCAGACGCTGGTGCTGGACAAATCTGTGATGTTTCAACATCAGGAAAGATTTCAAGTAAAAACGTGCTTTACAGAGGCATTTCCCACCCCTATAGCTTGCTGGAGTTTCAGCAGCGATTATTAGTCTCTTACTCCGACAATTACAGTGTTGGAATGGCTGAAATAAAAGAAGGACACACCTATACTCCCGACCACGACTTCGTTCAAGGATTCCCTGTTGTTAAGACATTGGAGCCTTATCCTGCACTCCTCGGTTGTGGTGGGAGTTGGATTACAGGAGCGTTAGATGGAATGGTAATGCTCGGACATGCTGCTCTTGGAGCCATCTTTGATGTCACCAAAGGTGGACACTTCGATGATTTGCGGACACAACGTTACACCTGGGGTCTTACATTGCCTTTGGGAATGATTGTTGACCCGATTGATAGTAATTTGTACGTTACTGAACGCGGTACAGGTGTCATTAAACGTATTCCAAAATCAGGAGGCTATGCCCGATTCGCGGAACCATTTATCGCGGGCTTTGCTGAACCTAGCTGTATTCGGTTCATGCCAGATGGAACAGAAGCCTATGTTTGTGACAGAGCCTGGAACGCGGTGTACCGCTTAGAATTGGAGCGGCGTAACTAACCTTGCTTGAGACGGTGGCTGAGAAGTCTTCTTCTACTTCTCAGCCACCGTATTGACTAGAGTCTTTGTACAATTGTATGGCAGTTTAGAAGAAGGGATTGTCTGCCTTGAAACCACCTAGCCTTTGGTATCACTCAGACTTCCTGAAACTTTGGGCCGCCCAAACGGTTAGCCAGTTTGGAACACAAATAACCTTTCTCGGTTTGCCCCTCATCGCTATCACCTTATTAGAAGCTAACACCTTTGAAATTAGTGTCTTAAATGCTGTCATTTGGCTGCCCACTCTTCTTTTTAGTTTGTTTGCTGGAGTTTGGGTAGATAAACGTCGCCGTCAACCCATTCTTATTGTTAGTGATCTGTTGCGCGTAGTACTCTTACTTTGGGTGCCGACAGCACTCTTTTTAGATATTTTGACACTTTGGCAACTTTATGGAATTGCTTTTGCGGTAGGTATCTGCGCCGTTTTTTTCGAGATTGCCTATGCTAGTTATCTGCCCTCGTTAGTCAACGCCGAGCAACTTGTCGAAGGAAACACGAAGTTAGAACTCACTAACTCGGTCGCCAGAGTTGCAGGACCGACTTTGGCAGGCGGTCTTATTGCCTGGGCAGGAGCACCGTTTGCCATTATCTTGGACGCGCTTAGCTATGCGGGTTCGGCTGTTTTTGTGATGTTTATAAAAAAACCAGAGCAGGTTTCAGTTTTAGGCTCGAGAGTGTGGGAAAAAACTAACCCCTGGACTGACATTCGGCAGGGTCTGCACTTTGTATTCACCCATTCGCTGCTCCGCCCCATCGCTATCTTCGGGCTTACCGCCAACTTTGCTTTAGCTATGGTCGAGGCGGTGTTTTTGGTTTACGTTGTGCGCTCACTGGGACTAGGCCCAAGTGCGATTGGGCTTATTTTTTCAGCAGGGAACATTGGGTTGTTGGTCGCTATTTTGTTTGCCAGCACCGTCTCACGAAAACTTGGTGCCGGGGTTTCTATCATCACAGGCTGTTGTCTTTACAGCTTGGGCATCATGCTGGTTCCACTTGCACATTTCGCACCACTAGCCATTCTGATTGCGGCTCAAGCCATTCGTTCATTTGGCATCGTCGTTTACAACATTCATCAGGTGAGTCTGCGGCAAACGGTGACACCTGAAAACCTTTTAGGTCGCGTGACCGCGACCATGCGGTTTATGGGAATGGGTGCCATGCCAGCTGGCTCGCTTTTTGGTGGTGCTTTGGCGACCGCAGTAAGTGTAGCGGCAACATTTTGGATCGCCGCCGTGATTAGCTGTTTTGCCGTTTTGCCTATGGTTTTATCCCCACTCTTGAAACTTCGCCTGCTCACACGAGGCAATGATACCTTTTAAACTCCCCTTTACAAAATCTCATGGGGTAGTGCCATCCGTTTGACTTCTAAAGTAATCGCCAAAGCAGTAGAGAAGCGACACGCACTGCTTTATCCTTTTATTCCTTATGCAACGCTTCAAGGCTAACATTTTGACCCTACCTCTCTCTGCGCGGATGCGGGCTTATACCAGTTCCGGATAAATCGTTGGGTTTTAGCGCAATGATTTATCCGGAACTGGTCGAGTGGGAAGCGGGGACGTGCTTTTCAATTCTTTAACCAATTTATCGGGATCGATATTACTTCGAGCAAACTGCCAAAGGGCGCAACCGAAGCAAGCGCATTCTTCTCAAGGCCTTTTTTTGTTCACTCTGACCTCACTGCCCTCGGGCAAGGCGCGGATTTTGGAAATGGTTTGCACGGGTATCCTGTTCATTGGCGGCAATAGCTTGTCCTACCACACGACTGCGAATCCGCTGATCCTCGGCCCAGACACCTTCACTATTGGCGACCAGCACGTCCTGCTCCCATTCGATGAGTTGCGCTTCGACCTGTCTGATCTCAGGTGCAATGCGTGCGGCGCTGTCAAGTTCCAGTAAGCGCTCGAGTCGAAAGCGCTTGTTCTGGCTGTCAAGGGTTTTTTCAGGACTGTGAAGTCCACTAAAGTGCTGTTTGCGAAAGTCCAATCCCCCCTGGCCTTGCTGGTCAACCTGTCCCTGTTGCCCCTTGAGCTTTGCCAGCGTTTCAGCTAGCTCCAGAAGTGAGCCTTCGCTTAAGTCATTGGTATAGGCATAGACGACGTCACTGCCAAAAAACAGTCGCAGACCCGCTCCCAGTTCAATGCCGCTGCTGGCCTCTTTGACCTGTTGATTGATCACGCGCATACTGCGTTTGCGCCAGCGTTCGATATACAATTCTGCAAAGTTCGCACCCAGGCGCAGGGGCAAGTTGAGGATTTTTTCTACACTTTCTGCTGCAATCATCGTTTCTCCATGGCCATAGTCTAGCTCAGGTTGACAGCTTTCCTGGTGATGACAAACTTCACGTGGCTTTTTCATCTGGCTATGTTAGGCTGAGTGCTATGAAAAGCTTGATGTTTGTCATTTTTGGGATGCTTATGGCATCAGCATTTGCTCAGAACTTCCGTATTGCCAGTAATCTGGCAGCCAGCTATGAGCCGGGCGCTTCTGGTACGGTCAGTATCTCGGTGCAACTACTGAATCCTGATCTGGACTTCTCCCAGGCGGTTGTTTTTCTGAATATCGTGGAAATTGATGAGCGTCGCACCTACCCGCAGGTTATGCACCAGCTCTTTTCGGCAGCCGATGCTGCCCCGGACATCTTTAAAACAGTTTATAGCAAAGAGCAACTCCTAAATGGCGTCAGTACCAACCTGGTCTTTTTCTTGCGTGACAACGCCAAGCCAGGATCCTACTCGATGGCAATTCAGGTTTTTAGTGGTAACAACACAGACCCTAACCGTGTGAGAGTGCAGGACCGCTTAGGGATACAAAACTTTGGCTTTAGTATCGATTAATCCCATTCTTTAACAGGAATCAGCTCGCCACCATCGACCGCTGCCATTTTGACGCGGTGGCCTCGGGTGGTGTTGATTTCCAGAGTCGCCTGATCAAAAGAACTCGAGCCAATCAGTGTTTTGCGCACGAAATAGCCGCCGGGGGCAGCGCTCATCTCACTGCTTTTAGAAATACGCACCTGAATGACCTCGCCACTTTTATTGGTGCGCACCCGTGCTAGTAGAAAGTTGCCGTCATCCTTGAAGTTAGGGTTTTGCCGTCGCCAGAACATGCCCCTAGTCTATCGTAAAACCCCAACATGGAAGCGTTTTTGCTTAAGGTGCATCTGTGCCATCGTGGTTCAAGGTCGAAAGCGCTGTGCCATTAGCAGTTAGTCTGAGGGTGGCAATGGGTAATGAGTTGAGTAATGAGTAATGAGAACCAAGTGCTGCGCTCCGAATACCTGTTTTCCCGTACGTTCCTGTAGCTTCTTGCGCCTGACACTCAAAGCTAATAGTTAGCACCTCTCCCGCTGATAGCCTGAGTGCTATTTGTTAGACTAACGTGATGAGTACAGGTCCTTACGTTCAGCTACTCAAGGGTGCTTTTGAGGCAGCCACCGCAGCTGCCCATCCAGCCAAACACCTTCGGCAGTATTTACCACCACCACCCAAGGGTCGTTTGCTGGTTGTCGGTGCTGGAAAAGCGGCAGCAGCCATGGCACAGGCAGTTGAAGAGCATTATTCACAAAGGCTCGAGGGCTTAGTCATTACCCGCTATGGTCACGAGTTGCCCACTAAGCAGATTCGGGTGGTACAGGCGGCGCATCCAGTTCCTGATGAGAGCGGTGTCAGAGCGACCAGGGAAATTCTCGAGCTGTGTAGCTCGCTAAGCGCCGACGACCTGCTACTTTGTCTTATCTCTGGTGGAGGCTCTGCTTTGCTCAGTGCTCCTGATGGCGTAAGCTATGAGCAAAAAGCCGCCCTGACACAGGCGCTACTTAAATCTGGCGCTGATATCATTGAAATGAACACCGTTCGCAAACATCTATCACAGGTCAAGGGTGGAGGCCTGGCGGCGCGGGCGCAACCCGCTCAGGTCGTGAGTCTAATTCTGTCCGATGTAGTGGGTGATGACCTCAGCAGTATTGCCTCGGGTCCGACGAGTCCCGACCCCAGCAGCTTTCAGGAGGCGCTGGAGATTTTAGAGCGCTATGAGATTGATGCCCCCGAGGCGAGACGACACCTCCAATCCGGTGCCGCAGGCGATTTGCCAGAGACGCCCAAACCAGGTGATCCCCTTTTTGCCCAGGTTGAAAACTATCTGGTTGCCAGCAATCAACAAAGCCTGCAGGCTGCCGCCAGCTACTTAGAGCAGCGCGGCATTCGGGCGCATATTCTCAGCAGTAGCATTACGGGTGAGGCCAGAGAAATCGCCAAAATGCACGCAGCGATAGCCTTGCAAATCAAGCACTACCAGCAACCCTTTGCGCCTCCCTGCGCTTTAATCAGTGGTGGTGAGACGACAGTGACAGTACGCGGCAAGGGGCGCGGTGGTCGTAACAGTGAGTTCGCTTTAGCACTGGCGCTCGAGTTGGCGGGTACTCCGGGTATCTACGCACTTGCTGCCGATACTGATGGCATCGATGGTACCGAAGATAATGCCGGAGCCATCATTACACCCAGTATCTTTGAAGCAGCGTCCTTACACAAAGCGCGCCAACACTTGCAAAACAATGACAGCTACAGCTTTTTTCAAAGTGTGAATGCCTTGCTGATGACAGGGCCAACCACGACCAACGTCAACGACTTCAGGCTTATTCTCATACCGGAAGCCTGAACGCTCATTTATTTGACCACCGTTTTTGCTACACTTACCCATAAACTAGCGGCAAGGAGGGAGCCCAGGATGAGGTTGATGTTGAAACTAGCCCTTGGTCTGCTGATAGTGGTTCGCTTTGGCTTGACGTACGCCCAAGATGAACAGGCCGATGATTTGATTTACATGATTCCCTACCTGACTTTCCCAACTGAAGAATGGATTTTTATGCATCCTTTAGAGACTAAGCCATTTCAAATGGATGACTTGGGTTGGTACAGAATTACCAAGAATCTTCACTCAACTGATAGTCATGGGATTCCCGCTTTGCTCATGGAAGAGCGCTTTTACGAAGACCTAAATCTTGCCCGTTGGGTGGTGCGATCTCCCCCTAGCGGTCATTTTGCAGCTTTGGAAGGCGTTGTGGAGATGAGGGTCAGACTTTACCAGAATGATAAGCTGGTGCAAATATCACGGTACAGGATTGATGGGGACCTGCTTAACGTCAACGTGATTTTTGCAAGTGGTTCGTATGACGTAGAAGCTATCGAAGATGTATTTGGCCACAAGATGCCCAAAGAGCCTTGAGACGCATGTGCCGAAGTGACGGTAAGGTATCGCTGGCATTTGCGCCAAACAATCCTGATTGACTCGTGCATTCTGAATAGGATGTAGCCTTGCTGCGAGTGTCAGATTACGTTTCTACCCTGGTATCTTCGTCAGGATAAAAAGAAAGGCGGCAGTTATGAAACAGGTAGGGTGGTTCTTGCTCGTTATTTTACTTGCTTTTGTGGGGGTGATACACGCCGAAGAGGATGATGGTGACGGACTCGTGCTAATGCATCCTTATCTGCGCTTGCCTTGGACAGAAACAGCTGATGGAGACTTGCTCGATATCTCGGCTCATATGACTATTCGTAAGGTGGGAATGAGTGCTCGGCACACCGAACACCCAATGCTGTCTTTGTATGAACGTTTTTATCCCACGGTCGAGCAGGCTCAGCTAGTACTGGAACACCAAGACGCTGCCGAGTTGTGGTTTTGGCAGGATATCCGAGCGCTGATTTTCACGGTGTACCGCAATCGTGAGGTCCTTTCTGTTCAGCTACTACCTGTCGGTGTTGATTTTTTATTGCACACGCCTACAGTGATTTTTAGCAGTGACCTTTACGCTCTGTCATTTGATGAAAAAGCAGCCAGGGACTTCATTCAGCGAACCTGTGCAATCGTGACAGGAGTGTTTATTAACACGACTCCTGATGAGGTGATCTTGAATAATTGCCCTCACTCGCCATTGTAGCTCTAGTAGCGCACATAAGGGTGCGGGGCTAGCGATTAGACTAGGTGTATGTCTGCATCAAACGAAACCGAGTCCGCACAGCCCCAGGGCCAAGCCATTATTCAGGACAGGATTATCCAGCGTCAGCATACGGTCAGCATTGCGGGGCAAACCATCAACTACACGGTGTCGACGGGTACGTTTGTGCTGAAGCGTGCAAGTACCAAGTCTGGCGAAAATGCCGGGGAGTTTGAGGGCGACAAGCCCAAAGCAGAGTTTTTCTTTATTGCCTATACTCGAGATGATGTCGATATCAGGCAACGCCCCATCACCTTCAGTTTTAATGGCGGGCCGGGTTCATCCAGTGTCTGGTTGCATTTAGGAGTATTAGGACCACGTCGTGTTGACATGGTAGATACCGAGGTGACCAAGCCCCCTTATTGCCTGTTGGACAATAATTATTCACTGCTGGATCAAAGTGATCTGGTGTTTATTGATCCAGTGGGTACGGGTTACAGTCGACCGGTACCAGGTGAGAAAAGTACTGCCTTCCACAGTCTCAAAGAGGATATTGCCAGTGTTGCCGAGTTTATACACCTGTACTGTAGTCGGCACGGTCGCTGGGCAAGCCCCAAGTTTCTGGCAGGTGAAAGTTATGGTACCACCAGGGCTGCGGGGCTGGCTGAACATTTGCAGGAACGTCATGGCATGTATCTGAACGGACTGATGCTAATCAGCTCTGTGCTGGACTTTTCCACACTGCGTTTTGCCAGCAACAATGATCTGCCCCATATCCTTTACTTACCTACCTTTAGTGCCACAGCCTGGTATCACCAAAAACTCAGCCCAGCATGGCAGGAAAGGCCATTGCGTGAATTGCTTGATGAGGTGGAAGCCTTTGCTATTGGTGAGTACGCGACTGCCCTTATGAAAGGCTCGAGCCTTTCATCGGCCGAGCAGGAGCAAATTGCGGAGCGTCTGGCTGCCTATACTGGCTTAAGTCTGGCATATGTGCAACACTGCAATCTGCGACCAGAAATCATGCGCTTTACCAAGGAACTCTTGCGCAGTGAGCGCCGTACCGTCGGACGACTCGATAGTCGTTTTAAGGCCAAAGACCGTGACAGCGCGGGCATGACCTTTGAGTTTGATCCCAGCATGGCAGCTATAATGGGGCCTTATACGGCCTGCTTTAATCACTATGTGCGTGAGGAGCTGGGCTACGAGAGTGACTTTCCTTACGAGATTATTTCAATGGATGTGAACAAGGGATGGCGCTGGGAAAGCGATAATCAGTACGTAGATGTAGCCGAAAAATTACGCAAGTCCATGAACCTCAACCCACATTTGAAGGTGCATGTGGCCAATGGCTACTTTGATCTGGCAACCCCGCACTTGGCCACTGAGTACACCTTCAATCACCTGATGCTTGATCCTGGCTTGCAGGATAATATCAGCATGAGCTACTACGAGGCCGGGCATATGATGTATGTTCACCAGCCCTCACTCGAGGCTCTGAAGCAAGAACTAAGCCGCTTTATTGCCGAAGCGCTCTAGAGATTACTCAGCTACGACTGCCACCACTTCGATTTCAACGAGGACATCCTTGGGTAAGCGGGCCACCTCGACGGTGCTGCGTGCCGGTGGCTTGCTGCTGAAATAGTCTTCATAGACTGCGTTCATGGCAGCAAAATTGTTCATATCGCTTAAAAAACAGGTACTTTTCAGGACATGCTCCAGGCTCGAGCCCGCAGCTTCCAGCAGGGCTTTCAGATTCTCAAGGACCTGCCTGGTCTGAGCGTTGATGTCACCCTCTGCTAAACTACCGTCGGGACGCAAGGGTATCTGCCCTGAGGTGAAAACAAGCTTGTCAAGGCGGATTGCCTGAGAGTAAGGTCCAATAGCAGCGGGTGCATCTTTGGTATGAATGATTTCTTTCATACCCTAGTATACTTGTATGTCTTGCTACACTTGGCTCAGCGCCAGACACCAAAAATGACCATCAGCAGAATCAGATACAGCGATGCCACAATCCATAGCCGATAAGGATACCAGGCCTGACGGCGCAGTTTTGATACTACGTCCTGCCTGGGAAAAGTATCCTCGACAGCTTGAATACCAGTCGTGGAGTCGTTGATTTTTATAGAATGTGGTGTTTGCGGATTGGCTTCAGGCAGGGCGTAATTTTTGGGACGCGCTTCAACAGCCAGCACCTCACAGACCACAGCAGTAACATTGTCGGGAGCGCCGCGCTTGTTGGCCTCTTCAACCAGTAAGCGGGATGCGTCAGCAGGTGGGGTCTTTTTAATTATGTCCCAAAGTTCATCTTCAGAGAGTAGCATGCTGATGCCATCACTACAAAGCAGCAGCTTATCTCCAGCTTGCACAACAAAATGCGAAAGGTCTAGCGTAACCTCTTCGTTTGAGCCCAGCGCGTTCGTGATGACGTTGCGCATCTGGTGCTGCTTTGCCTCATCCGGTGACAAAATACCCTGACGCACACGGTCGGCCACCCAGCTATGGTCGTGGGTGAGCTGCTTGATTGAATCACGAATCAGATAGGCCCTTGAGTCCCCCACATGGCCGATAAGACCAACCTGATCGTCAATGTAAATGACGGTGAGGGTTGTACCCATACCTGAGAGTTCAGTGTTCTCAGCTGCATGGTCATAGATTTCCTGATTAGCTACCTGAACCGCCCTGGCCAAAGCTGCTGGTGGATAAGACTGATCTTTAGTAAGTTCACGGTGCAAAATATCAACCGCTTTTTTGCTGGCAACTTCACCTGCGATATGCCCACCCATGCCATCTGCAACGACAGCTAAGTAACCCCGTCCCAGCTCACCAACAAAGAAATTATCCTGATTGATGGTTCTTACCTGTCCAGCATCGCTGTGTCCGCTGTACTTAACACTGGTTCCCATGTTGGAGGGATGACTCGTCACAGTTGACATTCTACCCAATTATGAAGCCCAAATAGATATTATGTTGCCTGAAACCTTACATTTCAACGAGGACAGTGTGATAGGGCGAAGCCCAAGGAACAGAAGACAGGTTGGCCTGCGCTGCAAAGGTCTGATGATGCAGTAGATCTCTTGTGAAAGTTTGGTTGGATGGCGATGTTTGGGGGTCTCAGGATTGCTCAGGCGATTCTTTGGCAAGAAATTTATACCAGTTCCGGATAAATCGTTGGGTTTATCCCAATGATTTATCTCGAGTGGGGCGAGTAGGAAGCGGGGATTGCTTTTCAAATTGTTAACCAATCTATCGGGCTCGGCATTATGATTGAAAGCCTGAACAGCCAACCCGGAAAGCACTTCTCCCAGGCTAAACTATAGCCTATGAAACTTTTACAAAGTTCGCACCTCAGCACAGCCCACGGTTTCGCTACCCGTCTGGGTGGTGTCAGCCAGGGGGTTTATCACAGTCTTAACTTTGCCTTGAGTACAGGTGATGACCCTGCCTGTGTGGAGCGCAATCGCCAGATGCTGCTGGACGCTTATGGGGTCAATAAGGCACAGGTCTGTGTACTCGAGCAAGTCCACAGTGCCGACGTCGTTACTGCCAGAGCGGGTTGGTATGAGCAAAAAGCTGATGCAATGATGACTAAGCAGCAGAATCTACTGCTGATCATCACGACTGCCGATTGTCTCCCGATTCTCTTTTATGATCCTCAGCAAGGAGCCATAGCTGCTGCGCATGCGGGATGGCGTGGCACGGCGCAGCATGTCTGTCGTAATGTTGTGACTACCCTGCAGCAAAATTATGAGACAGCGTTAGACCAGCTCAGGGTTGTTATCGGTCCTGGCATAAGTGGCGCTTGTTATCAGGTGGGTGAAGAGGTTGTGGCGGCGTTTCGTGCAGCAGGCTATCCTGAGCAGGTGTTTGCCCGAGATGCCGAGGGGGGTTTTAGGCTTGACCTCAAAGCCGCAAACCGCTGGGAGTTGCTGAATTCGGGTGTGTCCGCTGAGAATATACAAGTACTCGAGCACTGCACCTTTTCAGAAGCTGAGCGGTTTTATTCTCACAGGCGTGATGGTCTGCGCCGTGGTAGCCATTGGTCGGTGATAAAGCTTGGCTAAGCGCTTTGGTTTTTGCTCAGGCCACAAAGGTCAGCGCTGATGTCCCAAAGCCGCTTGGCAGCTACTTCGTCATAGGAAGCGGCCGAAGAGCGAATGGGTTGCATGTTTTCAAAGTACAAACCGCTAAGCCCGAAGACTTTAGGAGAACTTGCTAAGTAAACGACAGTTCTTGCGCCATCCTTAGGGCTTTGCTCGCGCCGAATAAGTCTGCGAAGCCAAAAGCGCAACTCACTGTTCTGGCGTCCAAGGTTGGTAGCTACGCCACCTGGATTCATGGCGTTGACAGTGATATTGCTATTTTGCAGGCGGCGTGCCAGCTCGTAGCTGAACATGATATTGGCCAATTTGGATTGACCATAAACCTGAAGTTTGTCAAAGCTGTTATTGTGTTGCAGGTCATCGAAGTTGAGTTTCGCATAGTGGTGCGCGCCAGATGCGACGTTGATGACGCGGGCGGCCTCACTGGCGCGCAGTTCATCCAGCAGCAGGTTGCTAAGTAAAAAGTAGGCCAGATGATTAACGGCAAAAGTCAACTCGAGCCCCTCAGGGCTTTCCAGACGCCTGAACAGATAGACGCCTGCGTTATTGATAAGTACATCGAGGCGGTCGTAGTGCTGGCAGAACTGCGCGGCAAGCTGGCGAATTGCTGCCTGGCTCGACAGATCAGCGACGAGATAGTGAATGCCGGGATTACCCGTCTGCTGTTTGAGTTCCTGGACGGTTTTCTGACATTTATCTTCATTGCGCCCTACCAGGATGATGATGCCATCAAGTTCTGCCAATAGCTTGGCACTGGCCTTGCCAATACCCGAAGTACCACCCGTGATGAGGCAGATTTTGTTGTACAGGGGTTTCATATTCCAGCTTGGCTAACGACTTTATGAAAGACTTGAATCACTGGTCTGGCGGTGATACTGCAACAGATAACTGGCAATGGCCTCAGCGCTATTGACAGCGAGCAGTGCCTGAGCGCTACTCAGGCGACTCAAGCTCCCTTCGCTGAGCTGAATATTGTAGAGATCGAGGCTGCTGACTATTTCGGTCATGCCACTGAGCAGCGCTTTAAAAGGAATGTCCGCCTGGTGGGTTTGATACAGCCGCAGGCTTTTGATGGTTTCCTGGTAGAGCCCATAGAGTTGTAGGACACTTGGATCAGCCTGGCTGCCCCGAGAGTTGAGAATGGCGCGGCAGGTGTTTTCCAGATTGATGACAGCTAGCGTGATGGCGCCTTCGGGGTTGTGGCTGCTATTATCCCTGGCCTTATCCCAGATGGAGTACTCTCCCGGGACTTGCTCAGGTACCACGATTGGGCTTGCTTCAGCGAGTACGGGCTGAGCTGCCAGATAGCGCAGGATGGGCTGAAAGCTTTCGTGCAGGTAAGTCTGCAGGTCGTGGTAGCTTAAGTAGCGTACGTGCAGATATTCATAGCAGGCTGCCAGACTTGGGTAGGTGCGTAGCAATTTGGGGAGTAAAGCTGAAAGTTTGTCCTGCTTCATGAAATGATCTCGCAGGGCGCGGTATTCCTGTTCTTCTGCGTAGCCATTGGTGCTGTAGGCGATAATGCTGTCTCGAAGGTAGCAAAGCCGCGCCTCTTCAGATTCCAGCTGGGCAATAAGTTGCGAGGCTAGACTGGTTTGTGTCGAGGAATATCCGTAGCTGTCTCCCATGAACATCTCCTTTGCTTCCGTTGTGAAGTATACCTTAGATCACTGGAAGTTCAATAGATGATTGGCGGTTTGTTTGCTAGACTGACCGTATGTCACGACTGGCCAGCCTGCGCTATGATCGCGGCACTCTGGTGCTTCACCCCCCACCTGCGGGAAAGGCCTGGCTTGAGTTTGTCACCTGGGATGACCGCATTGAAAAGTTCCGCCTGCCCGCCTGGCGCTACCGTGCTTTTCTGGAAGCCCTGCGGCAAGAAGCTGTGCCCCTGGATGACCGGGCGCGGGCTTACCATGAGCTTTCCCTGAAAGATAACCTGGTTCACCAGCCCTTTGCGCATCAGCAGGAAGCCCTTAGCGCCTGGAAAGAGCAGGGCCGTCAGGGTGTAGTGGTACTGCCAACCGGAGCAGGAAAAACGCTCGTTGCTCAGCTTGCCTTGCGGGATACCCCCCGCAGTAGCCTGGTGGTGGTGCCTACACTCGACCTGATGCATCAGTGGTATGCGAGTATGCAGCAGGCGTTTCCCGAGGCTGATCTGGGGCTTTTGGGAGGCGGCTCTAAAGACGAGAGTGACATTCTGATTGCCACCTATGACAGCGCCGCTATTTTTGCCGAAAAGCTTGGCAACCGCTACGCCTTGCTGGTGTTTGATGAGTGCCATCATCTGCCGGGAGATTTTGTGCGGAGTATTGCGGAGTACTCGCTGGCTCCGTACCGCCTGGGTCTCAGCGCGACACCAGAGCGCAGCGACGGCAGGCACACTGAGCTGGAGCGGCTGATTGGGCCAATTGTCTACCGCAAATATCCGCAAGAACTAGCTGGGCATACGCTGGCGGCGCACCGGATGGTGCAGATGCGCGTATCTTTAAATACTGAGGAGCGTCAGGAGTATGAGCGCCTGATCCAGGAGCGGAATACCTTTTTGCAAAAGAACAGTATTTTTCTGGGGTCACTGGAAGGCTGGCAACGTTTTGTGCAGGCTAGCGGTCGGTCGCAAGAAGGGCGAAGAGCCATGCTGGCACACCGTCAGGCTCGGCAACTGGCTTTTGGCACGAGCGCGAAGCTGAGGCTATTGGCAGAGCTGCTGCGCAAACATGAACAGGACCGCCTGCTGATTTTTACAGACGATAACGCCACGGTTTACCGGATTTCCGAGACATTTCTTGTTCCGGCAATTACCCACCAGACCAAAGTCAAGGAGAGACACGCCAGCCTGGAGCGGTTTCGAGAGGGTACGTACCCGCGCCTGGTCACTTCCAGGGTTTTAAATGAGGGAGTGGATGTTCCTGAGGCGAATATTGCGGTTGTGCTTTCGGGCACGGGCTCGAGTCGTGAGCACATCCAGCGGCTGGGGCGCATACTGAGACGTGGAGAGTCAAAGCTGGCAGTGCTCTATGAAGTGATTGCTGAGGATACCAGTGAAGAAGGCGTATCCCGTCGGCGACGGACACAGCCTGTAAGTACGCCTGTCGCTTCAGCCAGGGATTCACAGCCGGCCTTGTGGGCCGAGCGTATTTCTGAAGTTGAGGCGCTGGACTTTGAGGACTTGTAATACCAGCACCGTATAAATACCAGAATGCGAATCGGTAAAGAGCAGCGAGTGCCTAGCCCACCTGCATCAGGGACATTTGGGCTTTGCGCAAAGCTCGGTACAGGGCATCCTGACTGCTGAGGCGGGCACTGGCCGCCAGAATACTGCCTTCGCCTACTGAAATCACACCATAAATGAGCTTTTCTGTACTGAGGAAGAGATTGACGGGTTTGGCGTTAACAGCGTCCTTGGTAACTGCCAACAGGGCTTTAATACTGGTGAAAAGCCCTTGTATGTCCCCTATGCCCTGGGAAGCACTGGAGGACATCGGATAGCCTACAGCGATGGCCTGTACCCCTGGACATTCCTTTTGGATGAACTGAATGATTTTGTGATAGCGCAACTCTTCGTCTGCCAGCCGCGAGGCCTCGGTCATAGCGGTACTGACTGGCAGGTTAATGGTTGCTCTGGGCGGCGCTTTATAGGGCAGAATGCGGAACTCGGTATTCTCGAGCGTAATAAGTTGCCCCAGCGCTTTTAGGCCCTGGACTGCTACGCCACTGCCAAAGGATGTGGCGTGCTCGAGCCGTCCTTTATTCAGGTGAATCATGCCTTTGCGACCAAACTCGAGTTCGACAAGGGCGCTTTGTTGCCCCATTGCCAGCATGTCCAGTACGTCAAAGAGCGCCACCGATGACGTGTTGCCTGTCAGCGATGACTCGGTTTGCTTAAGGAGTTCGGTCAGGGTCTTACGGTTGCTGGGAACGGGCAGATGGCTGAGCACGGGTGGAAAGCTAAGCTGCTGGATGTCATACTGCTGGTATTTCTCTGAATCTGGATCATCACTAAAGAGATAAAACCGAGTCTCGGCTGAGAGTTTTTTAACCAAGGCGATAACTCCGGTCACACTGGCACCCCTCAGTTGCGTATCACAACAAAACAGAATATGTTTTTGGGTTTGTAAGCGCTTTAAGGCTGCCCGGGCGTCATCAAAAGTGCGGGTTGCCCAGCCCGCTTCTTTAAGGGCGGAATCAATTAAGTCGAGTCGTTTCTGGACGCTTCCTAAGACGATAGCAGACTCTGTCATAAAAGCATTGTAGTGTCTTTGTGAACTTCGTACTATGAGGTAAAGCATAGACCGAGGTGCTTGGGGGGTATAGTCAAGTCTGCCATCGCCTGGTGATGAGCATGAACATTGTCATTCGGGCTGAGCTGGAACAAACAGGAGGTCAGCATGTCACACAAGCAGCGTTGGCTCATTTTTTCTCCCTTAGGACTGGCACTCATTGGCTTTGGTGCCAGTATGCTTGGCTATAGTATTGAATTAAAGACCCTTGGGGCTGATACAGTAACATGGTTCATTTGGGGAACGTTCAGCCTGATTGTCCTCAATAGCGGCGTTGCCGTTTTTGGGGAGGCCGTTAAACACCGCCTGCTCTATGAAAAAAAACCATAGCAGGCTACTGGCTGGCTTGCTAGACTGTAAGCTGTGCGTCTAGCGGTTCTTTCTGATATCCACGGCAATCTGCCAGCGCTGGAAGCTGTTTTAGCAGATCTCGAGCGGCAACAGGCAGATCAGGTGATTATCAATGGTGACATGGTCAACCGTGGTCCCAGTGCCAGCTCTCTTTTGGAGCGTATCTGGAACCAGGATTACCAGATCATCCTGGGTAACCACGATGATCTTATGCGTAAGTGGATTGACCGAGACGAAGACCTGCCCCTGTCCTGGTTTGACGATCCTTTCTGGTACGCTACCGCACACACTGCCAAGGACTTGCTCGAGCACGGCTGGATTGAGCAGTTGCGCAGCCTGCCCATGCAATTTCGACTACGCCTGCCAGGCGCGCCTACGCTGCTCATCACCCACGGGAGTCCCAGGCACTACCGTGAAGGCTACAGCAGCTATCTGGCGGACGAAGGACTGTCCGAGATTATTCAGATGCACCCGGCTGACATTCTGATCGGCTCCCATACCCATCAGCCCCTGCTGCGTTACTGGGGTAAGCACCGTATTATCAATACAGGTGCGGTAGGCATTCCCTTTAATGGTGACCCTTATGCACAGTACCTGCTCCTCAGCCTGCACAAGCGCAACTGGGTAGCAGAGTTCCGCCGAGTCCGCTATGACAGGGAAGCAGCCCTACGCGACTTTGAGGATAATGGCTACCTCGAGCAAGGCGGTCTTAGCGCCATGATATTCCGTGAGGAACTGCGCTATTCCCGCTCTTTTTTGACACCTTTTTGGATGTGGAGTGAAAAGCAGGGTTTGCCACAGAACTGGGACACCTGGCGTAGTTATCAACGGGAGTTTGCGGGACGTTTTGTAAAGTAAGGTCAGACTTGGAGGTTATCCCGAGCAGAGCGTTAGGAACCGAGAACCTGCTTTTCAAATCCATAATCAATTT
>CAZZPQ010000026.1:0-19626 GCA_964655595.1 uncultured bacterium
TTCAACTCCCCCAGGTCGCACGAAGCATCCTTGAGGATGCTTCGTGGAAACGCTAAAAGAATTGTCATTGCGAGCGCAGTGTAACGAAGCGAAGTAACCCCGCCGTCAATGGTTGACCGCAGACGCCTTCGGCGAGATTGCCGCGTTGCTCCTTCGTCGCTCCAAGGCTTGCCTTCGGCTACGCCCGACTACGTGAAGGCAATGACATTTCCCGGAACTCTTGCGGCTGGCGCCGCGCAATGACCAAAAGGAGCCATAGAACGGGCTTGCGTAAGGTGAGTGATTTGCCTTCTCCCCTAGCGTAGGGTGTCGGCTGACGTTGCTGCGGTGTTTATGACATACTTGGAGCACGCAAGGTAGGGATTTATGATCACAACAATTATTGGTGGTGTTGGCTTATTTCTGCTGGGTATGCTGCTTTTGACAGAGGGGCTCAAGACAGCAGCTGGCGCAGCACTGAACCGCATTTTGTACCGCTTCACCAGACATCCGCTGCTAGGTGTTTTTAGCGGTACGCTCATCACAACCATGGTGCAGTCCTCGAGCGCGACTACCCTCGCGACAATTGGCTTTGTCAGCGCTGGCATGCTCAGCTTTAACCAGGCGCTGGGCGTCATCTATGGCATCAATCTCGGTACAACGACTACGGGTTGGCTGGTATCGCTGATTGGTTTTAAGCTCAATATCAGCCTGATTGCCCTGCCACTAGTGGCGCTTGGTGCGCTGATGCGACTGTTATTCTCGGGCCGAGCATCGACCTATGGCCTGGTGATTGCTGGTTTTGGCTTGCTCTTTGTGGGTATCAGTACCCTGCAAGAGGGAATGACTGGCTTTACCGAGGCTTTTGATCCCTCACGCCTGGCACTAAGTGGTTTTTGGGGCACGATTCTGCTGGTCTTAATCGGTATAGCTATGACGGTGGTGATGCAGTCCTCGAGTGCAGCGGTGGCGACCACGCTCGTTGCCTTGCACAGTGGGGCGATTGGGCTTGAGCAGGCCGCAGCGCTGGTGATTGGTCAGAACGTTGGCACAACCATTAAGGCGGTTCTGGCGTCGATTGGCGCTTCAGTTGCTGCCAAGCGTACAGCACTGGCACATATTGTTTTTAACCTTGTCACGGGCATCGTGGCACTGGCGCTTTTGCCGTGGCTGGTACGGGGTATGTTATTCCTGCAAAGCCAATATAACTGGGATGCAGCTACCACTATGGCTGCCTTTCACACGGTCTTTAATGTCGTGGGTGTCATTTTATTTCTGCCACTCACGCGACCCTTTGCCAGATTGATCATAGCGCTGGTCAGGGAAGATGGCCCAATGCCAACCAGACACCTGAATCAGAAACTGATTCCTACTGCCTCTGCCGCCATTGAAGCAGCCCGCCGTGCCAGTCTGGACGTACTTACGCTGGTTATGAAGGTCAGTAGCGAAGTCTTGGCACAAACTACCATCAACCGCGTTCAGCAGCAGCAGCTTGATCGGTCGGAAGAAGCCTTGCTGGAGACCAGGCGTTTTCTGACCAATGTCCGCTCAGAGACCGAGGGTTCTGCTGAACATCGTCGACACATTTCGGTTTTACATGCCATTGATCACATCGATCGCTTGGTTGCCGCCTGTCGCGAAAACTATCAACTCTCTCATTTACAGCGGGACCGGGCTTTGTCGGCAGTGGTTACACAGCTTGGTCGTCAGCTCGCGGAGGCGCGTTCTAACCTCATGACAGGGGGTGTGGAGATAGTAGTCCCGATACTGGAAAGCCACTCTGGCAGCATTGCTGAGCTGCGCCGCAGCCAGCGCCCTAAAATCATTGAAGATGCGGCTACGGGTCAAGTGGATTCTGAGCGTGCTCTCCAGGAGCTCGAGGCTGTTCGCTGGATTGACCGACTGGCTTATCACAGTTGGCGCGCTGCACTGCACCTACAGGAAAACCCGTCCGAAGATCAGCAGAGCTCAGAAACAGTCATGTGAATTTCTTTGTTAGAATACAGCCATGCCGAGCGGTCAGACGCATGAAGCTATCAACCTGACTTTTTTTGGGGGACTGGCTGCGGGTTATGCCTACGCACGCTCGCAAGGCTTAACGACAGAAGCCGAGCTGATTTTTTCCCCACAGACGCTGACGCTCTTTAGTATCAGCTATCTGCTGGGTACATTTCTCATTACCCCGGACCTTGATCTGGCTGAGAGCAAGGTCCGCCCCAAACATCACTGGGGTCTTTTGGGATGGCTGTGGGTTCCCTACGGTGTGCTGTTTAATCATCGGGGTTTGTCGCATACCTGGATTGTTGGACCGCTGACGCGGCTGATTTATTTGGCCATTGTGGGGCTGGCGCTGGCTTATGTGCTAAACTTTTTAGCGCCTTACTTTGGCTACCAGATTAGTATGAATACACAACTCGGCAGCAACTGGCGCGAGCTGGTTTTGGGAGCTTTGGCGGGTTATTACCTGTCGCAGTGGTTGCATCTGGTAGCAGATGGTATCTGGCCGGATCATGGGCTTAGACGCTCGAGCAGCAGGCGGCGCTAATCCAGCCTCCTGTAAGTCATTTACCACTTGGTCGTGCTGACCTGGTCGTGATGACTAGGGTCGGGTGATGTGAAAGTGCAGTCTGTGCTGGCTTGGTGTGCTAGGCTTATGGACGCTGATTTTGGCTGATTGGTTTATTTCCTTATGAACGTTTCTGAGAGTACTCTTGACAAACTGGATTTTTGGCGCATCTGCGAGGCATTAGCTGAACGGGCCAGCACGCCCTTGGGAGCTGAATGTGCCAGTGGTTTACGTCCGACCCTGAGCCTCGAGCAACTCGAGCTTGCCTGGCAGCGTACCGAGGAAATGGCGCAGATTAGCCTGAGTCTGGGGGGCGTTTCGGATATTCGTCCGCTGCTTGGACGCGCCAGGGAGGCCGAGTTTTTAGATGGGCAAGAGCTTTTACAGATTGCCTATACCATGGACGCAGCCGCTACGATCAAAAGGGCCATATTGTCTCAGGAGCGCCCGGCCTTAAGCGATATTGCCAATCAGATGCGCTCTTTTGATGGGGTTCTGAGATTGGTGCGCGAGCAGCTTGACTTAGACGGTCGGGTGCGTGACGATGCCAGTCCCAAACTGCGTGATATTCGCCGCCGTCTGCGCCCTCTGCGTGACCGTATTCGGGAGCGTCTAAACCAACTCTTAAGCAGCTACAGCACTTACATTCGTGATCCGCTGATCACGCTCAGGCGCGAGCGTTATGTCATTCCGGTCATCAGCAGTTTTCAGAGCAAGGTTCCGGGTATTGCGCTGGATAGCTCGGATTCAGGGCAAACCATTTTTATTGAACCTCAGTCGGTTGTGCCGCTGAATAATGAGCTGGCGATTCTCGAGTTCGAGGAGCGCGATGAAGTCCGCCGCATTCTCATCAGCCTGGCACAGCAACTTGCTTTTCACGAAGGTCTGGATGAAACCCTCGAGCAGCTTGCTACTTTGGATCTCGTTCAGGCGAGCAGCCGTTTGGCAAAGGACTGGCGACTCAGTAAGCCAGAGCTTAATGACCGCAATCTGATTAAACTCGAGCAGGCCCGCCATCCACTCATTGCTGACTGTGTGCCCAACACGCTCAAACTCACGGCTGACCAGCAGGTACTGATTATCACCGGGCCTAATGCGGGGGGTAAGACGGTTTTGCTTAAAACGCTGGGGCTGGCAGTGCTCATGGCGCAGAGTGGGCTGTTCGTAGCAGCCGAAGCGCCGAGCTTGCCCGAGTTTCGGGCACTGCTGAGTGATATTGGCGATGAGCAGAGCATCGAGGCGAGCCTCTCGACCTATGCTGGTCATCTGAAAAACTTAAAGGAAATTGTCGAAAGGGCCAGCCCCGAGGTTCTAGTGCTGATTGATGAACTGGGCAGTGGTACTGACCCATCCGAAGGCGCAGCGCTGTCTCAGGCAATTCTCGAGCGCCTGTTACAGCAGCGCGCGCCGGCGCTGGTCACCACCCACCTGGCACCTCTCAAGGTCTTTGCCAGTGAAACCGCCGGGATTCAGAATGCTGCCATGCGCTTTGACCTGGAGCGCTTGCGCCCGACCTATCAGCTTAGTCTGGGGCAACCGGGGCGCAGCTACGCCCTGGCGATTGCTGAGCGTGTAGGTTTGTCAGCGGATATCCTGAGTCGTGCCAGCGAGCTGTTGGGGCCAGAGGGCGAGCGTCTGGAGCATCTTTTGGAAACGCTCGAGCAGCAGCGGCTAAAACTCGAGCAGGACGTTCTGGGGGCGGAAACGGCGCGTGACGACGCTCGGCGCGAAGCCGAAGTCTTACGCCAGCAAATCCAGATGCTCCGCGATAAGGAAGCAGCGGTGCTGGCCATAGCGTCTGAAAAAGCCGAAGAGATGCTGCAAGACACCCTGCAGCGTGCCAAGGAACTCAAACGTACAGCCAGCAGTGACCCCGAGGCGCGTCCCCAGGCGCTGGCAGAACTCCAGGCCCTGCGCAAAACCGTGCGTCAACACGTGCCCAAGACCCAGACCAGCACAGCGGGTCTGCAAGTTGGCAGCATGGTTCATGTCAAAGACTATGACGCCGAGGGACCCATCAGTGAAATCCGCAGCGACACGGTAATGGTCCAGCTTGGTCTGCTGAAAGTTGAAGTGCCCAAAAAGGCAGTCAGTCTCAAAAAGGTCAAGACGAAGCCTGCCAAAAGCCAGACCAGCAGCTACGCCACTGCAGGCTTTCAGACTGAACTCAATATCCGCGGTGAGCGGGTTGAAGAGGGGCTCGAGAAAATCCGCGAGTTTATTCTCGAGGCGCAGGCACTCAAAACACCATCCGTGCGGATTTTGCACGGCAAGGGAACGGGAGCGCTGCGAGATGCCGTGCGGAATTATCTAAAAGATGAAAAACGCGTGCTGCGCTATGAGGACGCTGTGCCCTACGAGGGCGGACATGGGGTCACGGTTGTTTATTTGAAGTTATAATTCCAATTTTATGCAAGAGTGACGCATACTTGATTTCATGATTTCTTCTCTCATCTGCCCGGGTGCTTGATTGATTTGAGTCACTCAAGCACCGAAACGGCATAACATTGTGTTCTGCACTTGACGCACTTAACAATTAAAGCTCTCGTCAATGTGCTACCCTTATACTCAGTACAAAATAAATGAGATGCGGTTGTTTGGACGCGCAGCATTTCAGATATTGATTGCAAAGGAGTCAAGGATGGTAGCCAATCAGGCGCTTACAGGAGAGCAGGAATCCCGCCATCAAGGCAAGGTTTATACAGCACCAGCTGGGACAGGCGAGCTTGTACTGGGGCGCAGTCTGGTTTCCCTGCTGGATGAAGCCTGCACGCGCAATCCCAATCCCAAAGCTTTCAATCAGCGGCTAAATAATAGCTGGCAGCCCTTATCGACGACCGAGTTTCGCGGTAGGTCGGAACATCTGGCGCTGGGCCTGACCGAGCTAGGACTCGAGCATGGTGACCGCGTGGGTTTTTTTACTCACAGCGACCTGTCGTTTTGTTTGGCTGATATGGCCTGTCTGATGGCAGGCTTGGTCGATGTGCCGATTTACCTGACCCATACGCCCGCTGCTATCAAGCACATCTTAAATCAATCTGAGGCCAAGGCACTTATCGTCTCGGACAGCCGCTTGCTTGCTGACATACGGCCACTACTAACGGATACACCGGCCCTCAAAACTGTCATCCTGTATGAAACACCAAGCGAGCAAGTGTCTTTGCCCGAGGGTATTGCCCTCAGCACCGTGCAGGAACTCGAGGCCATCGGTACGCGCATCATGCACGAAGACCCTGAGCAGATTCATGACTTGAAACAGCAGGTTCAGGCGTCTGACCTGGCAACCCTTATTTACACATCAGGTACAACGGGCATGCCTAAAGGCGTGATGCTGACCCACGAAAATGTCTCAACTAACGTGATTGCCGCCATTACTGGTCTAACGACCTTTGGGCGAGGTGACAGTGAAACGGCTATTTCTTTTTTGCCACTGACGCATATCTTTGCGCGAACTTTGCAATACGCCTTGATGTGGTGTGGTACCAGCATCTACTTCAGCACGCCTGATGAGATGCGGGACCACCTGAAAGAGGTGCGGCCTACCTTTTTTGCCGCAGTTCCACGGGTGCTGGAAAAAGCCTATGACAGGATACTTGCCACGGGCTCGAGCCTTACGGGTCTCAAAAGTAAGCTCTTTAACTGGGCGCTGGCCTTGGCACAAAGCTACGATATCACCAAACCACCCAGTGGCTGGGAGGGCTTCAAACACTGGCTCGCTGACAGGATTGTCTTGAGCAAGTGGCGTGATGGTTTAGGTGGTCAGATTAAGACCATCATTGTCGGGGGCGCAGCGATGAGAGCAGATCTGGTCAATACCTTTGGTGCAGCCAAGATAGAGATTTTGCAGGGTTATGGTCTTACCGAAACCAGTCCGGTTATCAGCTTTAACCGGCCGGGGCGTAACCGTCCGGGAACGGTAGGCGAGGTGCTGGCAGGTGTGGAAGTTATGATTTCTGAGCAGGATGAAATCCTGAGCCGTGGCCCACACATCATGCAGGGCTATTATCAGGAGCCAGAAAAAACTGCCGAAGTGATGGGTGAGGGTGGCTGGTTTCATACTGGGGATATGGGCGAGGTCGTGGATGGTTTCCTGAAAATCACGGGGCGCATCAAGAATCTCTTTAAGCTGTCTACTGGCAAATATGTCATGCCGCAGCCTCTCGAGGAAGTGCTCGAGTCTGATACGCTGGTCAGTGCCGCACTGATTCTTGGTGATAATGAAAAGTTCTGTAGCGCTCTGATCTTTCCCAACCCTGAACTCGGCCCTTTGACTGAGACGCATAAGGCGCAGCTCAAGGCACTGGTACAAGCAGCCAACCAGGATCAGCCCCACTGGTCAAGCATTAAGCGTGTGGCGGTGATTGCCGAGGAACTCACACCGGATAATGGCCTGCTGACCCCCAAACTCAGCGTCAAGCGCCACGAGGTACTCAAGCGTTTCGCGCCCTTTGTAACGGCGCTTTATAGTGGCGAAAAAAGCGACTTTGACAATGGCTACATCATCGATATTTAGCATCTTGGATGTTTAGATAACAGCTAGCGACAATTCAGGAGGATAACATGGCGGTTGGCTTAAAAGATATGGGCGCAGCGGTAAAACTGCTGGGCAAGCTCGATATGAAAAAAATAAGCAAGCTCTCTGAAAAGGTCGATCTGGATGAGTTGATTGCGCTGGTGACCAGCCTTGATGAAGCGCAGCTTGGTGCGCTGATGAAAATGGTTAAAGGTAGTAAGCAGACCAGGAGCTTACCAGCCATAAATGGTGACTTTTATGACCTGGCAAGTGGCTTGAGTGAAAGGCAACGCGATGTTCAGGGCAAAATCCGCAACTTTATGGAAGCCGAGGTTGAGCCTATCATCAACGATTACTGGTCGCGGGACGAGTTTCCGCGCCAGCTGATTGGCAAGTTTCGGGACCTGAACCTACTCGCTGAAATCTTTCATGAAGATGGCAGCCGTGCTGCTGACGCTTCGCTAATTGAGGGTATTGCCACCATGGAAATGGCGCGTATTGACGTTTCCACAGCGACTTTTTTTGGTGTACATGCCGGTTTGGCGATGCTGTCCATTTTGGTTGGCGGCGACGAACGCCAGCGCCAGGAGTGGCTACCTAAGATGCGCCGGATGGAGGTAATTGGCGCCTTTGGTCTGACGGAGCCAACGGTGGGGTCCGGGGCTGCGGGTGGCCTGACCACCACTTGCCAGCGTGACGGGGACGACTGGATATTAAATGGGGAAAAATACTGGATCGGCAACAGTACCTTTAGCGATATTGTGATTATCTGGGCACGGGATGTCGCTGACCAGAATGTTAAGGGTTTTATCGTAGGACGTGACATGCCGGGCTTTAAGGTTGAAAAAATCATGGGTAAAATTGCCCTGCGCGCTGTGGAAAATGGGCATATCACCCTGACGGATTGTCGGGTGCCAGAGAGTCACCGCTTGCAAAACGCTGAGAGCTTCCGGACGACTGCCGATATACTCAGGATGACCCGGGCTGGTGTTGCCTGGCAGGCGGTAGGTGCAGCGATGGGCGCCTACGAAAAAGCTCTGCACTATGCGCAGACCCGCCAGCAGTTTGGTAAAGCGATTGGCAACTTTCAGCTTATTCAGAGCCATCTGGTACACATGCTCGGTGACGTCACCGCTATGCAGCATATGTGCCTGCGCCTCAGCCGCATGCAGGATGAGGGTAGCATGCGCGATGAGCACGCTAGTCTCGCCAAAGTTTTCACTGCTTCAAGGTGCCGTGATGTGGTTGCCAGAGCCCGCGAGATTTTTGGGGGCAAGGGTATTTTGCTCGAGAACCACGTTGCGCGCCTCTTTAACGACACCGAAGCCATCTACAGCTATGAAGGCACCAATGAGATCAACACCCTGGTGGTAGGCCGCGCCATTACAGGTTTTAGCGCTTTTGTATAAAGCGCTCGCTAGGCACTTCGCAATTTATACCAAGCCTGATACCTTGATGATAGCTTTGAAAGGCAGGTTCTCGTTTGCTACTCGCTCTGCTAGGCATAAATCATTGGGTTTATCCCAATGATTTATGCGGAACTGGTTTATCTCACGCCTTTCACCTTAGGTAGCGTAAACTGACGCTATGATTCAAGGAATCATTTTTGATCTGTGGGGCACAATTATCTACAGCAGCCACGGGCATTTTGAGACGGCCAACTGCTGGTCTGCTGCCAGTTATTTGAAGTCACAGGGTTTCATCTTGCGCCGAGAGGCGTTTCGGGAGCGCTTCCTGGCCCTTCGCCAAGAGGATGTGGTTGCAGATGATCTGCGGCAACAGAGTGCCACCAGAGGGCAATTAAACGAAACTGCCCAGGCATTTGGCGTGGAGCTGGATGCTGCTATTCTCCAGTCCGCTGAACGCGCATTTGTCATGCCCGAAGCTGCGGGTGCTACACCGATACCGGGAACGCTCAAGCTGATTCAGAGCTTGCAGATGGCAGGGGTGCGCCTGGGTATCGCCTCGAATACCCATTCGCATCTGCTGAATGTCGTGACACTCGAGCACATCGGTCTTTCGGGGGTATTTAATCCTGTAGTGACCTCGGTCAGTTGTGGTTTTCGCAAACCCAGTTCCAGGATTTTTGAAGCTATTTTGCGGGATTGGGGCATAGCGCCTGCGTCGGTGGTGATGATTGGTGATCAGGAGGATAAAGACATACGCGGTGCAAAAGCAGCAGGTCTGCGCAGCATTTTGCTGACCGCTGACTCGAGCAAGGCTATGGTCGCTTCAGAAGCGGACGCTGTTGCCACTGATAGTGAGGACATTGCCCAGATTTTGCAAGGCTGGGGTCTCGGGTTAGAAGAATAAATGATAATGCTTCAACAGAGACTGCTAATGTTTGGGTAGAAGATGTCTGATTCCCATGAACAAGGGGTTGCAACCCCTTGTTTGCAGCAATGGCAATTAATACCGAGCCCGATAAATGATTGAAGATTTGAAAAGCAATCCCCGCTTCCTAACGCTCTGCTCGGGATAAATCATCACACACAAGTATCATACCTTTACCCCTTTTGGTCATTGCGTTCAGGTGGTTGGGCGTAGCCGAAGTGAATTCGGAACAGGTATCAGTGAGGAGTGCTTAGCGGCGAGCTTGCTTTGCTTAAAGGTGCAAGCTATCTGGCTTATATCTGAATGCTGACTCGAGCATCAGATCTCAGCAGATGAATGGCATCAGAAAAGCGCATGACCCTTGACTTATAGCCCATACTCACGCTGTGGGTTCTGGCCCCGCCCTTAAAAAGTTTTACGCCACGTAGCAGATCGCCATCGGTAATACCCGTGGCACAAAAAACGATGTTTTGCCCGGGTGCGAAGTCATTCGTACTGTAAACACGGTCCAGCTCTGCGCCCATCGCCTTGAGACGCTTGATTTCATCCTCATTGCGCGGCTTAAAGCGCCCCTGGATTTCTCCACCCAGGCACTTCATGGCAGCGGCTGCAATCACACCTTCGGGTGCGCCGCCGGTTCCCATCACCGCATGCACATTGGTGCCGCGAATCACGGCAGCCAGGGAAGCAATCACGTCGCCATCGCCAATCAGCTTGACCCTGGCACCTGCTTCACGCACTTCAGCAATAAGCTGTTCGTGCCTGGGTCGGTCCAGAATGGTGATGGTCAAATCTGTAACTGCGCGGTCCAGGCTAAGCGCGATATTTTGCAGATTGGCAGCCACAGGCCAGTTCAGGTTGACCTTGCCTGCTGCGGGTGGCCCCACTATCAGCTTTTCCATGTAGGTATCCGGCGCTTTAAAAAGCCCGCCCTTTTCCGCAATGGCAATGACTGCCACAGCGTTGTTGACCATGCGTGCGGTAATGCCCGTGCCTTCTACCGGGTCAACCGCAATATCGACCTGCCAGGCGTTTTCCTGACCATTGCCGACCTTCTCGCCAATATAGAGCATGGGCGCTTCATCGCGTTCGCCTTCGCCGATGACAATCTCACCGTCGATATCCAGCTCGTTGAGGACGCGGCGCATAGCGTCAACGCCGGCCTGATCGACCAGATCGGAGTCACCCTTGCCCGCCACGCGGCTAGCGGCAATGGCTGCTTGTTCGGTGACACGCACGGTATCAAGAACCAGCGCGCGTTCCATATCCATGCCTTTAGGTACGGAACCTTTGGGTGTTGCCTGGACATCGGTTTTCGTTTTGGCTGTCATAGTAACCCTAGTCTTGCATGTTGCGGGGGTGCTTAGTGTGGTGTATACCATTCTCAAACAACACTGGCGGTTAGCAGCTGTCATGCAAGCGACGACCTGAACCTTGAAAGGGGCGCAGAATATGATGCGTGACTAAGTCCGGTATACTGAGACAACTTGTGCAGTTGCTCTTGCCCTACAAGTGGCAGGTACTGGGGCTTTCTGGTCTTGTCAGCCTGGCAGCTGCTCTGGCCACTATTGGGCCGCAGTTTATTCGCTACGCCTTTGATGTGGTGATTCCGAGTGCTGAAGTCCGTCTGTTTTTGTTTTTAGCCCTGGGCTTTGCCCTGTTTCACCTGGTGCAGGCTGGTTTTGCCTATGCCAGTATGTACCTGAGTTACGCCTTTACCCAAAGCATTATCAGTGGGATTCGCATGCGTGCCTACTCGAGACTCTTACGCTTACCGGTAAGCCGTTTTATCCGTGAGCGCTCGGGTTCGCTGGTGTCTCGGGTGGTGGCAGACGTCAATGCGCTGGAAGGCATGATTCAGTCAGGCGCGACGCGACTCATGGGGCAGTTCTTTAGCATTTTGGTAGTGGCGGTGATTCTTGTCAGCATGAACTGGCAGCTGGCGCTCGTCAACCTCATGGTATTGCCGCTTCTGGCGGGTATTACGCGTTACTATCAAGGTCCACTGCGGCAGATGGCGCGCAGCATTCGCGCTCGAGTTGGGGTGTTAAGCGCTGTGGCTACTGAAGCCATCGGCAACATACAGGTGGTCAAGGCATTTGCTGCTGAAGGTCTGGAAACCAGGCGCTTTCAGGAAGAAAACGATCACTATGTCGGTCTCAACCTGGAACGCCGCAAGGATGTCGGCAGGATGGAAAGCCTGATTAGTATAACCGCTGATTACGGTATGGCTGCCATCATGCTCCTGGGTGGCTGGCTGATTGTGGGTGGTGGTCTAAGCGTGGGAGAACTCACAGCTTTTTTGCTCTATCAGCGGATGTTGCAGGGGCCGGTGATGTCGCTGATGATGTTCAATAATCAGTTGCAGGCGGGACTAGCAGCACTCGAGCGGGTCTCGGATCTGTTGAATGACTGCGAGGAACAAGAGGGTAGCATTACCAAGATTGATCGCTATGACCTGATATTTCAGGATGTCACATTTACATTTCCAGAAGCGGAAAAGCCAGCCTTAAAGGCTTTGAGTTTCGCTCTGCCAGAGGGGCAAAACGCAGCACTGGTAGGACCGTCGGGCGCAGGTAAGAGCACGATTACCAAATTGCTCAGTCGCTTTTATGATCCGGATAAAGGAGCGATTTTGCTGGGCGCTCAGAATCTGAAAGACTACACTTTAAGTAGCTTGCGGCAGGCCATTGCGGTGGTGCCGCAAGAACCCACCCTGTTTTCAGGCTCGGTGCTGGATAACATTCGCTACGCCAAGCCAGACGCCAGCTATGAAGAGATACGTTTAGCTGCGCGGCTTGCCAACGCAGAAAACTTTATTCTGGAGTTGCCCGAAGGCTTCGAGACAGAAATTGGCGAGCGAGGTATCAAACTCTCGGGTGGACAGAAGCAGCGTATTGCCATTGCCAGGGCTATCCTGAAAGACGCTAAGCTGCTGATTTTGGATGAGGCGACCTCCGCGCTTGACAGCGAATCCGAGGCCGTGATTCAGGATGCCTTAAGCGGACTTTTTGCCAGTCGCAAAGGTGTCAGCAGTCTAGTGATTGCACATCGCTTGTCCACTATCCACCACGCCCAGCAGATTCTGGTACTGGATGAGGGTAGGGTGCTCGAGTCCGGTACGCATGCAGAGCTGATGCGGCGGCGTGGTTTGTACCAACACCTGTATGACTTGCAGTTTCGGGAGACGGGTGTGAATACCTAAAGCGCACCGGTACATAAAAAACAATCATTCAAAAGGGTATTGGTCGGTCAGCCAAAAGCACGAAGGTCAAGAGAGATACATGAATATAGGGGAATGAAGCTGGTATTTGATGACTGGCGACCCTCCTGACACTTCAGCGAGATACCCCTAGCCGCAGCAGCACAAACTTCAGGTAGCGACCCTCGGGAAAACCAAGCTTTACTGGATGATCAAGTGCGTGACTTGCTTCATGTATCATTTGTGCGTTTAGACCTTCGCTCTGAGAAGTTTCTTTCAGCATGTTGATGAAACTGCTTACCTCTACTTGGGCAGTGCAACTGGAACTTGCCAGTAATCCTCCCGCTGTGACGCAGCGCATCGCCAGACTATTTAGACGGGCGTAGGCACGCAGGGCTTTGTAACGCTGTGTTTTATTAATTGCCAGGGACGGTGGATCAAGAATGACCAGATCAAACTTGCGCCCACTGGCCTGGTAGGTGCTTAAAAGCTCAAAGGCATCGGCAGTAATAGCAGTATGTTCGGATAAGGCGTTGAGTTTAACATTGCGCTCTGCATCCCGATTGGCAGCGGCAGCGCTGTCTACCGATGTGACGTGCTTTGCTCCACCTGCCAGAGCGTAAACCGAAAAGCCACCATTGTAGCTAAAAAGGTTGAGCACGGAGCGCCCAGCGCTGATGTGCCGGATGGTTTGCCGATTGTCGCGCTGATCCAAAAAGAGTCCGGTTTTTTGCCCCTCAAACAGATTGGCGATAAAGCGCAGTCCGTTTTCTCGAATGGTCACTTCCGGGGGCGGCAGCTCACCCCAGAGTGCGGTGAGACTGTGGTCTTGCCGCTGAAGTATGCCTTTGGGCTTAAGTTGTTTTGCCAGCGCTTTGACGATATCTGGAATGAGAGCCTCGACACTGCTGGCATAGGTTTTAAGCACAATATAGCGGTCGTACTTATCTGCCACAATGCCAGGTAAGCCGTCACTCTCCCCGTAAATCAGCCGGTAAGCAGTGGTGTCTCCGGAAATCAGGCGGCGTAGCCTGAGCGCTTTCTCAACCTGAGCGTTGATCCAGGCATAATCCGGTACACCGTCACTGGCAAAAAGTCGCAAGGCAATGGCAGATTCCCCATCATAAAGCGCGGTAGCAACCTGCTTGCCAGCTTGTATCTGTACCCAGTCACCATGCTGCAAGCTGTGTTTGGGCAGATGATCGCGGTAAATCCAGGGATGACCTGAAGCAATGGCAGACTCGAGCTTGGCAGGCAGGCTTAGTGGGGCAGGTCTGATTTTAGCCATCAGCAGACTGCCGCCAGTCGTAGGGAAGAAGCTGAGCCAGGTGCACCACCGTGTCAGCAGCCACCAGCACCTCAGCTGCGAGATTGGCGTCGTCCAGTTGGCTGATGAACTCACGACATCTGCCACAGGGCGGCAAAATCTTGCCGTCCCAGTTGACCGCCACCATCCGAGCCACCTGGCTTTCACCAGCAGTGATCATAGTGGCAGCAGCGGCATGCTCAGCACAAAAACCCATTGAACAGGCGGTATCGAGACAGACGCCTGTGTAAACTGTGCCACTCATGCTCAGTAATGCCGCGCCCACACCGCCTGCCTCAGCAGTTGCAGAGAGTCTGCGCGGCTTGAGAACGGATTTGGCTGTTTCGTATAGCAGATCAAAGGTCATGGACCTAGTGTACGAGATGGGTGACGGTAAAGAGAAGCACTAGTAATGTAAGTTTGATTGATGCATCACTTGAATCAACTCAGTAGCACGTTTCTCTCGCCTTAAAGAACACCGTGTCCTTACGCAGCGCTTGGCAATCTGGTCACAGGGCGCGGTGTCCAGTGCTACCTTGCGTGGCAGATTGGCGGTGTCTAATACCGAGCCCGATAAATTGGTTAAAGATTTGAAAAGTACTTCCCCGCTTCCTAACGCCCTGCTCGGGATAAGTCATTGGGTTTATCCCAACGATTTATCCGGAACTGGGATAAATGAGACTCAAACAAACACCTTCCTCCCCGCTTCCGCACTCTCCACTGCATCAAAGACCATTTGCAGGCTTTTAATGTTGTCTTCGCAAACGGTTTCTGGCGTAGTGCCGGATGCAAGTGCCTGCACGAAAGCCTGAATCGCGCGTGTGTGCCAGTCAGGCGTACTTCGCTGACTGAGTACTGGCAGTTCGGGGACAGTGTGCTCGTAGATAAAACCCTCAGGCTTACTTATAACTTCACAACGCAGCTCGGTTGTGCCGTCCCAGGTGATAGTTCCTTGGGTGCCAACAATGCGCCAGTGGCTCTCCCAGGGGGTGTGCAGTCCTTCGCTGCACCAGCTACCACGATAATTAAAGACGATACCCGCAGTCATTTCAAAAATAGCGTGAGCAGATGCACCGTGGGCGTACCAGGAGCCTTTAGGGTTCCACTCATGGCAGTAGACACTGACAGGGTCTGCACCGGAGAGAAAACGGGCTGAGTCGAAGTTGTGAATGGCCATGTCTTTGATGAGGACATGCTGCATCTCATCACGAAAGCCGCCAAAGTGCGCCGCGATAAAGAAGTCGCTGGTAATGGTAGTGATGTCGCCGATGACGCCGGTATCTAAAAGTGCCCTAATGGTACGAATATTGGGGTCAAAGCGACGATTTTGCATGACCGCATAAACTTTGCCTGCTTGCCTGGCAGCAGCAATCATCTCTTGCGCCTGTGCCAGGCTATCGGCCATCGGCTTTTCACCCAAAACGTGACAACCCTGCTGAAGTGCAGTGAGTGTCACCGGATGATGCGCTTCGGGGATACTGCAGTCAAAGACGATATCGGGTTTAAGCGTTTGCAGCATCTCAGCCAAGTTATCGCTGGTGGGCAGCTCGAGCTGGTGCTTGGCTGCTTTGGCTCTGGCCGTGTCGATGGCGATATCGACAAGCCCGATAAGTTCAAGATTTGAGGTTTGTCTGATAGCCGCGAGCCACAGCTCGCTGATTCCACCGCAACCGTTTAGGACAACACGCATGGTTTCTCCATACCCGGAGCTTTTGAAAGTTGTGTCAACACAAAATGCATAGGGTATTCTACACTGCACGGGTATACCGTTTGACAAGTTCATGTCTTCAGAACGCCACCAGTGAAAGGGATGCCAAACACAGCTTGCTTAAAGCGTTCACTCAAAAACCCTGAGCTACCAGACCAGCCAACCTACCAGACCAGCCAACCTAAGTGAGGCGATATGAAACCTGAAACAAACATCCATAAAACCCCCGAGGCTTTTGAAGTAGGTGTTGATGAGGGGGAAACAAAAAATAGTCACCGGATTTGTTTAGAGCATATTCAAGAAGCTGCAGAGAAAATCGATCCGGTATTTTTGCACAGCCCTCAGTTTGAGGCTGAGAGTTTGAGTGAGATACTAGGCTCGGAACTGATTGTCAAAGTTGAAACCGTGAATCCGATTCGCTCGTTTAAAGGGCGTGGCGCAGACTATTTCTTTATTCGTAATCCAGATATAAAAGCGGTGGTTTGCGCGTCCGCTGGGAACTTTGGACAGGGTATGGCCTATGCTGCACGCAAGCGTAGCGTAAAGCAAATCGTCTTCGCTGCCGAGGCAGCTAACCCTCTCAAGATTGAGCGCATGAAACGCTTGGGGGCAGAGGTTCTTTTGCGGGGTCAGGATTTTGACGCAGCCAAACTAGCCGCAAAAACCTATGCCACGGCAAATAACCTGAGATTCGTAGAGGACAGCCGTGACACTGAGTTCACTGAAGGTGCTGGTACGATGGCGGTGGAATTACTGAAGTATCCAAAGCCATTTGATGTTATGGTCGTGCCCTTGGGCAATGGAGCGATGATCGCGGGAATCGCTCGCTGGGTCAAAGCACATAGCCCGGCAACTCAAGTTATTGGCGTCTGCGCTGCGGGCGCAGCTGCTATGGAGAAGTCCTGGCGCGCAGATAAACCCATCCAAACTGAAACCATCAGCACTATCGCCGACGGGATTGGCGTGCGCGTGCCGGTAGCAGAAGCCCTTCAGGATATTCGGGGTTTGCTAGGGGATATCTTGTTGGTTGAAGATAAACAGATGATTGAGGCTATGAGGCTTGTACACCGGCATCTGGGGGTGGTACTCGAGCCTTCGGGTGCAGTGGGCATAGCTGCACTCATGACTCAGCCTGAGCGGTTTGCAAAACAAAGGGTTGCCACCATTTTATGCGGCGGCAACCTGACAAATGAACAAATCCAGTCATGGTTGTACTAAGCTAGAGTATGTCACAGAAAAGCCTGCCTGTACCTCAGGATGATGGCGTGGCCAATCCAGCCGATCATCTTCTGGCAAAGTATCTTTCTCGGCAGTTCTTACCAGGTACTGATGGACGAAGCTATGCGCTTGCTGACTTGGCGGGTTTTGCTACCCTGTATATCTACCCCATGACCTCAAGACCAGATAGGCCACTGCCAGATGATTGGGACGATATTCCGGGAGCCAGGGGTTGTACCCCGCAGTCGTGCAGTTTTCGCGATCACTACGGGGACTTGCAGGCTCTGGGCTCACAGGTGTTTGGCATAAGCACGCAAACGACAGAGTATCAGTTCGAGGCCAAAACACGACTTCATCTACCCTTTGAACTTCTCAGTGATGCTGGCTTGCAGCTTAAGCAAAGCCTGTCTTTGCCTACCTTTCATGTTGCTGGTAGGGAGCTTTATAAGCGCATTACCCTGATTGTTAAAGATGGCAGGATTGTCAAAGTGTTTTACCCTGTTTTTCCGCCGACTCAAAATGCCACCGATGTTCTGGCTTGGTTTGAGCGTAAGCCCAGGATTGAAGCGCTGATAGCGAAGCTAGCCATTGACCACCATGCCAAAGCTGCTTACCGTCAGCTGTTGAGTAAAGGGCTTGAAATCCTGCCCTTTATCCTTGAAGGTCTTAAACACGATAATGCCCAGCTGCGTTATTACTGCTGTTCGCTGCTTGATCACCTTTTGATACCTGAAGCCTTGACTGATTTGATTGGCGCCGTGGATGACCCTGATCCCAAGGTGCGGACTATGGCACTGCATGCCCTCGCCTGCGAAAGATGTAAGGAGGGTGATTGTCGCCCTGCTGAGGCCGATATCCTACCCAAGGCTCTGCACATTTTGCATGAAGACATCGATGCCCATGTAAGGGCAATGGCTATTGAGGTTGTTGGACAATATGCTCACAGCAATGAAACTGCGGTATGTGCACTGAATGCGGCACATAAAGGTGACCGGAGCCCCACAGTGCGAAAAAAAGCTGGCTGGTATGCACCGGGTGGGCCTATCTACCAACGTATAACAGCACGCCACAAGCGAGCGAAACGCGGTAAGCTGACACTATGAAAATCTATACCAAAACGGGTGATACAGGTGAAACAGGCCTCTACGGCGGCGAGCGCGTGCCTAAGCATCATTTGCGGGTACAGGCGTATGGCACGGTCGATGAGGTTAATGCCAGCCTGGGGCTGGCTCGAGCCGCCCTGGTCGATACTGAACTGGATGACTGCTTGGCAGCAGTTCAAAACGCCCTTTTTGATGTGGGGGCGGATCTCGCCACCAGGCAAGACTCGAAGTATCGTAAAAACATTGTTGCTATTGATGAGGCAGACATCGCCTATATAGAGGGTCTGATAGACCGCTTTGACGAGGAACTCGAGCCCTTAAGCAACTTCATTTTACCCGGGGGGCATCCTGCATCGGCAGCGCTGCAAATGGCGCGTACCATCTGCCGCCGCGCTGAGCGAGAGGTGGTTTCGCTGGCAGAGCATGAAAGCATAAACACGCAGGTTGCAGTGTACCTGAATCGTCTTTCTGATTTACTTTTTACGATGGCTCGAGTGGTCAACAAGCGTGCTGATATTGCTGAAACCCGCTGGCATGTCAAGGGTCGTCAGCGACCTGAAGCTTAAGATGCGCATTGTCAGTCTGCTGCCGAGTGCTACCGAAATCATTTGCGCTCTGGGTCTTAAAGACCATCTGGTGGCAGTCAGTCATGAGTGTGATTATCCACCGGCGCTCAGCAAGCTACCCCGAATTACCAGCAGCATTATTCCTCGTGGATTAACAGCGCTGGAGATTGACACAGCGGTGAATCAGGCACTGGCAACAGGTCAGGCACTGTATCAGGTGGATGGTGACCTGCTGAGAGAACTCGAGCCTGATCTGATTGTTACGCAGGGCATTTGTGATGTTTGTGCGGTGAATCAGGGAACTGTTGAGGCAAGTCTGAAGCTTTTGCCAGATGTCGTACAACAAAGCACCCGCCTCGTCACGCTCTCAGGCAAGACCTTTGAAGGTATCCTGCGGGATATTAGACTGCTAGCCCAGGCTGCGGATGTCGTTGCTGATGCACTGGTAGAAGAGGCGCGTTATGCTTGGGAGGCGCTTGCCAGACAGTCAACAGAAGCCTTACTCTTAACTCAACCCTTACCCAAAGTGCTGATGCTCGAGTGGCCTGAGCCACCGTTTTATGCGGGTCACTGGGTTCCGGAGATGGTGGAACGTGCAGGTGGCAGGGATGTTTTTGGGCAGGTGGGTATGGAGTCACGACGCCTTAGCTGGCAGGACATTTCCGCCGCTGACCCCGATGTCATCATCGTTATTGCCTGCGGCTACGGCTTGGCAGAGAATCAGGTCTTTGCCGCTGAACTTTTGGCGCGTGCGGAATTACGGTCACTCCGTGCGCTAAGGTGTCGTCAGGTCTACGCCTGTGATGCCAACAGTTATTTTAGCCGTCCGACACTACGTATTCTTGAAGGCGTCAAGCAACTCCAGAGCATCTTTAACAAGGCTAAACGGGACTCCATAACAAAACTCCTCTCGTGAAATCTGAATGAAGGCTGACATTACCACGCTAAAATGTTAGCGTGGTAAAGTACCCATCATGAGGCAGAGAGCCTCGACCCAAAGGAGGATGAAGATGCTTAAACGATTTTTTGGCGGATTGATTGCCCTGGTGATGGTTATAACGCTGCTTCCACTTAATGCCAGTGCCCAGGAAATCCCGGATCGCCTGGTACTGGGCATGGTCCCCAGTCGTG
>CAZZPQ010000026.1:19726-26538 GCA_964655595.1 uncultured bacterium
GACGAGCGTTAAATCTGATCCTTGGTAAACTACCAAACCTCGAGCCTGGCTCGAGGTTTTTCTATATGATGGGTGACAATGATTGAGTTTATCAATACTGAGGTAACTTATCCTAATGGCTTACGGGCACTCAAGGGAATCAATCTGACGATTCCCAAAGGGCAGTTTGTGGTCATCGTGGGGCTGTCAGGCGCTGGCAAATCCACCCTGATTCGCACGATCAATAATCTGGTGGTTCCCTCCCAGGGGGATGTGTTACTTGAAGGCAAATCCATCAGCAAAGCGCGCGGAGCTGAGTTGCGACAGATGCGCACGGGAATCGGCATGATCTTCCAGACCTTCAATCTGGTAAAGCGTTCAACTGTGCTACGTAATGTTTTATCAGGGCGTTTGGGGCAGGTGAATCCACTACTGAGCCTTTTGGGCATCTTCTCCAAGGATGAGCTGGCCATCGCCCATGACTGCCTGCGGCGTGTTGGTATTCCTGAAAAAGCCTTTGTGCGAGCTGACGCCCTTTCCGGTGGTCAACAGCAGCGCGTAGGTATTGCGCGCGCCCTGGCACAACAACCCAAGGTGATGCTGGCTGATGAGCCCGTGGCCAGTCTTGATCCGCCAACCTCCCACGCTGTCATGGCTGACTTAAAGCGCATTGGCCGCGAGGACGGGATTACCACACTGGTCAACCTGCATTTTATCGATATGGCCAGGGATTATGCTGACCGTATCATCGGTATGCGTGACGGACTCATCGTTTTTGACGGTACGCCAGAAGAAGCTTCCAATAAGGTCTTTGAAGAGATTTACGGTCGTCCTATTGATAAGGAGAAGGATTTGCGTGGCCTTGCCTGAAACTGCTACCGCAGAGCGCACACTGTTACCACGGCTCGTCACCTGGTCAACCTGGCTGGTGCTGATTGTCCTTTTTATTGTTTCAGTGCGTGCCACCAACTTCCGCTTTGATGATTTGTGGGGTAGTAGCGTCGATTTTGTGCGCTTCTTTGGCAATTTCTGGCCACCTGATTGGCAGCGTGCCCTGCCGCAAATCTGGCGACCCATGCTCGAGACTTTGCAGATGGCCTGGCTTGGTACGCTTTTTGGTGTGATTCTGGGTGCACCCTGGGTATTCTGGTCTTCGCGCAATACCACTTTGAATATGCCTTTTATGTGGTTTGCCCGCACCTTTATGACAGTACTGCGCTCGGTTCCCGATTTGCTTTATGCAGCAGTTCTGGTGGGCATCCTGTCCTTTGGTCCTTTTCCTGGGGTAGTTGCTATCACCATCTTTACTCTGTCGATTCTGGCAAAGCTAGGGAGTGAATACGTCGAGGCGATTGATCCGGGGCCAGTAGAAGCGCTTAAAGCTTCTGGGGCCAATGGTACGCAGGTGATTGTGTATGCTGTAATTCCCCAGGTGGGAGCCAGCATGGTCTCTTACATTCTTTATATTTTTGAAGTGAATGTCAGGGCCTCCACGGTTCTGGGCTTTGTTGGTGCGGGCGGCATTGGTTTTTTGCTCAACCGCTATATTTCACTCTTTCAGTATCAGCGTGTGGCGGTGCTACTGATCGTCACTTTTGTGGTAGTGGCGATTATCGACGGTGTATCGGCCTACGTTAGGGCGAGGTTAACCTGATGCCGCAAATCAATCACGCGGTGATTCCACCCACACCGCCTCATGCCAAGCGCACCAAGCTCTTTCAGTACTTGCTGGTTATTGCGCTGATTGTTATTACACTTGTTTGCCTACTGACTTTGAGCAATGTGAGCTGGTCGCGTATTGTGAGTGGCTTACAGCGCAATCTGCCCCCGTTGCTGCGCGGCCTGGTTAATCCTGACAGCCTGATATTTCCCAGAGCCTTTGACGCTATGATGGAAACCTTGTACATGGCTGTCATCGGAACCTTTATCGCTGCGATTCTGGCAGTGCCGGTTGCTTTTATCTCGGCTGCCAATCTGATGGGTGGCAACCGCTTTGCTATTCCTGGACGCAGCTTGCTGGCTGCTGTTCGGGTTTTTCCTGAGCTTCTTTTTGCCATTATGTTTGTCGCTGCGATTGGGCCAGGTGCGGTGGCAGGCATCATGGCGCTGGGGGTCAACTCAGTAGGGTTTTTAGGCAAAATGTTCAGCGATATTATTGAAAGCATTGATCCGGGACCGGCTGAGGCCTTGCGCGCTACCGGGGCTGGTCCCATACAAACTTTCTTCTATGCGGTTATTCCTCAGGTGATGCCAGAGTTCGCCTCGAATGTGCTGTACCGTTTTGAGATTAACTTGCGGGCAGCTTCTATTTTAGGTCTGGTGGGCGCAGGGGGTATCGGTGGAATGTTGATCCAGCGCATACAGTTTCGCCGCTGGGAAGAGATTTCTATGATTCTCATCGTGATTATTGGCTTTGTGGTGGTGGTGGATGTGCTGAGTTCATACTTGCGTAAGCGTTTGGTGTAAAGTGAGCAGCTTGCTTAACCCAGTATCAGTACCGTGGATGACCCTGGCTAAGGTGTTCGTGTTTGTTATCTTGCTGACTGGAACTGCTCAGTCCCAGTCCTTTAGTCTTGGGCTCGAGACAGGTCCGGGTTTTCTCGAGGCAGCTGCGGTGGCGCCAGGTAGCTACGCTACCAACCTCAAGCTCGGTCTGCGGACAACTGTGGCACTATCCGAGACTATTAGTGTTTTTTTTGCACCCTACTGGGCAGGGGGCTTGGCCCTGGACGCTGGTCTTTGGTTTAAGCTTCCGGGCACGCTGGACGATGTCCCGCTGATGCGCGCCCATCTGGCAACTGGGCTGGCGCTGCAGGATGGGCGCTTTGGTCTGGCACTCAGTGCCGTCCTGACCTATGAATTGACAGAGACTCTGGACGCAGTGCTGGTCTATACCCACCGCCCCTTCATTACCCCTACGCTTTCGCAGAGCTTTGATCTGTCTCTGGGTGTTCGTTTTCGCTGGGAATAAGGCTGCCAAAGTCGTTAGACTACGCTGCATGGACACGCTCGAGCTTCTGAGGCTTAACCTGCTTTCACCGATTGTGCTGATGTTTGCCTTGGGGGTGGTGGCAACACTGGTGCGCAGCGATCTGAAGTTCCCACCAGAACTCTACACGGCGCTGTCTATATATCTCTTGCTGGCGATTGGTCTAAAGGGTGGTGCCGAGTTATCGGAAACGCCTTTTGCCCTTTTTTGGCGACCGGCTCTGGCAACGTTGTTCCTGGGTATCAGCATTCCCCTGTGGAGCTACGCTATTGCCAGGTACCTGGGCAGGTTCAGCGTTGCAGATGCTGCGGCACTGGCTGCTCACTACGGTTCGGTGTCAGCCGTGACCTTTATTGCCACACAGACATTTTTACAAAGCCTGAATGTACCTTTTGAGGGTTTTGCCCCCACGCTGGTAGCGATTCTCGAGATACCTGCTATCGTTATCGCCCTGCTCATTGCGCAGTCGCGGCTGTCAGAAGCCAGCTCGAATAGCTGGGGTCTGGTCTTACACGAAATCTTTGCTGGCAGGAGTATTTTGCTTCTTATCGGCGGTGTGCTGATCGGCTTTCTGGTAGGCAAGCAGGGTATGCAAGAAGTAGCACCATTTTTTGTCGATCCCTTTAAGGGTGTTCTAAGCCTGTTTTTGCTCGAGTTAGGCATGGTCGCCGCGCGCCGCTTTCGGGATTTGCGATCTGTGGGCGCCTTCCTGCTGCTCTATGGTACGGTTTTACCTGTTGTCCATGGTGTTCTGGGTATCCTGTTAGCACGCTTTGCAGGGATGAGCGTGGGTGGTGCCACGATTCTGGCAGTGCTGGCAGCCAGCGCTTCGTACATCGCGGCACCTGCGGCGGTGCGTATTGCTTTGCCCCAGGCGAACCCTAGTTACTACCTTACAGCGTCTTTGGCAATTACCTTTCCCTTTAACCTCACGGTCGGCATCCCCCTGTTTTATTTCCTGGCACAAGTGCTTTATGGAGTATGATAGACCATGCCGACGGTGAAACTCACACGCATTACCATTGTGGCTGAAGCGGTGCTCGAGTCCTTGCTTGTTCAAGACCTCGCGCGCCTGGGAGCTAAAGGATATACGCTGACCCGCGTGGAAGGCAGAGGGACGCGTGGCTTGCGCGTCGGTGACTTAGGGGCCAATATCAAGCTCGAGAGCGTTGTCTCAGACGACGTTGCCGAGCGTTTGTTGCTACACCTTAGTGAGCGCTACTTTAAGAACTACGCCATGATCGCTTATCTGGACAAAGTTGAGGTCATGCGGGGCGATAAGTACGTGTAATACCGTTTCGATGTGCGAGTGAAGTGAGATACTTGAATGCCTTAATATGGAGCCCGATAAAAGAATTATGGATGTTGGGTTTATCCCAAGGATCTATCTTGAACTGATATAAGCAGAGAAACAAGTAGCTCACCGGGACTCGCTGAGCTGAATGTCCTGCAGCGCGTCATGCGCACTATATACAAAGGTGGCTTTCAGTGGCCTGCCTCCCAGTACGGGGGGTAACCAGTACCGGGCGTCGGGCCACATCTGTGCAAAAGGCAGGTTGTCTAGCGGATACCAATGCGGAATCACCTCGGTACTCTCTTGCGGCTGGCCGCTGAAGTGCTTCGTCATAAAAACGAAAAAGTGCAGCTGTGTCTGTGTGGGAATGAAGTAAAACTCGAGCTCTGCCCGCAGCTCGGCCTGACTGACCCTGAGGCTGGTTTCTTCCAGAGTTTCCCGATAAATAGCCGACTGCAAAGTCTCACTTCGCTTAACTTTACCACCGATCACGACAATTTTGCCTGCACCAAAACCAGACTTTTTATGCGCCAAAAGTAACTGCTCATCCTGGATGATCAGATTAAGGACAAAGGGTTTTATGCCCACAAGCCTATAGTAGCCTTAATATCGGTTTATTCACAGTCAGGTGATCGCTGAGCTGAGGGCTATGTCCTGTAGTGTATGACACTATGTATATTGCGAGTATGGTCTACACTAAGACTGTTGATTTGAGGTCAACCAGCCCAGTTCCAAGGGCAAAAACCCCAATATTAAAACAATTCACTTATTCATTAGCCCATCTAGCGTGATGTGGTTGACAAAGTATGTGAAAGAAAGCACAAAAGAATTACAGCAAGAGAAAGGAAAGAAAATGAATCACATTGATATGATGCTTTTAGCACAGGAAAGAGTCAAGGAACTTCGCGGTGAAGGTCCAAACCCTGATACCTGGTCGGTATTTACACTGGATAGGTATTCCCGTCCTGGCCTGTTCGGACATATTAGGAACTGGGTTGCGGCGATCTGGCAGCAGCGTAAGCCTCAGGCAACCCGACGCGCACGTTCATAGTCAGAAGCGTAGGTAAACGTCTGGTAAAAGTCAAATCTGACTGCAGTGTTTAGTGGTTCTAGGGTTCTGAAGTTAATACTTTTACAAGAAGTCTAGCCAGGCCAGGGCAGTAATTCCCTGGCCTGGGCTATTTAAGGCCCAGGCAGAAATCAGTAGCTACTGATACTGAAAAGCCAGCCGATAAGGTCTATGCTAAGAGAGTCACCAGGGGTGCCCCAGTGGGCTGAGAACAAACCCTCGAACCTGAACCCGATTATGCGGGCGTAGGAAGTGTGAAACTTTCACAAACCTTTCTGGTGACGGAAAGGATTTTTTTATAGCACGGCTTTGCAGTTACATAACAGTTTGCAGTTACCTAAGAGCAGTCGCTTTCGTTTTGGCTTTGCCCCTCATCGGCAGCGCCCAAAACCTGACGGTTTTAACGCATGACTCTTTTGATATCTCGAGTGCAGTCGTTGAAGCCTTCACTGCGCAAACAGGCATAAGCGTTAGCTTTTTATCCGCGGGTGACGCAGGCGAGGTGGTCAACCGAGCTATTCTGACCAAGGCGAATCCGCTTGCTGACCTGCTTTTTGGGATTGATAATAGCCTCTTAATCAGAGCGCAGCAAGAGGATATCTTCGAGCCGTATTTCAGTTCTCAACTCGCCAATGTCAAGCCTCGCTATCGGTTTGACCCGAGTGGTAGCGTGACCCCGATAACCGCTGGTTATGTAAACTTTAATCTGGACGCCGCCTATTTCAGCGAGCAGGGGCTGGAACTACCCAGCGATATTCGTGATCTGACCCAGGATGCCTACCGTGGCTTAACCGTTGTTTCCAACCCCAGCACCAGCAGTCCCGGGCTGGCTTTTATGCTTGCCACTATTGCCCGCTTCGGTACCGAAGGTGAGTATACCTGGCTCGAGTACTGGGCTGACTTACGTGATAATGGTCTTTTGGTGGCGAGTGGCTGGAGCGACGCCTACTATACGGCGTTTAGCCGTTATGGCGGTGACCGCCCTATCGTGCTGAGCTATGCCAGCAGCCCGGCTGCCGAGGTTATTTTTGCCAGTGAAGCCCTGGAGGCTGCGCCTACCATCAACCTGTTTTGCCCATCATGCGTTTATGAGCAGATTGAGGCTGTCGGCATCCTTAAGGGGACTCAGCAGCTCGAGGCCGCCCAGGCATTTATCGATTTCATGCTTAGTGAGACCTTTCAGCAGGATATTCCACTACATATGTTTGTGTATCCAGTGATCGAAGATATTGCGTTGCCAGAGGCGTTTGTGCTTTACAGTCAGCTTCCAGCTTCAGAAGAAACTGCGGTACTGGATATGCTAGCTGTCGAAGACCAGCTCCGAACCTATCTAAGGCAATGGACACAGGTAGTAGAGCAGGGACGTAAGCCAGCCGATCTGTAACTGTCGGCAGTTTCACGACAAAATCTTAAGCCACCTGAGCGCTTATACCAGTTCCGGATAAATCGTTGGGTTTATCCCAATGATTTATCCCGAGCAG
>CAZZPQ010000027.1:0-26444 GCA_964655595.1 uncultured bacterium
TCCCAAGGATTTATCCCGAGCAGAGCGTTAGGAAGCGGGGATTGATTTTCAAATCTTTAACCAATTTAGCGGGCTCGCTATAAAAGGGGCATGGTGTTATTGTGGAACGGCTGCAAGTCTTTGTTGAGCGAAATCAGCAACTAGCCCGTCATCTTTAAGCACGCACAGCAAGATGAAGCAGGGGATTTACAGCGCCGTAAGATTGGCGTACTTCGCCAGCAGCCTTTTCGCCCCCGCTGCCTTAAAGACCACGGTGATTTCTGCCTTGGCACCTTCACCACTCATGCCCACAACCGTACCTTCGCCAAAGCGCGGGTGTTTCACCCGTTCGCCCCCGCGAAAACTGGAAGCAGATTGTGTTTCGTTTGATTGCTTGTCGGTAACAGGAGGTGACCAGATTTGTCTGGAGTATTTGGAGAGCTGGCTTGCATCAGCGAGTTGCTGACCAAAAACATCGACCTCTTGTAGTAGTGAGCGGGGAATATCCTCTAAAAACCTGCTGGGTCTGGCGATTTCGGTACGGCCGAAGATCATGCGGGATTCGCAGTGCACCATAAACAGGTCGTCCTGCGCTCTGGTGATACCAACATATAGCAGGCGGCGCTCCTCTTCGATTTCCTGCAGGCTGCCAGTAGAGCTGCGGTGGGGCATGAGGTTTTCCTCCATACCGACCAGAAACACCACGGGGAACTCGAGCCCTTTGGCATTGTGGAGCGTCATCAGCGTCACAGCCTCATCGAACAGCTCTTCATTATTGGCCTTGACAGCGCGGTCATCCACACTGGCAAGCAGCGCTGCCTCATCGAGAAACTCGGCAATCGAGCCACCGCTTTCTTCCTGCCACTCGAGCACGGCGTTCACCAGCTCCTCGAGGTTTTCCATGCGGGCCTGCGCTTCAAAAGACGCCTCGTCCTTCAGCATTTGCATATAGCCGCTCTGGTCAATAACTGCCTTGAGAAGCTGTGCGGCGGGCAGGCTTTCAGCCGCCTCACCGAGGTCATCAATGAGTTCCAGAAACTCAGTAATTTTTTTAACGGCAGGCGTTCCCTGTAAAAGTTCATCTGCTGCTTTAAGTGCTTCTATGAAGGCTAAGCGCTGGCTGGCAGCATAATGATTGAGCTTATCCTCGCTGGTTTTGCCAATACCGCGGCGCGGGCGATTGAGGATACGCCGCAACGCAATGTCGTCACTGGGATTTAAGGCTGCGCGGACATAGGAGAGGATATCTTTGACCTCGCGCCGGTCATAGAAGCCAACACCCCCCACGATTTTGGCAGGTATGCCGGCGCGCCTGAGAGATTCCTCGAGCACTCGAGATTGGGCGTTGGTGCGGTAAAGCACAGCAAAGTCCTGGTAGGACAGAGGTTTTTGGGTCATGAGAAGTTCGATCTGCCTTGCAATAAAATCTGCTTCGGCACGGTGGTCAGTAGCGCGGTAAACCCTGACTGCCTCACCTGCTGGTTTGACTGCTTTAAGTGCCTTCTCCAGCCGTCCCTGGTTGCTGAGAATCAGATTGTTAGCGACCTCCAAAACAGAGCTCACACTGCGGTAATTAAGCTCGAGTCGGTACAGGGCAGCGTCTTCATAATCGCGCTGAAAGTCCAGGATGTTTTGTACGTCTGCACCACGAAAGGCATAGATTGACTGATCCGGGTCACCTACCACCATGAGATTGCGGTACTTGTTTGCCAGAAGTTGGGTCAGTTGGTACTGAACCTGATTGGTATCCTGATACTCATCGACATGAATAAAGACCGCGCGCTGTTGCACACGGTCCAAAACATCGGGTTGCTGCACAAACAGCTCAACGGTGCGTACCAGGATGTCATTGAAGTCTACCGTATTGGCGCGGCGCAGCCGCATCTCGTAGCGCTCGTACACTTCGACCAGTGCCTCCAGGGGAATGCCAGAGATCATGCCGCCAAAGGCACGCGCGCCCTCTTGGGCCAGCAACTGCGGAGACCAGAGGTTGCTTTTGGCGCGGTCAATCAGTGCCCTGGCCACCCTGGGATTGACGTCTGAAAGGCCACTGACAGTTTCAAGGATATCCTTGAGTACATCAAGTTGATCCGTGTCATCATATATACCAAAGCCGCTCCGTAAACCGATGAGTTCACCATAGCTGCGCAGGATGCGAAGACAGGCAGAATGAAAGGTACTCATCCACAGATCTTGAGCTGTTTGTCCGATGAGCTGCTCGATACGCTCTTTCATCTCAGCAGCTGCCTTGTTGGTAAACGTCACTGCCAGAATCTGTTGTGGATAGACCTCGTGTTCTTGCATAAGATAGGCGATGCGGTGAATGACCGTGCGGGTTTTCCCCGAACCAGCTCCGGCAAGAACCAGGGCAGGACCGTCAAAGTGTTGTATGGCACGTTGTTGTTCTTCATTGAGGCTGCTGAGTAAGTCGGAATCTGGCACAGTTTCCGTATCATAACAGCCCTGCGGGGTCTGCTTGGGTAGTACCGCTGCAGATTGATTCATAACAGCCCGAAGGGGGCGCTGATTAGGGGTGTTGTTGTGCTGTTATACCGGTTCCGGATAAATCGTTGGGTTTATCTCAACGATTTATCCCGAGCAGGGCGTTAGGAAGCGGGGGATTGCTTTTCAAATGTGTAAGCAATTTATGGGGCTCGGTATTACTTGCTAAACTGGGGTTATGCCACTAAAGGACAGCTTTATAAGCCTTTTATACCGTCGTCTTACAGCAGTCATTCAGCAAATCAAGGAACTTCAGCAAGCGCAGCGTCCTGAGGCTGCTTATGAGGCACTTAATGAAGCTTACCGTGAGCTGACAGGTTCAGAAGCAGCACTTATCCGGCGTTTGCCAACCGAGCAGTTGTTGCCCCTTCTAAGCAGTACCGGCAGTATCGATGGGGAAAAGTGCTATATCATAGCGGTACTGTTACAAGCAGAGATGGTCTTGGATGAAGCGCTTGGGGTAGCGGCACTGGGAAAGGCCTATACGTTACTACTCGAGGCTGCCCTGGCCGAGATTGATGCGCCTGATCTCCATATCCGCATCACCGAGCTTGGCGAGGTACTGGAAAACTATGACTTAAGCCTGGCAACGCAGTGGCGAGTATTGGACTACCGCGTACAACAGGAGCACTATGCCAAGGCCGAAGACCAGCTTTTTGATATGCTGGGGCACTATGGCGCAAGCGAAGTTGCTACACGAGGGCGTGCTTTTTACCGCAGACTTTTGCAGACCAAAGCTGAGCGGCTGGCCCAGGGTGGCCTGCCGCTGGCAGAAGTTGAAGAGGGCCTGGCAGCATTTGAGGCTGCGCTGACTGAGAGCTAAGTGCTTGCCGGGCAGATATTCAGTACGGGAATAGGTTGAGAGAACAGGGAATAGGCTTGTGAGGTACCAGCAAAACGCAAAAACAGGCGGCTATAATCAAGTCTGACAGGGACGATGGCCTGCGGCGCCAGCAGGGTTGGGGTAGCGCCTGCGCGCAGTTCGTAATTCACGGTGACAGTACGGGTATTCGGATTATAGTTGACGCGCGGGTCGCTGAGGCTAAGCTGCACACGGCCTGCAATCTGACCAGAATCGACGCCCTGCAGGTAGGACTCCCAGCTTCCCAGAGTGCCGGTAAACTGAAAGCTGTAGGTAAGCATGGTGGTGCGGTCATCGCAGATGACCTGCTGACGCACGCCCTGCACATCTGCCTGGTGGTTACTTGACCAACTGGCGTTGCTGATCGTGACCCCAGAAGGTAAAGGTCCGACATCAACAGTAATCTCACAAGCACTTAGCAGTAAGCTGAGCAGAAGGGTTAGGCTAAGGATAATTTTTTTCATGATAACCTCATTCTGGTTGGCAATTTATTCCATCCACCAGTGTAACGCAAGCTGTGAGTCTAAATGCTGATAGTATGATGAAGTCAGCCTCATCACGCTATAAAGTCATATACTGCCGCCAATGCATCCTTATATAGAGCGAATCCTTAACACGCTGGGTAATCATGACCCAATTGAGGTTTTATCGACCACCCCAGGACAACTCGAGCGTATCCTGGAGCTTTGCTCAGAGGCGAATCTCGAGCGTTCTTATGCTTCTGGCAAGTGGTCAACCAGACAAATTCTGGCGCATTTGGCCGATACCGAAATCCTGATGGCCTATAGACTCAGACAGGCCCTGGCAGACCCCGCGCATGTGGTTCAGCCCGTTGACGAAAACCTTTGGGCCAAGCGCTACAGCAGTCTCGGTGCTGTCCTGGCGGTTCAGTCTTTTGTGGGTCTAAGAAGCTGGAATCTTGCTTTCATCCGCAGTTTTGATTTGCAGGATTGGCTGACTGAAGTGGAGCATCCTGAGCGGGGTCCTGAAAGCGTTGACCTGATGGTTCGCTTTATGGCTGGGCATGACCTGAATCATCTGGCACAACTAGAGCGTATTCTCGAGTTGGGTACTTAGCACAGCGCTGACTTCGCAAGTGGGTCTATGCTGTAAGGGGAGGCGTCTATCAAACCTATACTTTTCCTCGCACTGCTCCTGCTAATGCTTGTTGCCTGCACAATGGATAGCAGCGAGTTTACGCCTGTTCCACAGCCACAACTAGCGTTACCTATCAGCGCCAGCATCGTTCTGAATGCTCAAGGTGTAAGCAGTTGGTGGGTAGAGAATGTCTCAGGACAGATGGTGACCCAACTGGACATTGAAAACCCTGAGTGGCTACTCAGGGTGGGTGAGCGTTATGAAGTCATTAATCTTGCAGGACTTCGCCACCCCTTTGAACTGCGCGCGGTCAATGGCAAGGTCTTGCTTTCACAGAACCGATTTTCAGCCTTTGGCAGAGACACGGCAGTCAACTTCCAGATCTCTGAAGATCAGACAGTTATGGCGTTTACCTTGACTGAAGCGCTGGCCTTTCAGCTTTACGGGTATCACTGCGCCCTGCATCCAGGTATGACAGGTAGGATTCGTATTGTGGGTTGGGCTAACAGCGACTCGTCAGGAGCTATTGGGCATTGAAGCGTAGCGCCGATTCTTCAGGGCGCTACGCTTCGTTAAGCATGACGCACTGAATAATGCCAATTCCCTGCTGAAGTGCCGAAACGGTATAACTCCGTCTTTTGTGCTCATCAGTCATCATGCTGGAGGCTAAGCATGATATTATCCTAGCCTATGGCGATTGAACGAACATATGCAATGGTAAAACCCGATGGTGTCAAGCGTGGTCTGGTAGGCGAAGTTGTTTCACGGATTGAAAACAAAGGCTTTAGGATAGTAGGCATGAAGCTCATGCTGATTTCGCGTGAAACTGCCGAAAGGCATTATGGAGAGCATCAAGGCAAACCGTTTTTTGAAGGTTTGGTGAGTTTTATTACCGGTGGTCCGGTAGTAGCGATGGTACTCGAGGGCGAGAATGTAATTGCCGAATGGCGCAAGATGATGGGTGTTACCAATCCAAACGATGCAGCACTCGGTACCATTCGGGGTGACTTTGCCACCACTATTGATGAGAACATTGTGCACGGTTCAGATGCGCCAGCTACCGCTGAGCGTGAAATTGGCATATTCTTTAACGCCGACGAACTGCTCTAAGTTTTTACCAAGCTTCTGCTAGCTCGAGTCTTTCTTGAGTCATTCGATACCCCTTCTGGGTATCGAATTGTACATAAGCGCCGCCGCTCTGGTGCTAGCATAAGTCATTGACGGCGCCGAGCCGTGAGGTAATCTGGAGGAATTATGGCAAAAAAACAATTACAGAGCGATGTGGTGATTATCGGTGGTGGCCCTGCGGGATTAACGGCAGGTATTTATGCTGGGCGGGGTCAGTTGAACACCATCATTCTGGAAAAAGGCTTGCCAGGTGGTCAGATTGCGCAAACCGAAGAGGTGGAGAATTACCCAGGCTTTCCCGAGATTATTGCAGGTCCCGAGCTGTCTGAGCGGATGGTTAAACAAGCTGAAAAGTTTGGTGCCAAAATCCTGATGGAAGAAGTTCTGGGTGTAGAGTCAGCGTCAGAGGGCGGCTTTATTGTCAATGGTTACGATGCAGATTACCAGACCAAGGTCGTCATTATCGCAACGGGTGCGAATCCTCGGCGCCTGGGTGTCCCGGGTGAGGATGAGTTTTATGGGCGCGGGGTGTCTACCTGTGCGACCTGTGATGGGTTTTTTTACCGCGGCAAGCACGTGATTGTTGTGGGTGGTGGTGACGCTGCGGTTGAAGAGGGCATGTTCCTTACAAAATTTGCTGACAAGGTAACAGTTATCCATCGCCGTGCCGAACTTCGCGCTAACAAAGAAGCACAAAAACGTGCTTTTGCTAATCCAAAAATGCACTGGGTCTGGGATACGGTGGTAGAAGAAGTCCTCGGTGAGGACGGTCAGGTAAGTGGCGTTCGCAGCCGTAATGTCCAGACAAATGAAGAGAGTATCATCAAGGCGGATGGTGTTTTTATCTATGTTGGCCACATTCCCAACACAGACTATCTCAAGGGCCTGGTTAAACTGAATGATCACGGCTATGTCGAAGTACAGGATGAGATATTTACCAGTGTTACAGGGATTTTTGCTGCAGGTGATGTAGCCGACGAAGTCTACCGGCAGCTCTCAACCAGCGTTGGCGCTGGTACCAGGGCAGCCATGGCTGCTGAGCGGTATCTGGCAGAACAGCCCAGCACTGCTAAGGTGCTGACTGTCAGTTAGGGCAGGCTGCTTGCTTCAGGAGTTGGTCATAGGGCTGGTAACTTTGTGCTCGTGGCGCTTGCGTAGATAAATGCCAGTTGCAATCAGCATAAAGGGAAGTAGCCAGTGACTGGTAAAACTACCGACCAGGATGGCTAGCAGTGTTGCCGTTATAGCGGGATAGATAGCCCAGCCTTGCTTGTGTTTTGGCATGAGATAAAGGTAGGCAAAGGTGACGCCAAGACCCAAAAACAAGATGACGGGTGTAAGGCCGGCAAAGCGGGGTAGTGCACTCGCCACGCCTGCAATCAGTGCCAGAGTTCCTAATACACCTGCCGGAATGACAGCCCACCAGTGGCGTGAGTGCTGCTGGTGAATAAAGGCAAAACCAGCAGCAAATACTGCCAGAAAGGCTGCGCCTGCCAAGGTGCCAGAGCTGGCACTGACGGCTGCAGCAAACAGAGCAGCGGCTACTGGAATGCTCCAGATGCGCCTGGTGTCGGTGAAATACAGTCTGGCAAACAAAGCGCCCATAAGCCCCAAAAGCAGTGTGGTGCTCAGACCCAGCATACCTCCAAACAGTCCGGCGCTACCGAGTAGTAACAGAATGCCCAAAAGGATGAGACCACTGCCCAGCTTGTCTGATTGTGTCTCTGTCATGTTTTGCCTCCTGCCACCTACAGTAGCGCCTATACCCGAGCTGAGACATCCGGCTAAAGGCAGACATAAGCCTCCTTCTTTTGATGGAGGAAGCCTGGGGACAGGCAGCCTAAGCTGGGGGTATGATAATGGGGCAGTAGTTTAATTCTGAGATTTGAGTGCAAAGGAAACAACATGACTACCATACGCTTGATGCTGGTCGATGACCATACTGTAGTAAGACAAGGGCTTCGCATGGTGCTCTCTCTCGAGCCCGACCTCGACATCGTTGGGGAAGCAGGCAATGGTAAAGAAGCCTGCGAGCTGATTCCCAAACTCAAACCTCAGGTGGTGCTGATGGACTTACTCATGCCGGTGATGGATGGGGTAAGCGCCATTCGGGCTATCAAGCAGGACTATCCGGATATTGAGGTGGTAGCCCTTACCAGTGTTCTTGAAGATCGCCTGGTGATTGACGCAGTCGAGGCTGGGGCGGCAGGTTATCTGCTTAAGGAAACCGGACCCGAGGAACTGGTTGAGGCCATTCGTGCTGCTGCTAAAGGCGAGGTGCGTTTGCATCCTAAAGCCCAGAAGCGCCTGATTAAAGAGGTTCGCACCCCTGAAATGCGCGAGTCACTGACCGAGCGTGAGACGCAGACTCTGCGCCTGATTGCCAGGGGCTATGCCAACAAGGACATTGCTGCGGAGCTGTCGGTGTCAGAAGTTACGGTTAAAACCCACGTGTCAAGCATTCTTTCCAAGTTGCATTTATCCAGTCGCACCCAGGCGGCGCTCTTTGCCCTAAAGGAAGGGCTGGTAGGGCTCGAGTGAATATCCCTTTCTGGAATCGGCTCAGCACCCGTCTGGGTGTGCTGATTCTGGTGATTGTACTGGTGCTGGCAGCTGCGACGGCTATCCTGCTGAGTCGGGGTTTCAGTCTGGCACAACAGACCTTGTTGGAGCTGCTGAGCGAGTTGGGCATCCAATCCAGCAGCGATACAGTTGCCATTATCCGAGGAACCATCATCAATCTTATCGCCGTATTTTTGCTGACGCTGGTTGGTGCTACCATTTTCAGCCGTAATCTGCTGACTGAGCCGATCAGCTCATTGGTTGAGGCTACCCGCAAAATTGCCGAGGGAAACTATAATGTCAGCTTGCCAATCACCTCAGATAATGAGCTTGGGTTGCTGGCGGATAATTTTAACCAGATGTCGGCCAGCCTGCGCAGCCGTACCGAGGAACTTATTCGCGCCAATGAAGCGCTAAGGCAAAACGAAGTGCTGCTCGAGCAGCGCGTTCAGGAACGCACCACAGAACTGATGGCGCTTCTGGAGCTGTCCAACAGCATTGCGCTGACCGTGGAGGACATGCCACTGATTGAGCATATTCTTGATGAGTTGCGAGATATCAGTGGCTATCAGGCGGCTATCTTGTTTGAGGTTTTGGGTCAGACCTTCAATCAGTTGATGACTCGAGGCCATACCGGACTTTTGGATGATAGTTGTCTAAGTCTGGCGCTGGCGCGTAAGGAACTGGTGATCCAACAGCTTCCTGATACACAGCACTATAGTTTCCCTATCAGTGTCAGGGATAAGTCTGTGGGTGTTTTGCTACTTGAGTTTGATAAAGAACAGCAGCTTGGCGAGGAGAAACTACGGCTCATTGCTACTTTTGCCAACCAGATTGGGGTGGCGCTGGAAAACACCAAGCTCTACGCTGATGTACAGGAAAAAGCGGCTTTCGACGAACGACAACACCTTGCCCGCGAACTGCATGATTCGGTGTCTCAGGCGCTTTACAGCATTGTGCTGGGCACGTATGCAGCTCGTAAACAACTGGAGCGCGACCCCCAGCAGGCGGCTAAAGCCCTCGAGTATGTTCAGAATTTGGCTGAAGCTGGACTGGCTGAGATGCGCGCCCTGATTTTTGAATTGCGTCCGGAAGTGCTCGAGAAAGAGGGTCTGAGTGCGGCCATTCGTAAGCAAGTTGAGGCGCTCGAGGTGCGCCATGGCATCACCGCCGAGTTCGAGACGGATGCCGAACCCGATATGCCTTTTGCTGCCAAACAGGCTTTGTTTCGGATTGTCCAGGAAGCCCTGCACAACATTGTCAAACATGCCCAGACCCAGCACGTTCAGGTAACACTCAGGCAGCAGCAGGCACTTGAGCTTACGATTCAGGATAAGGGTATAGGCTTTGATACCACACAGGAGTTTAGCGACAGCCTGGGATTAAAATCCATGCGTGAACGCGCACTGGCCCTGGGAGGGTCATTTCACATTTACAGCAGCCTGGGCGAAGGTACAACACTGCTGGTGAAGCTTCCGTCTTACCGTAGTACTCAATGAATGCACCTTATCCTGAGCAGGGCGAGTACTTTTCAAATCTTTGACCAATTCATCGGGCTCGGTATAAGACTGCTCATTTGCCCTTGTCGTTGCCTTTGGTAAAAAACAGCGTGCTGAATAAGCCCAGCAAGAGACTGCTGATACCCATAACTATGGCACTGGTATAGCCATAGTGACTATAAAGCAGGCTGGGTAAAAAGGCACCGAGACTACCGCCTAAGTAATAAAACAGCAGATAGAGCGCATTGGCACTCGCCCTGTCATGGTGGGCACTTGTGGCAATATAGGCAATAGCCAGGCTCTGAACCCACCAGTTGGCAAAACACAGAATGCAGAGTCCCAGACCGAGCAACCATAGCTCGAGCGACAATGACATCATATTGCCGATAATGAGAAGTGCAAAGCCGAGTATAAGCGCCCTACGGTTGCTGTAGAGCCGGAGAAAATAAGGGGTACTGAGAGCTCCCAGTACCCCAAAGACAAAGCTTAGATAGAGCAGTGAGGTAAGGCTTGCACCAAAAAAGAATGGCTCTGACGAGAGCTTAATCGGCATATAGGTAAATACTGCCTGAAATGCGAAAAAGAGGCAGAAGCCAATCAGGATACTGCCAATTATGTCTGGGTTATACAGGTGACGTTTCATTCCCAGGAGGACATTTCTAAAAGAACGTGGTTGGGTTTCTGAAGTTGCTGGTAAGTGCCAGGCAACTACAGTGAGGTAAAGCTGCAATAGTGCGGCACAGCCAAAGGCAAGCCGCCAGTTCCATAGGTCGGTCAGGATAGCTGCCAGAATGCGCCCAACGAGACCACCTATTACTGTTAGGGCAACGTAGCGGCTGCTTACCTTTTGAAAATCTGAAGCGGTCAGGGTAGTGGCTGCATAGGTCAGGGCGAGTACCATGATTCCGGGTAAGAGTAATCCCTGTATAAAGCGGAGTCCTAGCAGCAATTCTAAAGAAGGTGCTAGGGAACTTGCTGTTAGGCAGATAACCAAGAGTCCTGAAGTTAGTAGAAACAGGCTTTTTACACCAAACCTATCAGCTAATAGTCCCAATAGGGGCGAGGCCAAACCGAGTCCCAGAATAGTCAGGGCCACCAGAAGACTGCTGGTAGAGAGGGGAGCGGAAAACGCCTGGGCCAGTTGCGGAAGTATGGGTTGTGGAAGATACATGCCAAATAAGGCGATGAAGCCCACCAGATAAAGCAGGTAGGCTGCTTGTCGCCTTATACTGGTATCAGTTTGTTTCAGATACTACGTATCCTCACTAGGCACGGGGCAGACTGCGGATACCACGGAAGGTCAGCTCAAAACGACGCTGAAAAGCGACGAGTGCAGCAATTATGGCTACTCCCAGAGCATCGGACCAGAGGGTTGGCCAGTAACACAGGAGGGTAGCCAAGGCTAACAGCAGCCACTCGAGCACAGTCGTCTTGCGCTGCAAAAAGCCAATGGTAACAGCACCAAAAGCGATTGTGCCCAAGGTAGCTGAAAACCAGGTGACCAGTGTGTGATAGTCAATCTGCCCGCCAAACTCGATCAGCATCGGGGTATAGGCAAATAGCAGTGGCATGACATAGAGTAGTTTGGCATATTTAAAGGCATTCCAACCTGTTTTCCACGGATCAGCCTGGGCAATGGCTGCCCCGGCATAGGCGGCGATGCATACAGGTGGAGTGATATTTGAGTCCTGCGACAGCCAGTAGACAATCATGTGGGCTGCCAGAATGCCGATGCCTAATTCATGCAAGGCTGGCACTGCCAATACTGCCACAACAAGATAGGAGGCTGTTACAGGCATACCCATGCCCAGTACCAGTGACGCCAAGGCGACCAGGAAGATTGCCAAAAGACTCGAGCCTCCCGCCATGGTCAAAAAAATCGTGGTGAACTTTTGTGACAGCCCGGTCAGATTGATGACCGCCAGGATGATGCCAATAATTCCTACGGTTGCACCAATAACAAGCGTATTGCGACCAGCTTCAACGAGAGCCTCCCAGACTTGCCTGAAGCCCATGCGATATTCAGGCGTCAGCCATGAGACCGGGATAGTAGCAATAATCCCCCAAAAAGCGGCAAAGGCAGGTGAGCGGCCCATAATGAGCAGGGTTACAACCAAAACCAAGGGCAAGGCTAGATACCAGTTGAATTTAAGCAGCGTGGAGAGCTTGGGTAATTCGCTAGCCGGAATGCCTTTTAGGCCGAGTCTTTTAGCTTCAAAATGCACATTCATCCAGATGCTTAGCATGTAGAGAAGGGCTGGAACAATTGACACCAGCATGATATGGGTATAGGGGAGACCGGTCAGCTCCACCATCACAAAGGCACCCGCGCCCATGACAGGTGGTAAAAACATGCCACCAATCGAGGCAGAGGCTTCCACAGCACCTGCAGTATGGGGTTTGAAGCCGGTTTTTTTCATGAGTGGGATGGTGAGTGCGCCGGTTGACACCGTGTTGGCAATGGCTGAGCCTGAAATTGAACCCATCAAGGCCGATGCCAGCACCGATACCTTGGCGGGACCTCCTGTCGTACGACCTGCAATGGCGAGCGCCAGATTGATAAAGAACTGGCCAACACCGGAACGGTTCAGAAAGGCACCAAAAAATACAAAGATGATGACATAATTGACCAGTACGCTGGCCATTGTGCCCCAGAGACCCCGCTCATCTAAAAAGAATGCCTCGGCGATGCGATTTAACGAATAACCACGGTGCGCGATCAGGTCAGGCATATAGCGACCAAAATAGGCATAAGCGATAAGCACTAAGCCCACGATAGGCATCGTCCAGCCAAGTGTACGCCTCCCAACCTCCAGTGAAATGAGAATGGCTATGAGGGATACCCAGTGATCCATACCCTGATAGGCTCCGGCGCGGTAGGTCAGACTCTGGTAATTCATCATCCACCAGATGATGGTGCCGGTCGATACTACAGCCAGGAACAGGTCAAAAATGCTCACATTTCGCTTTAGACTGCCCGTGCGTAAAGGAAAGACCAGAAAGATAAGAATGAAGGTTAAGAGAACATAAACCCCAAGATGAAATTCTATCCTAGTAACACCACTGTAGGCGCTGTAGATGTAGAAGACTGCCATAGCTGCTGCCAGCACATTGACAAACTGGTTCCAGAAAGAACCGAGTTGTGCCTTGCCAGCAGCGGTATCTTCGAGCACCTGAACACTTTCGGGTATGGTTTGCTTGTCGTCCGGCGTCGTCATTCGCTCACCTCAGAAAAAAACTGGCGTGGTACTAATCCACGCCAGAATGCACTTCTATCTAAACAGCCCGTTCTTACTGTGGTTGGGCAATCTCAGGAATCTCGACACCCATCTCTTCCCAGAAGCGGGCAGCCCCCGGATGCAGCGGAAGGGCAATACCAGTCAGCGCACTATCCAGACCCATCTCACTCGCTACGCTTGTTACTATACGCATGTGCTCGAGACCTGCCTCAGAATAGATGGCCTTGGTCATTTCATAGACCAGATCTTCATCCATGTTGACATTGACCACCCACAAACCGGGGTCACTAAAGGTGACAACATCTTCATCTACGCCGCGAAATGCGCCTGCTGGAATGACATAGCGGGAGTAGAAGGGAAAGTCTTCGAAAAAACCTGCGGCTGCCAAGGTATCGTAGGAGCTTAAAATCACGATGTCATTGGTACTCGAGGTATCGGTTACAGTGGCGTTGGGCACACCAAAAAGTGCGTGATAGGCGTTCACCTGTCGGTTTTTAAGGGCGTCTGAAGCATTTTGGCCAGCAATGAACACAGCGCTAATGTCGATTTCTAGTTTGGTGAGCATGCGTTCTAGGGATAGCTGTGTGCCAGAACCCGCGCCGCCAACTGCGATGGTTTTGCCCTGCAGATCAGCCAAATCGGAAATACCTGAACCTTTGAGTGCCACGACTTGAGAGACGGCGTTATATAAAAACCCCACAGCCCGTAAATTGGGCGCGGGCGAGTCGGCAAAGGCGTCCAGACCACTATAGGCCAGATAGGAATCTCCCGCAAAGGCGATACCCATTTCCAGGTCACCCCCCTGAATGCGGCGGATGTTCTCTGCTGAGCCAGCTGAACCTTCTACTGTGATATTCAGTTGAGGGAGTTCCCGTGATAAATAATCCCCGATGCCACTGGAGAAGACATTGAATGTCCCCCCGGTTGAACCACCACCAATGGACAAAAACTGGCGCTGTGCCAGGCTGAAAGAAACGACGAACGTTAACAAAAGCAAGGAAAGCAAAATATAAAGTCGATGCCTCATGGTATACCCCTTCTTTCTTTAAAGTTTTACCCTGGCTGGGTATCGATACCTTAACATAGCTACGAACCTTGTACAAGGTGTATAAACGGCTGCTAAAACACCAGTGATGGTGCAGGATAAATGTCCCGCTTGATGATAACGAGCGCTTAAGTGATATGAGTCACTCAAGCGCAGAAACGGTATTAGTACCGCTGCAGTTGACCAAGCTGCAAATCCAGATAGTAGACACCCTCTGCTGGAACACTCAGATTAAAGCTGCGCTGCTGCCCAGCTTCACGCACATCGACCTGGTAGTTTCCAGGGCGCAGATCTGGCAGGAAAGTACGGGTTTGCAAAGTACCGTCGATAAAGATCAGTTGTCCGGCCTGGCTATCCCAAAAGAGCATGCTGCTATGCAGGGGGCGCAGTTGGGGGTCGATTCGTGTCACACGGTAATCACGCACCGAGACCTCCAGTGTCAGGCTTTCAAAGCCTTGGCGCTCGAGTCTGATGCTGCGGGTGCCGGGTAAGGCTGAGAGGGTGAGTGGGGTAAAGCCTCTAGTCTCATCTTCAAAGAGGACTTCAGCTACCGGGCGACTGTTAATCTGGATACTGCCACCAGCAATGGGTGTCATGATAATGTGCACACTCTCCAGCAGGCCATCGCGCAGCTCGATACGTCTGGAGGTGGGTAAGTAACCGTCCTTGCGCAGTTCGATGGTGTAGTTTCCAGCATCTAGCTCTAAAACCTCGAGCTGGGCGGTTCTGCCGACCTCGATACCGTTCACAAGCACAGTGGCTTCAGCAGGTTGGCTGGTAATGAAGAGGCTGGCATCACCGGCTTTAAGTGCCGGAATATCTTCGGTAAAGCGTTTTACCTGAGAGGCAATCTCGGTAACGGCTACAATAAGGGTACCAAAAGAAAAGGGTATAGTGATGATGTCGGAGCTGCGCGTGTCTTGGGCGTCGACGATTAGCACACTCACCGCATAGGGCGCATTGTAGAGCAGAGGGTCAAGCTGCCGGATTTCACCCGAGAGTGCATAGCGACCGCCCTCAAGTTCCGCGATACTGATGGTCAGATCGGGCACCAGGCTGCTGGCGATACCCTGAGTGATCAGTTCAGTACCGCGAACTTCAAGCCCTGTTTGGCGACCAATTTCAGAGCGCAGTGTCAGCATGAGATCACTGCGAAGTTGTGCGGGTATGTCACCGCGGCTGCCAAAATCAGGAACGATAATCTGCGCCTGCCCAGCGCTCAGGAATATCAGGACAATGCAAAGGATTACGTTCTTTAGTCCCACCCTTGTAGTATATACTTCAGAATGACTTAGGGAGTGCGGTGTCTGATGCGTTATCTGGTACTTAGTGATATCCATGCAAACCACCTGGCGTTTAGAGCAGTCTTACAACATGCCAAACGCCAGCGCTGGGATAAAAGCATATTCTTGGGGGATGCCATTGGCTATTACACTCACCCCAACGAAGTGCTCGACTTACTGTGGGACTTGCAGCCTGAGGTTTGCCTGAAAGGCAATCATGAGGATTTGCTGTTCAGGCTCAAGGATGATCCTCAACTGAGCGCGGTTCGCGAAGACAGTGCTGTGACAGATGTTCTCAAGGATCATCTTAAGCAGCTAAGCCCGGACCATCTGAACTATTTGCGGAGTTTTCGCGACCAGCAAGTGTATGACGGCTGGGAAGCGACGCATGGTGGATTGCGCTCACAGTGGGAGTATATTACCACTTTAAACAGTGCTCAGGAGAATGCTCCATATATGCAGCGCCCCCTGTGTTTTGTGGGACATACACACGTGCCGAGGGTCTTTGCTTCGGTTAATACATCGTCCGGTGATATCTGGCGTACTGTGGCTTTTCGCGGTTCTCATGCAGTATACCGTATTCCTCCAAAAGCTACCGTCATTTTTAACCCAGGGTCGGTAGGTCAGCCCAGGGATGGTATTCCCTTGGCGAGCTACGTTATCTTTGATGAGGAACTGAAAGTGCTCGAGTTGTTTCGGGTGGAGTATGATTTATTGGGCATGCAGCGACTGGTGAGGGAACGAGGCTACCCGGAAGTTCTGGCGAGCCGCCTGACGGTTGGTAAGTAGGCTTTGGTCTTGGATGAGGTAGTGGAACTTCTTGGACATGTAGAGCAGCAAGAGCTGTTGCGCAGGGTGGCGGCGCAAACCTTGCTTTTTTGTGGGGCGGAGGGGGTAGGCCGAAGACCACTGGCGCGCTGGTATACTGCCTGGCTGAATTGCCAGTCACCGGCGCAGAAAGTCTGTGGGCAGTGCCAGAGTTGCCAGCTTATGCGGGCTGGTATTCATCCTGATTATCGTGAAGTGCAGCCAGAACGCACGACGACAACGGGTCGTGTGAGTCGCCGTCCGGAAATCCGCATTGGACAGTTAGTGTCTCGGGAAGGTGAAGTTGAAACTGCGCTTGTTCACTGGCTCGAGAGCCGCCCACAGTTTCGGCGACGGGTCGCGGTGATTGACGGCGCTCACACGCTCAATCAGAGCGCAGCCAATGCGTTTTTAAAAACTCTTGAGGAACCACCCAGTTATGCCAGCATCATCCTGATTGCCCCTTCGCCCCAGTCTGTATTGCCAACGATTGCTTCCAGAGCGCTGGTAGTGCGCTTGAGTCCTTTGCCTGAGTTGTCTCTGGAGCATCCCTTGCGCCATTTGGGACGACCAGGTGACGGCTACCGCCAGCGCCAGCATGCAGATAGCTTCGCGCATCTCCAAGGGGTGATTGACAGTTACATCAGCAGTTTGAATCAGGGGCTCGAAGAGGCTTTTAAAGCGGCGGAAGGCTTGGAAAAAAACTGGCACAGTGAAGGTTTTGATGTTGCTGAGTTGCTGCTGCTAGCGTTGCGTGAGCGCTATTCAAGGGCTTATGCACCAGCGGCAAGTGCCATTGCAGACTTTGAAAAAGCACTCTCTGCCTATAGTGCTGCAAATCTGGCGATGCAGGTACTGACGCTCGAGTTACGTGAGCTGATCAGACAAGCCTATCTATAGCTCACTTTAAGGGCGCTTCCCCGCTTCCTAATGCTCTGCTCGGGATAAATCATTGGGTTTATGCCAATGATTTATCCGGAACTGGTATAAGGTGGGTCTATACATTCCGGCGTCGTCCGGGTGACTCGAGTTCTGCCGCAGGATATTCTGTCAAAAGACCATCTTCTGTCAAAAGCTCAACCGTCTGCTTCAGGGGATTTACTTTCAGTACCCGTCCACAAGTTCCGCTTTCCTTATGGCAACTGCGGTTACCCTTGCGGGGCAGTTCGCGCAGCAACTCCTCGTACATATCGTGCTCAAACTGCAAGCAGCACATCAGGCGACCACAGGGCCCACTGATTTTTTCGGGATTGAGTGGCAACTGCTGGTCACGCGCCATACGAACGCCGACGGCACTAAAACTCTGTAGCCAGCGCGAGCTACATGAGCCATCACCACAAGCTCCCAGGGTGCCAAGGATACGCGCCTGGTCACGTGGGCCCACATTGACAAATTCGATGCGGGCATCGGTGTAGGGAATGAGTTCCTGTGCTAAAAGGCGTAAGGGAAGCTGGGACTCACTGCTGTAATTGACAATCAGCAGGCTTTCGTCCAGATTGAACTCAAGATGGACAATTTTGGCACTTCTCGAATGCTCTTTAGCCCTGGCCTTAAGCAGCCATTTGAGGTCCTCTGCCTTGCGCTTCAGACCCTGATAGTTTAAAAAATCGTCTTCCAGGGCTTCACGGACAAAATAACCGTTGGGTCTGAGATGGTCACGAACCTCGGTGCGTACCTTGGCAAACTCGAGCCCACGGCGAGTGCTGACAACGCAGTCACTGCCTGGTTGGGGTACATGGGAAGGCACTTCCACATAGTGGATTTTGGGGCCGTTATCAAACTTCACACCGATACAGTCCGGCATGTATTCTCCTTAAGGGTGTCTGCTTAGCGACTTGACAGGCTGCAGACACAAGCAAGCATAATTCCAGTCTAACGCAAGGACCCTCTGACAGCAAACTATCAGAACAAACGGCCCTGAGCTACGGGCTTGAAGGATTGGCGATGCAGAGCGCAACTGCCGCAGTTTTGCAGGGCAGCCAGGTGCTTGGCTGAACCATAGCCCTTGTTGCGGGCAAAGTCATAGGCCGGATAGTCCTCTGCATGGGCCTGCATGAGTGCATCGCGGTGCGTTTTTGCCAGGATACTGGCAGCAGCAACCTGCACGCTGCGACTGTCAGCTTTAGCGACTGCTAAAACTCGCTGGGGAATATTCAGCGTCAGGTAGTCCGTGACCAGTCCTGTTATGGTCAGCTGTGCTTCGAGGCACTTGACGGCGCGGCGCGCTGCCAGCTTGGTGGCTTGCAGGACATTGAGCGCATCAACCTCGCTCGCACTGGCTTCTGCAAGCGCCCAGGCCAGCGCACGAAGCTTGATATCTTCAGCCAGATGCTCACGCTGCTGCACCGTCAGTGTTTTGGAGTCACGGTAGACATACTCGCCATAGGGCAGGACGACAACGGCAGCCACCACAGGTCCGGCAAGTGCACCGCGCCCAGCTTCATCAAGTCCAGCAACCGGGCTTAAGCCCTGCTGAAATAGCTGCAACTCCAGTTGCCAGTCTGCTTTCACCCGGTCGACTTTCACAGGGTCAGCGTACCTTCTTCAACCAGCGTTTGCCGTTTTACGAAATCTTCTACATTGGTGGGCAGCGTGAAATAAAAAGTGCTGCCGCGCCCAAGTTTGGACTCAACCCAGATGCTGCCCCCGTGTTTCTCAACAGCCAGTTTGCAAAAAGTCAAACCCATGCCGGTATCAAAGCGATCATGGACGGTGTGACGCGACTGTTCAAAGGCATTAAATATGCGCTTTTGATCCTGTTCGGGAATGCCTTCTCCGTCATCGCGTACGCTCAGTAAAAACACGTCCTCCTGTTTTACGGCGCGAAAATCAATGTAACCATTGCGCCGCGTGTGCTTAATGGCATTGGCAAAAAGGTTTGCCAGAATTCGCCTCAGCAGGTCAGGATCAGCGAAAACAACCTCAGCCTCAGGACGTATCAGGAAGCTGAAGTTGCGTTCTCTAGGCGTTCCGCTGACGTCTTGCAAGGCTTGTTTGGCTACAACGGTCAGGTCTTCAATGCGTGTAGGTTTGTAAGGCATGTGCCCCTCGGTCATACGTCTGACATCCAGGATATTAGCTGCCAGGTGTAGTAGATGTTGCGCTTCTACTCGAGCCAGCGATAGAAGCTCTGCCGCCGTACTCGCCTCTGCCTGCTGATCAAGGAGTTCTAAGCTGTGGTCCAGAAGACCCATTACACTGGCAATCGGACTTTTTAGATCATGAACCAGCATGTGTATCAGGTCGTCCTTGACACGTTCAGCCTCTTTGAATTGCTGTTCGATCTGCCGCAGATGAACGAGGGTTTCGCGCAGGGCGGTTTCCATTTCGTGACGGTCCAGCAGGCGCGACAGACCAGCCAAAATGACGCCTGGTTGCGTTGGTAAAGCGAAATAGGCATCGGCTCCGGAGGTAAGTGCAGCAGCTTGCAGGCTAGCTTTGTTGGGCCCCAGGATAATTAGCGGTACATCTTTTAGGGTTTTTCGCTTGCGAAGTAGCTCAATCAGGTCCAGCTTAGCCTGATTATTGAGTAGCATTTGTTCGACAATAAGGGCAACAGGCGATTCCTCCCTGGTTTCATAGAGCAGTGTTTTGACATCTGTGATCACCAGGGGCTCAAGCTTGAGCTGACGTACCAGTGGACTGAGCGCCTGTCCTCTCGCTTCCGAGGTCATAGCAAGTAGTACTGATTTGGCCAATACGCTCATCATAGGTATGATACAGGGCAGTCATGATGAAGAACGTGTAAGATTTAGCTTCTCATTCTTTTCATATCGATGACGCCAAGGCTTCATAGGGGCTTAAAGGTAATCACTGACCTTTCGGTGCTGGTATTACACTGCTACCATAGAGTCTGTGCTTACTGAGTGGTTTGTTTTTCCCTGGTTGCTCCTGTTGCTGCCTGCTTTACTGCTGTTGCCTAAAAGGCGGCGCTGGTGGGTTCGCTGGTTGACACTGAGTTGTCTGGTGGTGGCTCTGGCACAACCCATCAGTGAGCGTCCAGGTGAAAAGGTCGCTGTTTTAATCGATGTATCAGATAGTCTGGGCTGGCGTGCCATAGAAGCCGCAGAGCAGCTGAGTATCCGTACCGGTGAGGACCAGCAGCTATTTTATTTTGCCAGCGACGTCATGCGGCTCGAGGGTCTGGAGCGCATACCCGAGATCCTGGATACGCGACAAACAGATATCGCCAGAGCCTTGCAGGTAGCCAGTGCTTCTGGTGCGAACCGTGCCCTACTTATTAGTGATGGTGCAGAATCGGTGGGACAGGCCATGTTGGCGCTACCGGACTTTCCTGTTGACACACTTTATGTACCCAGTCTGCCCAATGCGCGTCTGCTTGAGCTGATTGCTCCTGAAGAAATTGCCGAGGGTGAACGGCTCGAGCTGATTGCTGTGGTAGAAAGTGACTTGCCGACTGAGCTGCTGCTCTATCCAAGCGTTGGTCAGCTGGAGCTCGAGCCAATTGTGCGGACGATTCCGGCAGGTCGCAGTGCCATTCCCTTTTATACCCAGGTTACGGCTGTTGAGTCTGTACGGGTTTCGGCAAGCATCGAGGTTGACTTTGAGCAGCCTACCACCGATGATACACAGAGTATTGATGTAACGATTCGTGATCGTGCACCGGTACTGATCATCAATGACGCGCAGCTTGCCGAATTGCTGCGCACCCAGGGAATCGACGTGCTGGAAGGTGGTCCGGAGCTGATTTCGGATAGCCTGCCCTATAGCGCCGTTGTTTTGCGGGAAGGGGCAGCCAGTTTCACCACGCGGCAACTCGAGTACCTTGAAAGCTACGTGAATAATGGTGGGGGCTTGATGATGACAGGGGGAGAGGCGAGTTTTGGTCTGGGTGGCTGGTACAGGACGCCAGTTGAGGCTGTTTTACCGGTCAATACCGATCTGCGTACCGAAGTTGAGTTACCCCTGGTTGCGATGGTCATGGTGCTTGACCGCTCACAAAGCATGACCGCTGGACGGCCCACAAGGCTCGAGCTTGCCAAAGAAGGCGCCATCAATGTTGTTGATTTGGCCTTTGATGATGACCTGCTGGGTCTGATCGTCTTCAGTGATGCAGCAACCACCGATTGGGTATTTCCACTGACTTCGGCCAATGAACGTGGCAAACGTGAAATGGTCAGTAGCATTCTGGCGATTGAAGCCCAGGGAGGCACTATCCTGCGCCCTGGTTATGAAAGGGCAATTAACGCATTAGCAGAAGCAGAAGCTGCTCTGAAGCATATCATCATCTTGACAGATGGTATGCTTTATGACGGATCGAGTGCCTTTGGTGGCGGCAATCCCGTCAATTTTCCAGCCATTTCTGCTGCTGCCAGACAGCGCGGCATCACTACCAGTACCATCTCGATTGGCGAAGGTGCTGATTTTGAGCGGATGCGCAGAATTGCTATTGCTGGTGGTGGGCGTTTTCACGAATCGTTAGACGCCTCTTCCTTGCCACAGTTTTTTGCTAATGAAGCGCTGATTGCTGCGCGTTCCATCCTGCGCGACGAGTCTCTGGTACCCAGACTGCGCGCTCACCCGCTACTGCCTGATGGCCTGAGCAGCGCACCTCAGTTAGACGCTTATATTGCTACCAGTCTCAAGCCAACGGCAGAAATGCTGCTTGAGGGAGAGCGGAGAGAACCTATCCTTGCAGTCACGCGCCAGGGTTTGGGCCGCAGTGCCGCTCTCACCACTGACCTGGCAAGCTGGGCTGGTGATTTGGGGCGCTGGGAGGCTTGGCCAGGTCTACTGGGCAGCGTGGTGCGCTGGTTGCAGACACAGCCAGCACGTTTTGCAGTCACTGTGAGACCTGAAGGAAGCCAGCTTCACGTGATTGTCGACGCAGTGCAGGCAGGTAGCTACCTGAATGACCAGCAACTCGAGTTGCAGTTTGCCGGTATGAATTGGCCGTTTGACCAGACTGCCCCAGGGCGCTACGAGGTGCTTGTGCCTAATCAAGTTGATGGTGGCGCACTGCTGGTGGTGAGTGATACTGAAGTGGTGGCGCGCAGCACTGTCAGACGGCAGAACACCGAGTTTGACACAGCAGCTGGACAGGAGTTGCTGGCAAGCCTGGCACTCAGAACCGGTGGGCAGCAAGTGCAAATTGCTGGCGTTTATGAACCTCAGACCTCCAGGATTCGCTGGGGTTTGTGGTTCCTGCCAGCTTTTGCTGCGGTTGTGTTCTTTTTGCTCGAGCTACTCCTGCGGCGTTTTGCCCCCGAAGGTCTGGGGCGTGGACCTGCTGTTAGTAGAGCGTAATACTGGGGCTACTTATCCGGAACCGGTATTAAGCGTTTGCGGCATCTGTTGCAGAAGGACTTAAAGGAACAAAAACAGGCAGGCTGTCGCGTAGCACTTCCACTTCAGCCCGCAGGCGCGTAAAGACCTCGGCATCCAGATAGGCTGCCGAGGCACGAAAGAGACCCAGATAATAATCACAGACTTGCTTTTGTTCAGCGGCACTGAGCTGTTCTCGTTCCCGTCGCGTGAGCAGATCCTGTAAAAACCCTTCAGCGGATTCCAGGGTGCGGCAGCCTCCTTGCTCTATGACGATACGCAAAACTTTCAGGCTTTCATTCGGGTTATGCCAGAAGCCAAAGTTTAACTCTTCAGTTAAGTGGTCAATGCTGCGCAAGGTTATGTGATAATCGCTTTGTCCAATGAGTGACTTTGCAAGTTTCTGGCGCTCGAGGCGTTTCTTGGCGTACTCAGCCAGACTCAGCTCTTGTCTGGCAGGGCGCAGCTTGCCGCCAATGACAGCGCGCAAGCGGTAGGCCAACACATAATCCTGATACTCTCGAACTTCTTCCACACCTCAGTGTATGATGAGCTGATGCAGAATTGATAGGATAAAGCTTACGATGCTTTTCATCTGCAGCATTAGGCGATATAGTTAGGCAAAGCTAGCCTCGGGAAGGTATCCTGATCTGAAAAGTATAGGCTTGGCAAAGCTGTATTGACAGGCTTCATGAAGCTGATGGCTCATGTTGGCTAGGGTCGGTAATGAGCGCTAAGCAAGGAGGATGATATGGCAAAAGCAAAAGTGAAAACAGTCGGTATGGTCCTTGCCGGAGGCAAAGGAACGCGACTCCATCCGCTTACCTGGAAACGCACCAAGCCTGCTGTACCCTTTGGTGCCAAATATCGCATTATCGACTTTGCGCTCAATAACATGATTAACTCCGGAATTTATGGCATGTACGTTCTGACGCAGTTTAAGGCGCAGTCACTCACCGAGCACATCCAGCGCAACTGGCGCTTTGGCAGTTTCTTGAGTGATTACTTCATCACCTTAGCCCCTGCACAGATGTATCTCTATGAAGAACTCGGGGCTGAGTGGTACCGGGGCACTGCGGATGCTATTTATCAGAACATTCATCTGATTGATAACAATGATGCTGATCTGGTAGCTATTTTCAGCGGCGATCACATCTACAAAATGGATATTGGTCACATGATCGAACAGCATCTCGAGACATCTGCAGATGTGACTATTGCAGCTTACCCCATGCCTGTAGAGGAAGGTTCACGCTTTGGTATTTTGCAAGTTGACAGTGACTTTCGCATCACCGAGTTTCAGGAAAAACCGGCCCAGCCCAAACCGATTCCAGGTAATGAAACGCAGTGTCTGGCCTCGATGGGCAACTATATCTTTTCGACCAGGGTACTCTTTGATTTGCTGAACCGTGATGCGGCAGACAAGACTTCGGAGCATGACTTTGGTAAAAATGTACTGCCACAGGCCTTGAATGATGGTTATAAGATCATGGCCTATGATTTTGCTCAAAACCCCTTGCCAGGGCAGGATGGCCCCAATACTTACTGGCGCGATGTCGGTACTCTGGATAGTTACTGGGAAGCCAGTATGGATCTGGTGGCGGTCACTCCAGAATTTGACCTCTATAATGAAGCGTGGCCGCTGCGCACCTCGGCGGAGTTTTCGCCGCCCGCCAAGTTTGTACATGAGGAAGCTGTCAGGCGTGGTCAGGCGTTTAACAGCCTGCTGGCTGGAGGGGTGATAATTTCTGGTTCAACTGTACGCAGTTCCATTTTATCTCGCCGTGCCAGAGTACATAGTTACAGTCTGGTTGAGAACTCAGTCTTGCTGGACAGTGTTACGGTTCATCGTAACAGCACCATCCGCAACGCCATTATTGACAAAAACGTTACCATACCAGAGGGTACCAGCATCGGAGTTAACCTTGATGACGACCGCGCACGTGGCTTCACGGTGACTGATAAAGGTGTGGTGGTTGTGCCCAAGAGTTACCGTTTTGTCTAAAGAGTCAATTTCGGCAATCAGCTATCTGCAGGTTCAAAGAAGCAAGAGAAGAGGATTCTTTGCTTAAATACTGTAAGCGGTGGTCGCACAGGGGTAAGTCATGAACTATAAGCATCTGGGAGGCTATAGCGACTGGGTCAGTGCAGCGCAGCGTCAGCAGCCTTTGTTTCCTCTGGCAAGCCCAGGAGAAGCGACCATAGAACGGCTGCGAGAGGTTTTGGGCTTTAATCAGCATGAAGAAGCTATTGAAGTGCGGCTCGAGCGTACCTGGCAGGACGATGGCATCATCGGTGAGGAGCTGTCGTGGTCGGTGGGTTATGGCCCCAGAACCTTTGCCTGGCTGCTTAAACCAGAAGCCGCGCATGAACCGCTACCCGCTGTGGTCGCGCTGCATGACCACGGCGGCTTTAAGTATTATGGCAAGGAAAAAATTGCGGATGGGCCTGAGGGTGTTATAGCAAGCCTCAAGTCATTCCAGGAGCGCGGCTACGGGGGCCGCGCCTTTGCCAATGCGCTTGCCAGAGAAGGCTTGGTGGTGCTGGTACCGGACACTTTCCTGTGGGGCTCGAGGCGCTTTCCTCTTAATGCCATGCCTGCCTGGGTGCATGAGGCGACCGAAGATGCACGGCATCGCTGGTCGCAAACCGCCATGAGTGAAGGGGTGGCACTCGAGATAGCCCAGTACAATTCAGCAGCGTTTTTTCACGAATTGCTGATTGAAAAGTACTGCGCCTTGCTCGGAACCACCATGGCGGGGGTAGTTGCCCACGAAGACCGGATAGCCGTGAACTATCTGGCGTCAAGACCGGATGTAACATCGCAGATTGGCTGTATTGGCCTCTCAGGGGGCGGCAACCGCGCGGCATTTTTGCAGGCAACGTCTCAGGTCATTCAGGTCTCAGTGATTGTCGGTCTGATGAGCAGCTACGAAGGGCTACTCGACCATAATGTGGCGGGACATACCTGGATGCTCTTTCCACATGGCTGGGCCAGGCAGGGCGACTGGCCAGATATCGCGGCGAGCCGTGCTCCCTTGCCGCTTTTGGTGCAGTATGACCTGGAAGATGAGCTGTTTACCCTAGAGGGCATGAAAGTGGCCCACCAGCGTCTGGAAAAGCATTATCAGGAGGCAGGACGGGCCGAAAACTACCGGGGTGAGTTTTACCCAGGTCCACACAAGTTTGACCTCGAGATGCAGCGCTCGGCGTTTGACTGGCTGCGGCAGCGGCTGGCCTAGTCAGTTAGCTGAGCAACCAAGTGATAGCGTCCTGAACCAAGGTCAAGGCGAACACCTGCAGCCTCGTGAGGGCTCGGGTGCTCAAGGATTTGTCCGTCCAGCAGCACTTGGCCAGCGCCAGTGGGTAAGTTGACGGTAGTGCTGGTATTGGCGGGAATCGTCACGTGAAGGTGCAGGTCACGACCATCAAAATTCCAGTGGCTCTCGAGCTTGCCATAGGGCGTTTCAAGACTGGCTTTGGCGTAGGTTAAGCCCCCACCGGGTTGCGGTTGGATGAAACTGTGCTTGTAAGCAGGTTGCTGTGGATCGATTTCCAGGCCTGCCACTACCTGATAGAGCCAGGCGCCAATTGACCCGTAGGCATAGTGGTTAAACGAATTCATCTGAGTACTCTGAAAGCCATGCTCAGGTGTCCAGCCGTCCCAGCGCTCCCAGATAGTCGTTGCCCCCTGCGTTACGGCGTAAAGCCAGGAGGGCCAACTTTGCTGATTCAGCAGGGCGTAAGCGGTTTCCAGTTGCCTTTCATTACTGAGTGCATGGGGCAGATAAGGTGCGCCGACAAAACCGGTTGACAGATGCATGTTGCGGCGCTTGATATCTTCGACCAGTTCCTTAGCTGCCTGGGGCTTTAAGGCTTCGGGGAAGAGATCAAAGTAGAGTCCCAGGACAAAGGCTGTCTGTGTCGGTGTGAACAGCTCGGTATTGTACACCTCGGATTCGACCTTACCGTAGTCTTTGCGCTCGAGGTTCCCCTGAGAAATTGCGTCAGCCTGCTGGACATCCTGCCTGTCTTTTATAGCCCGTAGCTCCTGCGCCGTTATGCTGCCCCCTTTAAGAAAGCGCTGCTGGAACACCTTTCTGACATCCTCAAAAAGTGTCTGATAGCGTCTGGCATCTTCAGGTTTACCCAAAA
>CAZZPQ010000028.1:0-25983 GCA_964655595.1 uncultured bacterium
CCCAATGATTTATCCGGAACTGGTATAACCAGCCGCTAATCGCTAAGCACAAATGCCTTCAGCGAGATTACTTCGGCTAGCGCCTCGCCAGTGCGTTACTCTCGAAGCTTCTCATCACTTGTATACCGTGTGAAAGAGAGCCCGGCAGGTGCAACCTACCAGCTTTCGTTCAGGCTGTGTTCAGACCTCGAGCCCTAAACTCTGCCTATGAAAGCCCTTGTCCTAGTCCAGTACCCTATAGCGCAGAGTAGCTCACGCCTCAAGGATTTCATCAACAACCTTGTGAAAATGTCTGTGGACTCAGAGACCTGGCAGAGCTTCCCGTATTGCCAGATTTCATTGATCCCTTTAGAACACACAGATGATAATGTAAATATTTCACATTGCCTGCGCAAAAAACACGATACTGTTTGGCAAGTCGAGGGAGGTGCGCCATGCGAACCGTTGTTCTGATGGTCATGGTGGCAGTTATGCTGGCTGGTATTGTTGTGGGAGTTAGTAACGGCAATATCCCCCTGTTGCTGCTGACGGTCTTCGCGGCTGTCAGCAGCTACGTCGTGGACAGCCACAAGCGCCAGTACCGCTAGGCTTGGCACTTCATACCGAGCCCGATAAATTGGTTACAGATTTGAAAAGCACGTCCCCGCTTCCTAACGCCCTGCTCTTGATAAATCATTGGGATAAACCCAAGGATTTATCCGGAACTGGCATTAATCGCGTAAACTATCCAGCTTCAGGTTGTAGTGATCGTCTTGTTTCTCGAGCGCCACCCGGTGACCCGCCCGCCTCAAGCAGGCGTAGAGCGCCAGGGTACGCAGGTGGTTTGACTGTCCCAAACCTACGCTCAGCAAATATGCCTGAACGCCGCGCTTATAGCGCAGATACTGCCAGGTATAGAGTTTGTCGTGTAGTACAGCTTGGGCGGCCAGGCGCTGCTGCAAGGCTTCCGGATGCCAGCGGTAGCCAAGCGCCAGCATCACTCCGGGAAACGCCCGCACAATATCTGTGGTGGCTTCAGCTACCAGGAGCAAAAAGCGCTCGAGTGCTGGTGAACTCCGTTCCGTGCTGATAAAGCTCTCCCAGAAAAGGCGCTCCGCCACGACCGGTTTGCGCAAGTGCAGAGTTTTCTGGTAAGGATTACAACGCTTCAGAAACAAATACAGTGTTCTGGCACAGCCCAGCTCACGCGCACGCTCATAAAGCTCATCGAGACTGACATGCTCCGCCAGAACCACCGCGTCCAGGTAGTCCTGAGCCTTGAGCTGCCAGGCATCTGCGGACCAGGCGCGGTGCATGACCAGGCCAAAAAGAAAAGCATCTGCTGCTTTAGGTATCTGCACATAGCTGCCTTCCCAGGGCAATTTGACCGCAGCTTCCCAGGCGCGTGCGGTGAGCCTGTCCTGCAGACGGGTATCCTTGCGCACGTGATGAACCATACGACCGTGCACATCCAGGCGCAGGGGAAACTCGGGGTGCTCGAGATGCAAGACCTCGTGCAGCGAGCTATCCGCTGAGCGCTGATGGGAAGCGACACCTGCCCGCCAGGTCTCTCGCCAACCCAGTGCCTGTGCAATACGTGATAGCTGCGAAATGTCAGCAACGTGAATCAGAATATCAACATCGCTGTAAGGACGCTGCGCTGCCTGAGCGTAGAGAAACTCCGCCAGAAAAAAGTCCTTAAAGACCATGACCTCGAGCCCGGCGTCATGCCAGGCGGTCAATAGTGGCTTTAAGAGTGAGCGCACCTTCAGATGCTGCATACTGCCCATCACAAAGTCAGCGTGCAACTGCGCCCGCTGGGGATGTGTCTCAGCGAGTTGCGTATAGGCAAAAGCCGCCAGCCTGTGCCGCCGCAGCAAATGAAGGGGCGGCAGTTTTTCCTCCAGTAGAAAAGACTCCACGAGCTGATGATTGGGCTGAAGCGCCGGGCGCGAAGCCGGATATCTAAACAGCGACAACATGGGCGTCCTCCAGGTAGGCCAGCCAGGGGTTTTCGGGGTGAGCTTTCAGGCAGTCATATCGTTGACCCACAAGTGCACAGTAGCAAAATATCTGCGGTCACCGACGACAAGCGTCACAAGATGTTCTCTTATCCCGGTGCTACTTACTAGCACTTCCACGAAGCATCCCCAAGGATGCTTCGTGGAAATACAGCCCACTACCCCACAATAAAAAAAGCGATCCGTAGACCGCTTTTTTCTGCTAAACCTTTCGAGCTTACTTAATTTTCTCTTTGAGCCCTTTGCCAGGCTTGAAGGCCGGGTACTTGCTGGCGGGGATTTTAATTTTGTCCGTGGTTCCCGGACGTACCCCGGTGCGCGCTTTACGCTTGCGCACTTCAAAGGTGCCAAAACCTGTCAGTTGCACCTTAAAGCCCTTGTCAAGATGCTCAGCGATACTACCAAGAAATCCATCTACTGCTGCTTTGGCATCTTTTTTAGTCAAGCTAGCGCTATCCGCAAGTTTATCAACAAGCTCAGCTTTGGAAACGGTTTTTTGCTTTGTCATGCTATCCTCCCTTAATTTGCTTCGCACGCACTCTAGCACGCCTCAGATGAGAAAGCAAGTCCCTCACGTCATTTGTTGGATACTTCGCCTTCCAGCTCTCAAAATCCAGACGGCTGGCAAGCTCCCCTCACATTCTGGTTTTTCTTATACCACCTGACAATTCGGCTTGAGAGTGCCAAAAATTACGTCTCAGACGAAAAATATTTAAGCATACAAACAGTCCACATCAACTCAAGCAACCATCTACCACAAAATCAGGTTGCCGCAGGTGGTAATAAAGCCGCGATCCGCAGGATAATCGTTTCTGTCAAACTTTTGAGTTGCTGACGATCTTTGGGGGGCGAAAAAGGCTCACCAAAACAAACATGGAATCTACGCCCCTCCCGCCAAATTGCCATTGGCTGAACCTGTGCTCCCGAACGTTGGGCGATAAATGCAGCACCATCTAAAGCGTCCGAGTGGTTGGCAGAGCGCGTGCCCTGTACAAATATGCCGACACAACCACCTGCTTGTAAACGTCGCAGTGATTCTTTGATGGCGGCTGTGGCATTGCCCTGGCGGTCAACCGGAAACGCGTAGAGCCCGCGAATCAGTAGACGCAACCACCAGCGCTCAAAGAGTTCTTTTTTGGCCATCAGGCTGACTTTTCGGGGCGAAGCAATGCCAATCAGTAGTGGATCAAAGGCGCTGATATGGTTGCTGACCAGCAGCACCGCACCCTGACGCGGGAAATTGTCTGCGCCATGAACCTCAAGTCCGTACCAAAGGCGTACCAACAAGCCAATCAGACTGCGAGCAAAGTAGTAAAACCAGTCCATTATGCACCATCATACTGACTGAGCTGTGGTCTGCCGTGACCCGCACAGCACAATGCCCTTGGCAACATATGTCATACTGGACTGCTGACACGACCGCATGGTCGTATGAAGTCAGCGTGAAAAGAGCATGAACTGACGGTAGCAGGCTGTATGCTAAGCTATCGTCGTCTGGAGAAACTATGAGACTAGTCATCATTCTAATAAGCTTAATCATCCCCTGGGGTTTGGCTGAGCAGCAAGCTGTTTTGAGCGGCATCATCAAGACCGAAGAGCCTGTTCCTGAAAGCACGCGCGTAGCGATTCACCTGGTCAACCGTGACAATGCCTGGCAGCGTGAGATTCACAGCACACCTCCTGTGGCAGGAACCTTTCGCATTGAGACAACCGCAGTTGCAGACAGCGAACTCAGACCCTTTACCAGTGGAGCCATTCTGTTTCCGGGCTTGCAAAACGAGTACGAAGTGAGAACGAGCGGCGCAAGTTATGCCAGGGCGCTATTAAACATGTATGTAGATACGAATGAGAATGAGGTCTTTGATAATGTCGCTATCGACCGCACCTTTATCGGAGTCGCCAGCCTCGAGGAACCCATTGGCTTTTTCAGTCTGGTCTATGTCGATAGAGATGTGACGATTGTTGGCAGCGGCACTGAGCTTACTTTTAAGCAGGGTTGGAACGTTTTTACGGTTCGCTTCCCCGATGGCGGTGCGCCCGTCTATGCGGTGCTGGAAGCCGTGAATGATATCGTGCTGGATGTGTTTCTACCCTGAGGTGGCTTGGGGTATAATGACTGTATTGTGAGTGATGAACCACGACAAACCTATACAGCACGGCAGATCGTGCTCGAGTTCTTCCCGGAAACGCCTGAGCGACTGGTTCCCAAGACCAGTCGTTATCATCTTAGGGCAGCTTCTGAAGGTGATGTATGGCTTTGTGACCATAGCGGAGCAGCCCTATTGCGCCTGAGTCCGGTGACGCCCGCAGGTAACCAGCATATCCAGCTCTGCTGTGACTTTTGTCAAAACAGCGCTGCTAAACACTACCTGCAACTTTTTCGCATCGAAGTGCCCAACTCAAATGGGCGGCGCTATTTTTACGTGACGTTGTGCCGTGACCACGAAACCTGTGAACTGCGGCGGCTCAGTGATGAACCGATTCAGCAGTTACTGGCTCGAGTCTTGCCGTGAAGCCTATGATACTGGTCATTAACGGTCCCAACCTCAACCTTCTGGGTAAGCGTGAGCCCGAGATCTATGGTCGGGCGACGCTAGCTGATCTCGAGGCGCAGTGCCAAAGCTGGGGTCAGGACTATGGTCTTGGAGTCCTGTGTCGCCAGTCCAACCATGAGGGCGTAATCCTGGACTGGCTGCACGGGGCACAGGATGAAGGCGCCAGCGGTATCATTATCAACCCAGGCGGCCTGACGCATACCTCAGTGGCGCTACGGGACGCTATCAGCGGTATTGCTCTGCCCACGATTGAGGTACATATCTCAAACGTTCATGCGCGCGAATCCTTCAGGCATAAGAGCATGATTGCCGCTGTCTGTAAAGGCAGCATCATCGGTCTGGGCTTTTTGGGCTACCGTGCAGCGCTGCTGGTGCTGGCAGCAAACGAAAGCTAGTCAAGCTGCCCTGTGTCTGCCTCGATAATGGTGATGAGTTCCCCCGAACGAATGAGTCTGACGACTTTGTCCAGATCGGGTCGCAGATAACGGTCCTTGTCCAGGTGGGGAATCTCTTTGCGCAGGTGTTTATGAACGGCCTCTATGGCAAGCGCCGGGCGCAAAGGAAGGTGAAAGTCCAGCGCCTGCGCTGCTGAAACAACCTCAATTGCCAGTACCAGCAGGCTGTTTTCAAAGATACTGCGCGCCTTGCGGCAGGCATGGGTGCCCATTGACACGTGGTCTTCCTGATTGGCACTGGTGGGAATGGAGTCCACCGAGGCCGGATGCGCCAGCACCTTGTTTTCGCTGACCAGTGACGCGGCAGTGTACTGACTGATCATCAAACCAGAGTGAAGCCCACCCTGCGCAGCCAGAAAGGCGGGCAAGCCCGAAAGAGACGGATTGAGCATCTGCTCTATGCGGCGCTCACTGATATTGGCGATTTCCGCCAGCGCGATAGCCAGATAATCCGCCGCTAGCGCCAGCGGTTGCCCATGAAAGTTGCCTGCTGAGATGACCTTGGACTCATCCCAGACAATAAGCGGGTTATCGGTCACACTGTTTAACTCGAGCTGCACAATCTCTGTCACATGCCTAAGAGCATCACGCGAAGCACCATGCACCTGTGGCACAGCCCTCAGACTATAGGCATCCTGAACTTTGTCACAGTCGATATGGGATCGCTGTATCTCGGAGTTTTCCAGCAGACGGCTGATATTCCTGGCAACAGTCACTGCGCCCGGATGTGGCCTCAGTCGAGTGACCGCCGCATCAAAGGGGCGATGACTACCCTTGAGGGCTTCAACCGTCATAGCAGCAGCGATATCAGCGTTTTTCAGCAATATGTGAGCGTCTACCACCAAAAGGGCCAGAAGGCTAGTCATTGCCTGGGTGCCATTAATGAGCGCGAGCCCTTCCTTGGCCTCGAGGACCATAGGTTTAAGCCCACAAGCCTCGAGGACCTGAGCTGAAGCTAAAATCTTTCCCTGATATTCGACCTCACCTTCACCAATGATCGGCAGGCACATATGTGCCAAGGGTGCCAGATCGCCACTGGCTCCAACGGAGCCCTGTGAGGGAATGACTGGATGAATCCCTTTATTCAAAAAAGCCAGCAGCGTCTCAATCAGCTCGGGTCTGACCCCCGAGTAACCCTGGGCCAAAGACTGAGCGCGCAGCAGCAGCATGCCCCGCACCACTTCCGTAGTAAAGGCTTCACCTACACCGATGGCGTGAGATAAAAGCAGGTTACGCTGCAGTTCACGCACCTCATGAGCAGCAATACGAACCGAGGCAAACTTGCCAAAACCCGTATTGATACCGTATACAAGCTGGTCTTGAGCCAATAAGCTCTCAACATAGGCGCGACCCTGGTTGATGCGTTCCAGGGCATGATCACTCAGACTGACTGATTGCTGCTCGCGAACAACCTGTATGAAGTCCCAAAGGCTCAGCTGGGTATCGAGGGTGATAGACATGACAAATCTCCTTGTGCAATAGAGTTTACTATTTGTATAGACAGCTTACAAGATACCTGCCCAAGTAGAGTGTCGGTGAATTTCCAGGTAGTCGTTCAAATATGACTGGATTTGGCGCTCAGAAAGAGTTTATCGTCCCTCTTTCCGTACAAATCAGGCCTCACCACTCAAAAAAGTATCATTCTTTTATGAGCCACAACCATAAAGCTTGCTATAGCCATAGCGGAAACCGGGATAGACAGTTGTGGTATATTTGTGTATTGTATATACAATCTGAAGGTAAAGAATGACCAAGTATCAGCGCATCAAAGACCAGTTACTCAGCGAAATCAGCACCGGCGCCTATGCTTTTGGTGAGTCACTTCCTTCAGAACATGCGCTGGCACAACGCTTTCAGGTGAGCCGAATGACCGCCCGGCGGGCTCTCAGCCAACTCGAGCAAGAGGGTTATCTCCTGCGCACTCCTGGGCGCGGCAGCATCCTTAAAAAACCCCAGTTCAGTCAGGGTTTTCTGAACATTAAACCCTTTAGAAGCTACGCACAAGACCTGGGGGCGACAGCCAAGACCCAGGTGCTGGCAGCCAAAGCTGTCAGACCAGATGCAGTCACTCAGGAGCGCCTGGGCGTCCGCCGGGCGGTCTTTGTGCATCGCCTGCGCAGTCTGGATGACAGAGTAGTCTTAGAGGAAAAGCGCTTTCTCAACTATGAACTGTGCTCGAGTATCCTCAAGGAAGACCTCGAACAGGAAAGTATTCACGAGTTACTGATCAATAAGCTCAATCTGCCACTGACCAAGGTATGGCAGCGGTTGAGTGTAAGCCTGTTGACCGAGGAACAGGCTTCGCGCTTCGAATGTCAGACACCCATGCCAGGCTTTGTGCTCGAGCGCCTCACCTACACCCTAAAGCAACCTGTTACCTGGGTAACCTATCTGATGCGCGGCGATGTATACAGCTTCGAGACAGAGTTTCAGCCACAGGAAGGACAGCATGTGGGACTTCATAACAGCAGCAGCAGCTGAGCTGTTTTACCAGCGCCATGATCCTGAGGACCTTCGCCTCGGCGAAACTGTCAGTCGTGGCAGGGCGGCCTATGAAGAATCTGATATCGTTATTTTGGGCTGCCCACAGGATGAGGGTGTCAGACGCAACCAGGGACGCCCCGGGGCAGCCTTGGCACCAGCAGCCATCCGGCGACAGCTCTACAAATTGAGCAGCTGGGATGTGACGGAGCTTCGGCTTTTCGATCTGGGCGACAACCTGGTACAGGGCAGCCTAGAAGAGATTCACGAGCGTCAGCAAAGCATCGTCGAACACGTCCTAAAGGATGGGAAGCAGCTCATTGTGCTGGGGGGTGGCAACGACATCAGCTATGCCAATGTCAGCGCCCTGTCCCGAGTTCATCCTGAGCTTATGGCTGTCAATATCGATGCCCACTTCGATGTGCGTGCCCATCCCGTACGCAATAGCGGTACTCCCTATCGGCAACTGCTCGATGAAGGCAAACTGAGTGCCAGCAGCTTCTATGAGCTGGGCTATCAGGCGCACAGCAATTCAGCCCAGCACGCTGGCTATCTGGCAGCGCTGGGGGTTCGCTGTATCTCCAGTCAGCAGCTAAAACAAGCGGGCATCCGCGCCGTGCTCAGCGAATTGCTTGCCAGTCATCCAACAGCGATATTCTGGGGTCTGGACATGGACGTGACCGCAGCAGCCCCAGGCGTCAGTGCTCCCAACGCCTTGGGCTTAAGCGCCTGGGAACTTTGTGAGCTGGCAGATATGGCCGGCAGTGACCCGCGCAGCCGCATGCTCGAGATAACTGAAGTCAACCCCCAGTTTGACCAGGACGATCAAACCAGTCGCCTGGCTGCCATAATTATCTGGCATTTTCTCAGAGCCAGAGCGAAAGGAAGCCTATGAACGAGATCCCCATTATTCACGCCCCGACTGGCAACCGCAAAAGTGCCAAGGGTTGGATTCAGGAAGCCGCCATGCGCATGCTAATGAACAACCTTGATCCAGCCAATGCCGAAAGACCCGAGGACTTAATTGTTTATGGTGGACGGGGCAAAGCCGCCCGCAACTGGCAGGCCTATCACAAGATTCTCGAGGTTCTTAAGCGCTTAAATAACGATGAGACCTTGCTGGTACAGTCGGGTAAGCCTGTTGGAGTGTTCCGCACCTTTCCCGAGTCGCCGCGTGTGATTATCGCTAACAGCAACCTGGTAGGCAACTGGGCCAACTGGGATGAGTTTGAGCGCCTCGATAAGCTGGGGCTCATGATGTACGGTCAGATGACCGCAGGCAGTTGGATTTACATCGGCACGCAGGGCATCCTGCAAGGAACCTACGAGACCTTTGCCGCGGCTGCCCGCAAACACTTTGCCGCCTCACTCAAGGGAACCATCACCGTGAGCGCGGGTCTGGGAGGCATGGGTGGCGCACAACCCCTGGCTGTTACGCTCTGTGGTGGGGTGATTATTGTTGTTGAGGTCGATGAATCCCGCATTCAGCGGCGACTTGACACAGGCTATCTGGATACCTGGACCAGCAATCTGCAAGACGCTATCCGTCAGGCTGAAGCAGCCAAAGCGGCGGGTCAGGCACTCAGTATCGGCCTGCTGGGCAATGCAGCCGAGGTCTTGCCGGAAATGCTGCGCCTGGGCTTCATACCCGAGCTGGTGACCGACCAAACCAGTGCCCACGACCCAAGCATCGGCTATATCCCACCCAGCCAGGCAGATGAAGACCCCGCCGAGACCCGAGCCAAAGACCATGAGGGCTACCAGAGGCGCGTCTTTGAGGCTATGGCAGTGCATTGTGAGGCGATTGTTGAGATGCAGAAGCAAGGCGCGATTGCCTTTGACTATGGCAATAACCTGAGGGCTATGGCAAAACAGGGGGGCTACGGCGACGCCTTTGCCTATCCGGGCTTTGTACCAGCCTTTATCCGCGACCAGTTCTGCGAAGGTCGCGGGCCGTTTCGCTGGGTAGCGCTTTCAGGAGACCCCGAGGACATTTATAAAACGGATCAGGCATTGCTGAAGCTGTTTCCTGAAGATGCAGCACTGCACCAGTGGCTCACAGAAGGTACCAAGACCTTTAAGTTTCAGGGCCTGCCAGCGCGCATCTGCTGGCTTGGCTACGGAGAACGCGACCAGGCAGGACTCTTGTTTAACGACATGGTCAGGCGTGGTGAGCTGCGCGCCCCGATTGTATTGGGACGGGATCATCTGGATAGTGGTAGCGTCGCTAGCCCCTACCGTGAAACCGAAGCTATGCTCGACAGTAGCGACGCCGTTGCTGACTGGCCGCTGCTCAACTTCGCACTCAATGCGGTATCCGGTGCTGGCTGGGTAAGTTTTCATCATGGTGGTGGCGTCGGCATGGGCTACAGTCTGCACGCAGGACAGGTGAGTGTGGCTGACGGCAGTCAGGAGGCCCATGAGCGTCTCTCACGCCTGTTGCTCAACGACCCAGGCACAGGCGTGATGCGCCATGCGGATGCGGGTTATGAGCAAGCCATTCACACAGCCAAAGAACGGCAGCTGGACCTGCCAGACATCACGACATGATTCTATTCACAGATATCACTGAGCTGTATACACCGTACCAGCGCCTTAGCGACGCCGCCTTGCTCGTTCAGGGCGGTGTCATCGTGTGGATAGGCAAAAGAGATAAGGCCCCAGTCACAGCGGATATGGTATCACTTGGGCAGCGCGGCGTACTGCCTGGACTGGTTGATAGCCACACACACCTGATTTGGGCGGGCTCGAGACTGGAAGATTACCTCCAGCGTGCCAAGGGTGTGAGCTACGAAAGCATATTGCTGTCGGGTGGCGGCATCCACAGCACTGTGCGCGCTACCCAGACCGCCAACGAGGATGAACTCTACGAACTGGCTAAAAAGCGAGCCGCACTGTTTCTAGCCCAAGGTGTCACCAGCCTCGAGGTCAAGTCTGGCTATGGGCTCAGCGCCGAGCACGAACTGAAAATGTTGCGTGTCGTGCAGCGGCTCAACCAGGACTTAAACCAGCGCTTTATCCCGACGCTCCTGGCCCATGTCATCCCAGAGAACTGGCAGCGACAGGACTATATCGATATGTTCTGCGATGAACTCATTCCAGAGGTCAAAGGGGCGGGTCTGGCAAGCGCCGTGGATGTATTTTGTGATGTGGGTGCTTTTACGCTGGCTGAGAGTCGCCAGATTCTGGAAGCGGCACTGAAACATCAGCTGCAGATCAAAGCACACGCCGAACAACTCGAGCACCGAGGTGCAGCGCAGTTAGTCGCAGAGCTTCAGGGTCTATCGGCAGATCATCTGGAACAGAGCACCACCGCCGACTGGCAGGCTCTGGCAGCAGCAGGAACTATCGGCACAGCTCTGCCGGGGGCAACCATCATCCTGCAAAAGCCCTTTCCGCCACTTCGTGCCATGTGGGACGCGGGTGTCAAAGTCGCCATAGCCACCGACCACAATCCAGGCAGCAGCCCTATGTACAGCCTGTTGCTGTGCTTACAACTCGGGACGGCCCTTGGCGGTCTGAGTGTTGAGGAAAGCCTGCTCTGCGGCACAGCCCACAGCGCTGACGCTCTGGGAGAGCCGCGCCTCGGTCGCCTGGAGGTGGGCAGTCCAGCAGATTTTATCGTGGTTGACAGTCACTGGGCGCTCGAGCCCTTTTATCACTGGGGACGATCGCTGCTGCAGGAAGTCTATATTGCAGGTCGCTGTGTATATGCTAGGGATTCAGCACCTGAATATCCGGTCTGATGCCAGCGCGCCGAATCAGCTCAGTGTAATCAGCTACAGACAAGGGATACTTACCTGCCAGCGCCACAAAGGCAGCCTCGAGCATATTTGTCGATAAACTGCGCCCATTTATCCGCGGTGTCGTGGTGATGAGTGTCTTAAGCCCTCGCTGCTGCAGCAAGGCAACGTTCTCGCTGGTAGTGGTATTGGTCAGCATGATTTTGCCGCGCAGGTCCTGAGGCGCAAAGCGCATGATGAAGTGATAATCTCCGGCAATAACATCGGCCCAGCGGTAGTAGCGCTCACGCCAGCCCGACACGGAACGCTCCTGATTCTTGCCCGTGGGAGCCAGCCACTGAATCGGTAAGCGGGTAGTAACAGGTAACAGCCAACGCCCCAGCAGCTTAAGCTGCCCGGAAGTGCGCAGGGCAAGGGGCAGCCCCAAAGCAAAGATGATGTCACCATAGATCATATCTGCTCCCAGGGCCGCCAGGGTTTCCGCCATGCCAAAGCGATCAACCGCCACGACCATCAGAACTTTTTTGCCAGCGAAGTGCAGGCTGGCATCAAGCTCCTGCACCACCAGACGCTCGAGGCTATCCTTGAGCCCTGCCCCACAGACCACCGGGGTTTTTTTGGCGTGACGCACCAGACGCAAGGAATCCTGCTGGTAGTAATCACGGCCTGCCAGCCGAAAAAACAGGTCGGTACCTCCCAGACCAAAAGCGTCCACCTTGCCATCCAGCTCCTCAAACAAAGCTGCGGCCTGGCGCATGTCGCCATCGGTACCGCGCCGCTCAATAATAATATCCTGACCCAAAAGCCGCACTTCCAGACGGGTATCTCGCTGGCTCGAGCCCAGACCGATGCTGACCACGTGCTTGCTGGTGGAGGGCATGAGTGTTTATACCAGTTATCGGGACTATTTAGCGTTTTCACGAATCATGTAGCGGTTAGCGTTGTCCGTTCTGGATGTGATCTCAGACAATTCGACACCGACGGGGTGCGCAAATTCACTGAGAGATCAAATTCACCGAGAAATAATGTGCAGCAAAGAAGTGAACCCCAAAACCCGGGGCCACTTCTTCCAATTGTGAGTTAGGTAATACCAGTTCCGGATAAACCCAATGATTTATCCCGAGAAGAGCGAGTAGGGAGCTGGGAATGACCTGTGGAGTGAACACTTGCTTAAGCTGCAAAGCTAGATACATGATTTTTACTGCTGTGATTCACTGAGGCTGATAAGCAGCCTGATATGATGCCCGCATGATTCACACTGTTACCGCTAATCCAGCGCTTGACCTAACCTACCGCATACAGACCATCAAGTTTGATGATACCAACCGCTCCAAAAAAGTGCTTCGCGCCCCGGGTGGCAAGGGCATCAATGTTAGCCGGGTGGCAGCCCGGCTTGGACATCCAACGGTGGCGATGGGTTTTGTCGGAGGGGGTTCGGGCATCGAAATTGAGGCCTTACTGAAGGCCGAGGGGGTACGCACCTGGTTCACTCATCATAAAGAACCTACCCGCACCAATGCCATTATTCAGGACGATGCTGGACAGCAAATACGGGTATCCGGTCCGGGTGCCAGCGTCACCCAGGATGAGGTTGAAGCGCTGATTGAAAGCATTCTGGACTTGCGGCAGCCTGATTTTTTGCTATTGAGTGGCGGACTTCTTGACGGTATGCCACGCGACTTTTATACTGCCATGATTCGCTACGCCATCCGCGATCAGGTCAAGGTAGCCGCTGATGCTGATGGCGATGCTCTCAAAAGCGCCGTGGCCGCGGGCGTGTACCTGATCAAGCCCAATCAGTACGAACTCGAGCGCTTAACCGGAGAGCCTGTCCGCAGTTATGATGACGCGGTGCGAGCGGCTGATGTCGCCCTCAATGCGGGTGTTAGCATCGTGCTGTGCAGTCTCGGAGCAGACGGCGCAGTACTCGTGACCCGAGAAAGTGCCTGGAAAGCCGTACCCCCCAGGGTAAAAACCAATTCGGCGGTAGGCGCTGGTGACTCAATGCTGGCTGGCGCGCTGGTAGCCCTGGCGGAAGACAAAAGCCTGGATGAAGTATTGAGGTTGGGTGTTGCCTGTGGCACGGCTACTGCCACCACACCAGGTACAGAGCTGTGTTACCGCGACACCATTGAGCTTATTTTGCCTCAGGTAGAACTCGAGCGCCTGTCCTGAATACTGACGGGGGCCTCTGAGAGATGGTCTTGCAATCTATGACTCGTCATCCTCGTCAGTAAAGAGAAAAATCTCGTTCCAGTCAATACCACTGAAATCGTCTTCGGTGATGGCGCTGCTGCCCTGAGGCAGGTGATAATGGGCTTCGGCTGCTGATACACGACGTACGTCCATAATGGACCTCCAGATGACGCTGAGCATTGTGAAAGCGCTGCTACCTACACATCAGCACTCACTGAACAGCACTCTAGCAGGTCAATGCTGACAAAAATATTAAATACTGTGTGTATTTTATCGACCCAGCTTACTTAGGCCGTGTCATCAGCGCTATCATAAACTGCCACTGCGAAGCGCTCGCTCTGTTTGCGCTGTTTAGCAACATACATAGCCTGATCAGCCCGGTGCATCAGTTCCTCGAGGCTGGTCTGACCCTGACTCGAGGCAATTCCAAAACTGGCTTGGAGATGATAGTCCAAACCAGAAATTTTAAAAGGTTTGGTCAGGTTTTGAATAAAGCGTTGGGCCACTTGCAGGGCTTGAGCACTCGTGGTATTGGGCATGAGCAAAATAAACTCGTCCCCGCCCAGTCGGCAAAGAATATCAGGATGTCGTTTTAGCCCAGCCATACGCCGCGCAATCTGCCGCAGTACCTCATCACCTGTATGATGCCCAAACTGGTCATTAACTGCCTTAAAGTTCACCAGGTCAATGTACAAGACCGATATAGTAAACTGCTGGCGACGAGCAAGTGACAGGATGGTGGTGGCATACTCTGAGAGGTAGCGCCTGTTGTGCAGATTGGTCAGCGCGTCACGGAAGGCCATCTCCTGAAAATCTTTTTCACGTTGTTTGCGCTCCGTAATGGGCCTAAAAACAACAATCACCCCATCGTGAATTTTGGATACCAAGACCTCGAGCCAGACATCCTCTGCGCTTATTGGGGAGGAAAGCACAATCTCGTTCTGATACGCCTCTCCAGTATTGGTAACAGCGCTGTAAATGTCAAACATACCGTTGCTGAGATGTTCGGGAAATACCTCTAAGAGCGACAGGGTATAGAGCTCTTTTTTTGTCTTTCCACTCAGCTCTACAGCAAAGTGATTCAGATAAAGCCAGACAAAGTCTGTGATGGTACTATTTTTGTCACGCTTGGCAGCGTAAATCATTACCCCTATAGAAAGGGTATCCAGGGCTTCCTCAAGATACTCACCATCAACACGTTCCTGCAATCTCATCATCCCCAGTTCAATGATTGACGCCCTGAATCAGTCTCAGACAGTACGTTTGAGACATCTTACATCTATCCTAACAAATAAAAGCGGGTAAACTACAGACCTATGGTCTGCTGCTTGTCATCTTTTACTTTTTCCAGGATCGATATCGCCAGCATACCGCAGATGGGGTTTAGCCTATGAGGTTGCTTTTGTTTTTTCTGATATTGTTTTTATCGCAAGGTTTGTTCAGTGCTTTGCCCGCCCCTTTGCCAGCGCCGGATCTGTTTCTTTTAGCCCTGCTCGTTCTGCTTGGACGCTTGGGCGCCTGGCAACTGGTCTTGCTTGGCTACGCGATTGGCCTGCTTCAGGATATTGTTGGACATGGCATTTTGGGGCTTCATGCTTTTGGTTTGGCAGCGGCAGCCCTGGCAGCATCCTTTGCCAGAATGCAAATCTCTCAACGTGGCATTTTTGCTCAAACGCTGATTGTGACTGTCGCGCTATGTGCCAAGTGGTTAGCTATTGCCCCCTTGCTGGTTTGGCAAACAGGCTCACTGGTAGTACTGCCTGCCGCTTTGCAAGTCGCATTCATTGAGCTGGTATTTACTTTGCTGCTGAGTTTTATTATTTTGCCCTGGGGAGAAAAACTCATAGAGCGTAGCCTACTCATGCGGGAGGACGCCTTATGATTGCTCGCTTGCGTTTTGTGCTGGCCATCATCATGTCACTGATGGTGATTTTCACTATCCGCCTGATACATTTGCAGTTTGTCATGGCAGATGAACTACGCCTGCAAAGTGAAGAAAATACTCGAGTCAACAGTCGCATCTCCCCTTTACGAGGTCGGATTCTGGCTCGAGATGGCACTGTCCTGGCGGATAACCGCGTGGCCTATGACCTGATGTACTGGGGAGGGGACATCAAACATTGGGAACGCCTGTCATTTTTGCTGGCTGTTGAAACCCTGCCCGAGCCACCGGATTTTCGCGATGCAGAGCAGCGGCAGTTCGGTGCAGCTATCGCCTATAATATCGCCGATGACCTGATTCCAGCCATCGAGGAACTCGTGGCTGGACAGGGCAATTTATACCTTCGCGAGCGCATTGAACGCACCTATCCAACCAATCTGGCAGCGCAGGTTGTCGGCTACACCACCGAAGCCAAGGGGCGCTTTCCAGGCTACGCTCTGGATGAACTCGTGGGTGTCATGGGTATTGAGGCGAGTTATCAGCAACAACTCTTTGGTGAGGCAGGCGTCATGCAGGTCCAGGTAGATCACCGCGGTGTCGTCCTGCACTCACGTACTACCCAGACTGCAATACCGGGGCAGGACATTGTTCTGACCATCGACCCCACGACCCAGCGCATCGCTGAAGATGTGCTTGTTGGCGCTTTGCAGTACGTCAATACTGAGCGACAAAGTCGCAATTTGCCTCTGGAAGAACAGGTACGGGGGGCCCTTATTGCCCTGAACCCAAAAACCGGCGAGATTTTAGCTATGGCCAGTTCACCAAGTTTTGATCAGAACGTCTTTACCAAGCGCCCAAGCGATGTCCAAAGCGTCACCAGCCTACTGAATGACAGCCGTAACCTGCCCATGATGAACCGCGCCGTGGAAACCTATCCCCCCGCCTCAACGTTCAAGCTGGTAACCAGCATTGCCCTGCTCGAGGATGGCTTTGTGACGCCTAACCGTCAGTACGCCTGTTCCGCCTCGCTGAACTTTGGCGGCATACGCTGGAATAACTGGTCCTATCCATCATCACGTGGCAGTTACGACATCATGGACGCGATTGCTGATAGTTGCAATACCTACTACTGGCGCGCTTTGCTTGATACCCCTGATGCCAGGCGAGCAGGTTGGTCACCCTTCATTGACTCACTGACGCGTCATGCGGGCAGTTTGGGTTTTGGTCAACTCGTGGGTATTGGTCTAAACGAAGAAAAAGCGGGACTTATCCCTAGCGAGGACTGGGCTAATGCTCACTATCAGTATGGCTGGTTACCAGGTTTTAGCTTGAACTCATCTATTGGTCAGGGTGATATTCTGGCAACACCTTTGCAGGTGGCGCAACTCAGCGCCATCATTGCGCTGGATGGTCAGTTTGTCACACCTCAACTGGTCCAGCAAATCGGCAGTGAAGCCCAGGAGCCGGAACAAAACGTCATTTCCGGACGCTACTGGGATGTCATTCAGACAGGCATGCGCAAAATGATTACCGATTATGGCAGCAGCCGTATTATGGGTCCGGCTGCCCGCTATCCGATTGTGGTGGCTGGCAAGACCGGAACCGCGCAAAATGCCCGTGGGACAGGGTATGATCATGTCTGGTTTACGGGCTACGCCCCGATGGATAACCCCGAGCTGGTCGTGGCTGTGTTTATTGAGCATGGTGACCGCAGCACCAGTGTCGCGGTGCCCACAACCAGAGACTTTATTTCGGCTTATTTTGGAATTGAGGAACCATGAAAACACGTGGAACAAGAGGCGGTATTTTGCTCAGTCTGGATGCTGGTGATAACGCAGACAGCTTCAGGCAAGCTGTAGCTGAATCCAGGGAGTTATTCACCAACAAGGTCATTATTGAAGTCAGCGAAAAACTTCCCTATGATCTGATTGAGACAGCTGTCAGCTATATTCGTGAGTTGGGGGGCGAAGTCACCCAACTGCGCCCACCTGGCGTTGTCACCCAGACCAAAGCCGAGACACTGGTGCTGGCGCGTACCATTCGCAGCGGCGCATTGGTTGAGGCCAGTGGCTCGTTGGTGATTCTGGGCGATGTGAATGCAGGTGCAGAGCTGGTAGCCGAAAATGACATCATCGTGGTGGGAAACCTGCGGGGTGTGGCCCATGCAGGCGTCAGTGGTAATGAACATGCGATTATCTGGGCGCAGCGCATCCTGAGTCCTCAACTCAGAATTGCCGGGGCCTTGGCGCAGGCTGGAGATTCTTCGAACGCTTCAATCACCCATCCTGAGGTGGCCCAACTCAAAGATGGTCAGATAATGATTCGTGCCTGGGACAAGTAAATGAAGGTTCTCGTTACGGGTGCAGCAGGTTTTATTGGTTCTCAGCTTGCCGAAGTACTGGCGACCCGGGGAGATCATGTGGTAGGCGTAGATAACTTTAATGATTACTATGATCCTGCCATCAAGCGAATAACGGCTGCAGAGCTGAGCGTAAAGGGTGTCAGGGTACTCGAGCAGGATATCCGTGACCGCCAGACGATGTTTGATCTTTTTGAGGCGCAGCAGTTTGACACTGTGGCGCATATTGCTGCTATGGCAGGCGTGCGTAACTCGGTGATGAACCCGGCACTCTACATGGATGTGAACCTGGTGGCAACGCAGCACCTGCTGGACGCCGCGCGTGAGTTTCGTCTGAGCAATGTTGTCTTTGCTTCGACCTCCTCGATCTATGGTGACACCGCTGCCATACCCTTTGTGGAAAGTGACCCCTGCACCCAGCCACCTCAACCCTATGCCGCCTCCAAGCGGGCAGCCGAACTGCTGGCCTATACCTATCACAAACTCTTTAAGCTGAACTTTACCGCCACGCGCTTTTTTACGGTTTATGGCCCCAGAAATCGCCCCGATATGATGGCCTATTTACTGGCAGAAAGCCTCTACTACGGTAAGGAAATCCCGCTCTATGAAGGTGATATGCGCCGTGACTGGACCTATGTCAGCGACATTGTGGCGGGTGTCGTGGCTGCGCTTGACAAACCTCTGGGCTACGAAATTATCAACCTGGGTCGGGGCAAACCTCAGTCTTTAGCTGAGTTTATTCAAGCGATGGAGAAGCTGGCCGGGCGCAAAGCGAATCTTCGACCACAGCCCAAACTCGAGGCCGATGTCTACGTCACTTACGCTGATATCAGCAAAGCGCAGCGCCTACTGGGCTTTGAGCCGCTGGTCTCCATGCAAGAGGGCGTCAGCAGGTTTTGGCAGTGGTACAGCGAGCAACAAAAGTAGCAGGAAGGCAGAGCTACGCGCTCTGCGTCCTTGAGAAGTTCGTCGCGCCACACTTCCAGCTCAGGATCCATAAGGCTGTTTGAATCAGCCAGGTCAGCTTCAAAAGCAAGTTGGCCGAGCATATATGCTGCTAAAGACATCACTCCACCCGAAGAACATGCTGCCTGCTCCGAGCCTGTAGGACTAGAGACGGTCGCTACAAGATCCCCCAGTGAGAACCAGACTGTACGTCCTGTTTCAGACCCATCACGGTCATAGGTGATGACAAGCAACCCTCGGTCACCCATGCCCAGATCACTGACTGCTACGTTGTCTTTGCTCTGCGCCTCACGTTTTATCTCTTCAAAAAGGTTGGATGGCGAACTGCCACCCATGAGCACAGAAGGCAAAACCCGGATACTGATGCTTGCTTCTGGTGCCCCCTGAGCGCTAAAGACGGCCATACCACCCGAGACTGCACTGAAATAGCCCTCGAGCATGGCTTGCAGATTTTGACCGCAAAAGGCACTGACTGTTTCTGCTTCTAAAACAAACTCATCTGACCACTGCGCTAACGCCAGTGGCAGCCAAAAAAGGAAAACACTCATTAAGGCTTTCATCCCATGACCTCCCATGAATCAGAAAACTCCCTTTTTAGATGATGAACCAGGGCTTCGACTGTATCAAAGCTGTGCCACTCATCTGTAGCCAGGTTCTGAAGAATATATTCACTTGTACCGAATTGCAGGATATAACTTTTGACTGTTTGGTACATCTGGGCTTCTTTCATGCTGCCAGCTTAGCCAACCGGGTCTGAACAACGCCTGAACGCTGATATAACTCAGATTATTCGGTATATTCTGTATTATCAGCATGTTATTTCGTAGGATTCACGGGTTAATGTATAAATATGCCGAGTAAAGAGTATCGACAACGCCTTATAGAAGAACTGGTGGAAGCAGAGTTTGTTTCCACACAAGCAGAAATTGCTGAGCACCTGCATCAGCGTGGTATTCGGGTAACGCAAGCGACCATCAGCCGCGATGTCAATGAATTGCGCCTGGTGCGGATACCTGCTGGCGATGGGCAGCACCGCTACCGCTCCACCCCCTTAGCAGCCCAGGAAGATGTCATGGGTGAGTTGGCTCAGCGTTTCAAGCTCTTTGTACGCAATCTTGAACGTGGAGAAAACATTCTTGTCATCAACACCGATGAAGGGCATGCCACCGGTATTGCCTATGTCATTGACAAGCTCGACAAGGACGAAATCATCGGTACGATTGCAGGTCAGAACACCATCCTGGTTGTGACGCGCAACGCGCAACAGGCTGGTGAGCTGTTAGAGGAGCTCGAGGAATTACTGGATTAAAGCGAGTGACTGAGCAAGCATAGACCCGGTAAGCAAGACTTGGTCAGTGAACCTTCTGGCAAAACAAACATGGAACCCTGTTTAATCAAGGTTCATCAAGGCTAAAAGTAGATTCTCATACCGACTGTGACCCATGTAGGCGTGCTAGCCTAGGGCCATATGGAGGTCGTATGCGCATCATTGTCGTGATACTTGTCCTGCTTTTTGGTTCCAGTGCCCTGGCGCGCAACCTGGTTATCTACCCTTTCAGCAGTCAGGATGTGCTTTTGGGTGTTGCTCTAGCTGACAAACTAGCCGAAGCTCTGGAAAACGCGCTCGAGGTTATTGGGCCGGACATTAGCCCAAACCTGGCAGCACCCCTGATTGCCGATGGTGGTTTTTTTAGCTTGCTGAGATTGTCAGAGCCACTGGACACTCCTGAAGGTGCGCGTCTGCTTCTTGAGGTATACGGTGCTGACCAGCTCATCTCCGGCAGCGTCCGCTTTATTGATGGCAGCCTCGAGGCAGAAGTCCTGCTGATTGATGGATCACGGACCCGTAGCTTTCGTGTCAGTGCCGCTGCCGATGACCCCGCGCTGCTAGCCCGGAAAATTATCGCAGTTATCTCTAGTCGCCTAGGGGTCAGCGCCAGTTCATCAAGCAGTGAGCTGGACTTATCAGGCTCCTATGGGGATTATGTTCGCGCCGTAGCACTGGTAGGTGGCGGAGAGCTAAACGAAGCGCTCAGCCTGATTAACTCAGTGCCAGAGAGTGTCAGTGATGAGCCACGGCTGGCCGCACTCAAAACTGATCTTGAAACCGTCAGCACTGCTGATACTGCCAGGGGCAGTCTGCGCCTGGCAACCATGTCACTCAACCTGATACCGCTGGATGAAACCCTCAGTATCGGCTATTTTCAAGAAGCTGCCACAACCAGCAGCTTGCCGGTCATTCATACCTGGATTGCCACCCTGCATGCCAGCGCCCAAGAAGATACCCTGGCACAAACGGCTTTTGACCGTGCAGCTGAGACCTCGGCATATGGACGGGCAGCACGCCTGGCCTACCGTACCGTTATGGATCTTGACACGGGTTCCGATGCCGAGGTGCTCCTCAGCATGTCCAACCGCGCAGCGCTTCTCTCACTGGCACTGCTGGCCAACATGCGGGACAACACTGAGCTGGAAAAACAGTCGCTCAGACAACTGACTCAGGTGGCACCACGCTTTATTTACCCTTTTGAGCGCCTGTCATTTATCGCTTTTGATGAGGATGACGCCATGGCGGCAGCTGAAGCCTTAGCCGTTGCGGTGCGCCTGGTACCCGAAAGCGACCTTTACTGGACCAATTACGGTTGGGCAACCTATCTGCTGGGACTGCTCGAGCAGAGCGAAGAAGCCTCGCTGCGCGCTATTGAGCTTGATCCTAACCAGTTTATCGCCTTTTATAACCTCGGTTTAACCCGAGCGGTGACCGGCAGATTAGCTCAGGCTATGGACGCTTACAGCCGCGCCCTGGCACTCGACCCCCAAGTTGATGATGAGGCCATTATCGATCTGGAAAATGCTCTGGAGCTCTTTCCCAAGCAGGTCGGTGTCCACTTTGCCCTGGCCACCTTGTATGAACAAAAAGGTCGCCGCGAAGAGGCAGCCATTCAGTTTGAAACCTACCTGGCGCGCGGGGAAGCACCTTTTACAAGTCAGGCGCAGGCGCGCATCACAGTACTGCGCGCCCCACCACCGCCGCTGGAAATCAGTGCAGGGGCGCGCCTTGGGCTAGGAGCCAATCTGCTTGGAACAGCGCCTTTTCAGCCCGGTGACAGGCTTTACCTGGCTTTTGAACTCTACACACCCGGTACAGAACTGCCTGGTCGAATCAGTGTTCGTGCTAGTTTGCAGGATAGTACGGGTGCTGTATTAAGCGAGCGTGAAATAGAGGTTAGTCCGCCGCGCAATGCGATTGGTTATGTGGTGAATAACCTCAGTCTGGATTTGCCTACGGATCTGCCTGCTGCAGAGTACCAGGTTATCATTGAAGCCAGCGCCGCCGAGCAAAAGGCGCTAAGCAGCCTGAGTTTTGCAGTTGACGGGGAGGTATCCTTCATTCGCCAGCTCATCAGCCGAGACATCAGTATGCTGGAACTTGAAACCGGCAGCAGCCTCTATGACGCCAGTGATCTGGGTCGCAGTGATGAGGTTCTGATTGGCAAGCTATTGACCGAACTGCGCTTCACCGCGGATGTCGCCGAAGAAGCCCTGGAGGGTCTGGTCATCAGTGAAGGTCGTTTTGCGGGTCAGTCCGGCGGTGAGATGTTTGCTGGCAGCAGCGCCGAGGATGTCAGCGACTTTCTGACGTTCTTTTTATCGGGTAGTGCTGCCAGTGCGAGCTTTACCTTTGTTGATGCCTACGCCCAGTGGGCCATAGACGGCGCTGCTAGCGAGCAGTAGCAGGCTTAAGGCTTTTTTAGCTGTTCACTTTCCTTATGCAGGCTTTCGGCCAAGGTCCGCTCGGCCACCGCCAGGGCTTCAAGTTCTGAGCCTTTGGCTTCATCACTTCTGGCAAACTCCTCGAGTTCCGCCTCGAGCGCGTCCAGTTCATCCTTGCCCGCCATCATTGCCAGCACGTCCTCACGGCTGACATCTGTCTTCATAAACGTTCCGTAGGACTGCCCACGCTTGAGAATGGTGAACTTGTCTGCAACCGGATAGGCGTGGTGGACATTGTGAGTAATAAAAACGACTGCAATGCCCCGCGCCTTGGCCTGGGCAATGTACTTAAGGACTACGCCTGCCTGTTTGACACCCAAGGCGGCGGTAGGTTCATCCAGAATCAATACTCTGGCACCAAAGTAAATAGCGCGGGCAATCGCTAAAACCTGCCGCTCGCCCCCCGACATGGTACCGACCACCTGATTAGGATCGCGAATATCGATGCCCATCTTACGCATTTCTTCTCGAGCCGTTTTATTGGCAAAGTCCATACGCATAAAGCCCAGAGGACCTCGGAAAGTTGTTGGTTCGCGGCCCATGAAAAAGTTGCGGGTGATGCTCATCAGTGGCTGAATGCTGAGATGCTGGTGTACCGTGGCAATTCCCGCTTTTTGAGCGTCACGGGGGGAGTTGAAGGTCACCGGCTGCCCATCGATGCAAATCTGACCCTGGCTAGGTTTGTGCACGCCGGACAGCGTTTTGATGAGTGTTGACTTACCCGCACCATTATCGCCCAAGAGGCACAGAATCTGTCCCTTATCGACCGAGGTGCTGACCCCATTTAAAGCAATGACATTGCCAAAGGTCTTGACGATGTCCTTAAGTTCAACCAGCGCAGCCATCACTTCACCTCCGTCGCCCGCTTGCGGATATAAGTATTAAACAAAACAGCTGCCAGAAGCCCTACTCCCAAAAAGATGCGGAACCAGTCATTCGGCATCCAGCGCACAATCTCTACCCCGCGAGCAATCATGCCATAGATCAGCGCCCCCCAAAACGCACCGGCCACCGCTCCGTAGCCTCCGGTCAGTAAAGTGCCACCAATAACCGCCACAATGATGGCTTCAAACTCCTTGAGTTGTCCTCGCAAGACCTCGCTCGAGCCCGTCTCAAAAACCTGTAAGAGTGATAAGATTGTGGCGCAAACTGCCGTACCCATAAACAGGATGATTTTGACGCGCTGGGTGGGTACACCCATGTTACGAGCACTTTCCGCGTGACCACCGGTGCCAAAAATCCAGTTGCCCAGTTGGGTACGTTGCAAAAGGATAATCGCCACAATCGTCAGGATCAGCCACCAGCCAACCGCCACCGGAATACCGTCAATAATTGGTAAATCGACTGGAACGCGCAAGCCTGTCTCCGCGTCAAGTACCTGCCGCGTGGTCACCGGAATCACACCGATATTACCCAGCCACTTGACCAGCGCGGGACTACCCCAGACCTGACCCGAGAAAAGCTGTGCCAGAAAATCACTGCGAATATACTCGCGCGCCTGGGGCACATCCTGAATGCCGTACTGTCCTACCAGACCCTGAATATCGACGCGTGTCGCCCCGCCAGTCAGCCATCTGGTGATCACCAGGGTTAAGCCCCTGAAGATGTAAAGAAACGCCAGCGTTACGATAAAGGACGGTAGCCCCGTGGCATTGACCAGCGTGCCATTTAACCAACCGATTAAAATAGCGATAGCAAAGGTGAGTAAAATAGCCTGCCAGGGTGCCCAGCCATAGAGCACGATGGGCGTCAGGCAGATAAGACTGGTCAAGCCAATGACTGAGCCAACCGAGAGGTCAAACTCACCACCGATCATCAGCAGGGTCGCCCCAATGCCGATAATGCCGATTTCAGCTGAGAACTTGAGCCAGGTCATAACGGCTCGCCAGCCCAGGAAACCGCTCGAGCCTGCAGCAGCGTCCCAGGCAAAAATAGTGAACATGATAAAGACCAGAATTGCACCGGACATGGCGCCAAAGTCAGGTCGGCTCAGGACGCGACTTAGCCAGCTCACCCTTTGCAGGCGTTCATCGGCTGATATAGTTTCTTTCAAGATTCCCTCCCCATTGCTGCCAGCAGTTCCACGACAAAATCTTAAGTCGTCTTGGTATGTAGCTTTCAACTCCCCCAGGTCGTAAGGAGCATCCTTAAGGATACTTCGTGGAAACCCTTTGCATACCTGGCATACCTGCCCTTAGACGTTTGCCTGATGGCAGTCAGAAAAAAATGGGGAGTTAGATATTGGTCTAACTCCCACACAATGTCATGATTAAATGACTGGCAATTAACGGATTCCCTGTGCTGACAGTTCCAGCACCTGCGCCGCATTGCTGGCATCAACAAAGCCAGGACCCGTCAAAATAACCTCATTGCCTGGCAGCAGGCCGTATTGCACATAAAGGACCGCTGTCTGAACACCCAGATAGCCCTGTAGATACTGCTGCTGGTCAATCAGGAAGCTGGCACTGCCACGCTGAACGGCTTCCACCAGAATAGGTGTCAGGTCAAACGCGCCCAGCAGCACGCTACCGTCAAGTCCCCGGTCTTCCAGCAGGCGCACGGCAGGTTCGCCGGGTTGGGGACCAACCGCCAGAATCGTATCGGTATCAGGGTTGTTGTTCAGATAGCTATCCATCAGGGCGTAGAGTTCGCTGGCATCAGAGGTAGCGCCGGCTATTACTTCAACAGGCCCATTAAAAGCGTCAGCAAAGCCCTGACAGCGCAGATCAAGCGCCAGGTTACCCACCTCATGAGAGACGCAGACGCCTTTGGTGCCACCCAGTTGATTGAAGCGCTGTCCTGCACCCAGGCCAGCCTCGTATTCGGTCTGTCCTACGTGGCGCAGCACACCCAAATCCTTAAAGAGATCACTACCCGAGTTGATGGTAAAAATGGGAATGCCCAACTCGAGCGCACGCTCAATAGGCTCTCCCAGGGTAGCCAGGTCTGGCAGAGAAATCACCAATGCATCTGGCTGACGCGCCACGGCAGCGTCAATCATCTGCGCCATCAGTGGCAGGTCAAAGGTATCGGGAGCGTCAAAGGTACACTGCACACCAAAATCCGCGCAGGCGTCATTGACGGCATTAAAGACCACTACCCAGAAAGGATTATTGGCCCCACCGTGCGTAACTACCGCAATATCGATGTCCGCCCGGGCTTTTTGGGCAAAACCCAGGCCAAAGCCTAAAAGTGCCAGCGATAGTATCAGGACTACACATCTTTTCATACTCTTCCGTCCATTCTCCCCAGCTCTACTTTCTTACTTGGATACATGACTGGCAAGAGATGAGTGCTCTTCATCAAATGCCGGGCTAGACAATCCTGGCATACACACAACTCATGCCTCCACTACCCTATAGCTGAGTGGTCTAACTATACATATCGGACAATTCACTTGTCAATCAGGCAATTTGTATTTTCGAGTCAGCTACGGCATAACCCACTTTCCGCCCCCCTCCCTAAACGTTTCAGGAATAAAGTTGTTCATAGGGTTGCCCGAGTAGCACGAGAAGAGCTTTTAGTTCGTCCTGGAGATTCATAACCAGTGTTCGTAGGGGTAAGGTATCGAT
>CAZZPQ010000029.1:0-24087 GCA_964655595.1 uncultured bacterium
CCCAATGATTTATTCCGAGCAGAGCGTTAGGAAGCGAGGAGCTGTTTTTCAAATCTGTAATCAATTTATCGGGTTCCGTATAAAATTGTTGTGTGGCACGCCTTTTGCACACAGCTCGTTTTTGGAACGAACCATAGTGTCGCTATAATACGGTAGCCTATCCCTAGCAAAGGAGTCAATGATGGATTTTAGTTTCCCTTACCGTTCCCAGCGCATGCCAGTGATGGCGCGCAATATTGTGGCAACCTCACAGCCCTTAGCAGCGCAGGCTGGCCTGCAGATGTTATACCAGGGTGGTAATGCGGTTGACGCCGCCCTGGCAGCCGCCATTACGCTAACAGTAGTAGAACCCACCAGTAACGGCATCGGTTCAGATGCCTTTTGCATCCTATGGGATGGTCAGGAGCTACATGGACTGAACGCCTCGGGGCGCTCACCGGCTGCCATGACCCCTGAGCGCTTTAGGGATCAAGTGGCTATGCCGCTGCGTGGCTGGGATAGTGTGACCGTGCCCGGTGCGGTCTCTGCCTGGGTGGAACTCAGCAAGCGCTTTGGCAAGCTGCCCTTTGAAGCGCTGTTTGAATCTGCGATTCGTTACGCCAGTGAGGGATTTTTGGTTTCTCCTATTACCGCCAGGGCCTGGTCATCTGCTGAGAGGGTATTTGCCGACTTTGACGCCTTTAGAGCAGGATTTTTGCCACAGGGACATGCGCCAAAAGCTGGTGAGCTGTTTCGTTACCCTGAGCAAGCCACCACGCTGCGCCAAATCGCTGAGACAAGGGGAGAAGCCTTCTACCGTGGTGACCTGGCTGAGCGCATGGTAGCCGATGCCAAGCGTCATGGGGCGCTACTGAGTGCTGAAGACCTGGCAAACCATCAGTGCGACTGGGTCGCTACCCTTGCAAAACGCTATGGTGGTGTTGAGCTGCATGAAATCCCACCCAATGGCCAGGGAATTGCTGCTTTGATGATGCTGGGTATTGTGGCACATCATGATCTAGGTCAGTATCCGCTTGATTCGGCCGATAGCCTGCACCTGCAAATTGAAGCGATGAAATTAGCCTTGGCAGATGCCTACCGCTACGTGAGTGACGCCGCGGCTATGGAGCTGCCTGCAGATGACCTGCTGGATGATAACTATCTGGCAGAGCGTGCCAAGCTGATCGATATGAAGCGGGCCCAGAACCCTGGTCACGGTGCGCCTAAAAGGGGTGGTACGGTTTATCTGACAGCAGCAGATGCTTCAGGCATGATGGTATCTTTTATCCAGAGTAATTATTATGGTTTTGGCAGCGGTATTGTGGTTCCAGAAACAGGTATCAGCATGCAGAACCGAGGGGCAGGATTTACTCTCGAGCCCGGACACCCAAACGAGGTCGGGCCAGCCAAGCGTCCCTTTCATACCATCATTCCCGCTTTTGTAATGCAAAATGGACAGCCGCTCATGAGTTTTGGTGTGATGGGCGGGCCTATGCAGGCGCAGGGGCATGCGCAGATGGTGATTCGTATGTTCGACTATGGTCAAAACCCTCAAACTGCCAGTGACGCACCGCGCTGGCGCGTGATAGAAGGCCTGGATGTGGCGATAGAGACGGGGCTGAGTGACGGCGTGATGCAAGAACTCGAGTCCCGTGGTCACAAGCTCCAGCGTTCCGCACCCAACGAAGACTTTTCCTTTGGGGGTGCGCAACTCATTTATAAGACAGAAGAGGGTTATATCGCAGGTAGCGATCACCGTAAAGATGGTATGGCGCTTGGCTTCTAAGCGAGACTATGGGAGCTTGTGAATGAATCAAAGTGATCTCAGGCGGTCATCTGGTGTCATCGATTTCATTAGCCACAGTCGTTTACTGGCGTCCCGCATTGCACTTAGCTTTAACGTCCTGCTGCTGCTCAACGTAGCAGCAGGGGCGTTGGCCTTTTTCGTGACTCGCTATGTGCTGGGCTGGCATTTTGTTTTGGTTGTGTTTCTAGTACTTGTGCCTGCCATCCTGATGCTTGCCATTGTGGTGTTTCAGCGGATTTTTCGCAGTGTCATGACCCTGCCCAATGAACTCGCCATTGTTGCTACAGATGTCATCAACGACATCGAACTCAAGCGGATGGATGCGCTAGCCAATGACGAAAACCCCAACCTGAAGCTGTTGTCTTTTATGGCTGTAATGAAGCACTACCGTATGCTTGGCAGGTTGATAATGGCTGTGCGCGGTCTGGGGCGTGGTCGTAGCGCCATACTACAACTGCGCTTTGCTGTTTTTTTTCTCAATCCCTTATTCTGGTTTGCTTTGTTTGTGGCGGTGATACTTGCCTCCCTTGTACCCCTGCTCATGATCATCTTTGCGTTGGGTCAATTGGCTTGAGTTGTGTCTAGATACCCAGCATGCCCAGGTACCACTGAACCAGTGACTGACCGTAGAACAGCGCCAGCAAGCCCCCAAGTGCCAGATAGGGGCCAAAAGGAATGAGGCGGTTACCTCCCAGAATACGGCTGATAACGCCACCTATCGATCCTAGAACAAAAGATGCCAAGAGAGCAACCAGCAGTGCTTGCCAACCTAGTAGCGCACCGAGTACCGCAGCCAGTTTCACATCGCCAAAGCCCATAGCCACAGGTTCGTCATCTTCCTCAATTACTTCGGGTTCACCGAGGAACACATCCCGTAGCCACCAGAACGTTGCACCCGCAATTGAAACAACGCCTGCCGCAATAAATGTGCCAGCCACGCCTTCCAGGGTTGAAACCACTAAGCCAGTCAGACTAAAAAGGAGTGTGGCTAACCAAATAGTGTAGATAGGCAGTTCGGGCAGGCGGATGGTACGGCGGCTAATCAGGTTGATGCTGATAGATACTGCAGCGCCAATGACCCCTACCAGCCAGCCACCAAGCGCACCTGCTACCGCTGCAATGTTCACCTGATCCATACCGATAGGCCAGAGCCGCTCTTTGGTATCAGCAAAGCGCCGGACGACCAGGCTACCCACACGGTTGATGAGCGCAATAATGCCTGCGCCGATGGCAGCACCCATGAGCGCTTGGCTGAGCGTGGGTAGACCGCTGCCTTCGGCATATACCAGGGTTCCAAGAATGGCTACAATAGTTGCGGGCAGGGTTAGGCTATCAGGCAGAATATAGTGATCAATGTCAATCCAGCTCATCATAATGATCATGGCGAAGACGATCAATAAGGGAATGACGGTAAAGTCGTAGATTTCAAGAGGCCAGCGCCAGGCCAGCAGGAAAAAAACACCTGCACTCAGCAGTTCAATAAGCGGATAGCGGATAGAGATTGACGTTTTGCAAGCTGAGCATTTCCCGCGCAAGAATAACCAGGACAGAATAGGTATATTTTCCCAAGGGCGAATCTTGTGACCGCAGCCCGGACAACTCGAGCCCGGCCAGACAATCGACTTTTTGGCAGGTAGGCGGTAAATAACCACATTGGCAAAACTACCAATTAATGCTCCAAGAACAGTAATAAACACGAGACTGAACACAAAAAGCAGTATAGGCCAAGCAGCCTTTAACTTGCCGCGACTTTTCTCATCTTTAGGCTATATATACTACGCCGGATGAAAAAGTACCTAGTAATTCTAATGACAGGTCTGATATTTTCCACAGTAGCTTTCGCTCAGCAGGGTTTTGCCATCGCCTTTGTTAATCCAACGGCTCTTTTGGCAGCACATCCTGCAGGTCAGGCAGCAGCTGCCCTCTTGCAGCAGCGAGATGCAGAACTGCAGCCACTACTCGATGAGATTCAGCTTTTGCAGACCAAGTCTCAAACGGCAGATTTGAATGCGGATGACCGTGCCAGGGCGACACTCTTAATTCGCACGGTGGAAGAGGTGCGCCAGCGCTACGTTGCCGATATACAAAGCGCCTCTGCCCCTGCTTTGCTGGACATCAATACCGCGATTGCCATGGTTGCGCAGCAAAACGGTTATACGCTTGTTCTGGACGGCGAAATTGCCAGTGCAGAGGGACTGGGTTTGGTGGTTTATGCTGATCCAAGCGTAGTGTTTGACATTACCGAAGAGGTCATTGCGTTCATGCAAAATCGGTAAGTGTTTCAGAGTCTCATACCAGTTCCGGATAAATCATTGGGTTTATCCCAATGATTTATCCCGAGCAGAGCGTTAGGAACCGAGGAACTGCTTTTCAAATCTGTAATCAATTTATCGGGCTCCGTATAAGCTAGTCTGGGAGGTATCACCTCCCTTTTTTCATGCTTTTGAAGGAAGACAGCTTTGGCATTCTGGCTTACAGTGGTCATAGTAGATGACGGACGACACTGATGTAAGTGCTGCTTCGTCTATTAGAATCGGTGTGTGGGGAAATGAAGGAGTGATTCATGTTTGAGGGAATGTTGGAAGTTGTACGCAAGCCCAGCCAGTTTTTTAGAGGGCTGGCGAACGATGATCAGCGGGTGGGTCGTGCGTTTTTGGTGGTGCTGCTCGTTGCTTTGCTGACTGGTATGAGTGCCTATCTGAGCGCTTTGCCGACCATGGATGCATTTTTAGGAGATAATCCTTTCGTGCAGATTGGTCTTATTGCTGCTGCTGTAGGAGCGCCGCTTGTCACCTTTGTCTGGTGGCTGATGAATGGTTTGCTGATTCGCATGGCAGCAGGTATCGAGATCAAGCCCTGGGCAATAGCAGCTTACAGCTATACCCCCCAGATATTTATCACCGCGCTGATCATTCTGATTGCTGTGCTGGTTCCACCACAGGTCAGTCCTGTGGCTGCGGATCTGAGTGATCCCATTGCGATGCAGGAAGCCACTATGCAGTTGCAGCAGCAGATTCAGCAGAGCTTTTTTGGCGTAAGTAGCATGATTCTGGGCTATCTTGCAACTGGCTGGTTTTTGTTTTTGACCTTTGTGGGTGTGCGAGAGGCTGCGGGTGCGAATAAAGCCTGGATAGCAGTTTTTCTGGTTGGAGCGATTACTTTGGGTGTGACGCTCATACCGTTTTTGCTGCAACCCCTTTGAGGGCTAGTGACCAAGAGACGAAGCCTGCTGATTGGGTCAGGGATGTCAATGAGTTTTGGATTGGGTTTATGAATAAAGCCACTAACATACGACTTCATAATTTCACTTTAGACAAGTGGCACTTAAGTAGACTGGTGGTTTGTCTGATGCTCATGGTGAGCTGGAGTTTTGCACAAACACTCAGTTACCAGGAAGCTATTGAGCTGATACCCAAGAGTCCTGCTATGCAGTTGGCACAGACACAACTCGAGCTTGCCGAAAGGCAGGCGGCAGTGGCGTCCAGTCCATTACAGCTTAACCTGTCAGCCGGCTATACCCAGACCTGGGGGCGTCTGGAAGCGCCAGGTTTAGCTGAGGCGCGTGACCTATCAGGTGGAGATATCGATCCGATTAGCCTTAGTGCTACTTTGAATGTCGTGCCTTATGGACCACGCAATGACCAGGTTTTGCGCAACCAGTGGGCAGTTGAGCGTGCATTTCGTAGTTTGCAAGATGCCTATGCTGACGCTGTCATCACGGTCACGCAGCAGTTTCAGGCAGCGATACTGGTTGAAAAACAGCTAGTGCTCGAGCGTTTTTCTCTTGAATTGTCCCGCATGCAATTGGCAGAAGTGCAGGCACGTTTGGTAGCGGGTGCCGCGACCAGCACACAACTGATGCAAGCGGAATTGGCCGTGCAGCAAGCGGAGCAAAGCCTTGCACGCACTGAGCATAGTCGGGAGCAAAGCCTGCTGACTCTCAGCATCAGTTTGGGGCGGCGCGTAGAAGCGCTCAGCGGTACCATGCCGTCCAGTCAGTATCTCGAGTTTGATCTTGAGGCAGCCCTCACGCGGCGCAGCGATGTACTGAATGCTCAACTTGCAGTGCAGGATGCAGAGCTGACTCGCCAATCCATTCTGCGTGAGAACCTGCCCGGTGCAAGTCTCAATATGCGCTTTGGCCAGACCGCCGAGGTTGGACAGTTCTCCCTTGCCACGCGTCTGGACAGCCGAAATCCCCAGCCGAATCTTGCCCTGACCTATGACCCGGATTTTGAAGCACCAGGGGCTTTACCCGAGCAGCGCGCCCAGACCTTTAGTTTGGGTGTAAGCGCCACTATTCCGCTGGATGTCGCTATTGGTGACGCTTTTGCTGCTGGTGAGCTTGCCGTTGAGCAAAGTCGTTTACAGGCTGAGCGGGTACGTGAGCTTGCCAAACTAGATATTCAGGCAAAAGAGTTTGAGGTGCTGAGTGTAGAAGCCAGTGCACAACTGGCACAGAGTCGCTACCGGGCTGCCAGTGAGACGCTTCGGACGACAGAAGCGCGGCTAAGCCTTGGTCTTGTTTCTGAGCTGGCTGTGAAGCAGGCTGAACTCGAGCGGCTACAAGCTGAACTGGCACTAATTCAAACAGAGCATAATCTTCGACTCGCCCATATGCGCCTGGCGCTTGCCTTAGCGCGTCATCCTCTGGAGGTATTCTGATGCGAATAATAATGTTGGCACTCCTGACAAGCCTGATGATGGCTGCAACTGCTGAGGAGCAGCCCACACTCGGTCTTGCAGATGTTTCACGACTTGCTGTGCAGACCAGTGCAGATGTCAGCACGGCTGAACTCGAGCTGGAAACTGCCAGGCGGAACCTGAGCAGGGTTCAGGCGGATCCCTTGGGGCTTCGAATTCCCCTGTTGCAAGCAGAGCATAGTCTGGAGCGCGCGACCACAAATCTTGAGATTGCTCGTCTGAACGCTGCGAACACAGCTTTGAGCGCTTACGCCAACGCACTTGAGGCGGACAGCAGTCTGCGTCTGGCTGATATGCGTCTGGGTATAGCCAGCACACAGCTTGAAGCTACCGTGATTCGCTTTAACGCAGGTGCAGCAACTAACCTTGACCTCGAGCGCGCGCGTAATGAACTGGCAACCGCCGAGCGGGATTTGGCGGACGCCAGGCAAGCCCAACAGCTCGCCTACGATAATCTGCTTAGCCTGATGGGATTATCAGGCGACTATACTCTGCCGGACGCCTTTGAGCTTGCTGATATCCCGACACTCGAAGATATACTCGCTGAACTCCCACGCAATACCCAGCGCAGCCAGGCGCTTCAGGCCTTGCAGCTTGCCGAAGCTCAGCTGGCAGCTGTCGATAATGCCTTTAGTCCGCGCAGTGAAATTGACGCCGCCAGAGACCAGGTAACGAGCGCTCGCACGCGACTAGGTGAACTCGAGCGCAACCTGTCTTTGAGTATTCGGCAGACCTATAACGGCGTGCTGGCTGCCCAAAGTCGGCTGCAGAGTGCTACTGCAAGTCTGGAAACTGCCAGAGAAGATGTGAGTGCCCAGCAGGTACGTTTTGATGCAGGCAGTATTTCGCTCTTGCAGCTTGAGCAAAGCAAGCTCAGTCTGGCTCAGGCTGAAACGCAGCTTCAGCAAGCGCAACACGGTTTGGCGGCAGCTTTGCGGCAGCTCGAGCTAGGGATACGAGGCGCGAGGTGAACAGCTCGGGTAGTGCTGCAAGGTGGTTCGTCATTGCGGTCATTTTGCTGGCAGTGGCTGCTGCGGCTTTTGCAATTGTGCGGCGCAATATGGCTGGCTCGCCGGAGCGTACCCTGGTTGAGAGAGTGAACGTAGGAACCTTTAGCCGTGAGGTGTCTGGCACGGGCGTAGTTGCAGCGTCGCTCGAGCGCAACCTGAGTTTTAAGAACCCGGGTGTGGTGGCAGAGGTATGGGTTCGTGCTGGCGATGACGTTGCCAGTGGCGATCTTTTGGCCAGGCAAGACACGGCTGCTTTAGAGCGCGACCTGGCTTCGAGTGAGGCCAACCTGCTGTCAGCTGAGGCTGATCTCGAGCGACTCATTGCACAGCAGCAGGTAGACCGTCTGGATCTGGATGCAGCAGTCATCAGTAACCGAGATGCCGTGGCGACAGCAGAGCAGGCTCTGGCCGATGCCAGGAGTAACTTGGATACCGTGCAGCGCTTATTTGACCTGGGGGCTGCCAGCCAGACTGAACTGAATGCGGCAAGCGAGGCACGCGCCAGTGCTGAAAGACGCCTGTCACAGGTGCGCGTTGCACTGGAAAGTGCTGAAACGCGGCGGGCCTCGCTGGACCAGTTGGCCCAGGCCCAGCGCTCGAGCGCCAGCGCGCAGCGAACCCAGCTACAGACCACTATCCAGAACCTTCAGTCACGCCTTGTCGAAGCCCAGCTCACAGCACCCTTTGCGGGTACGGTAAGTGCGGTCAGCTTTAATGTGGGCGACCAGGTGACGACTGCCAATACCTTGGCGTTAGTCAATACCAGTAGCCTCTACATCAAGACGAACTTTGACGAGAGTCGCGCTGCTGAATTGCAGGTGGGGCAAGCGGCCTTTGTGATTCCGGATGCCGACACCTCACAACGTCTCGAGGCAAGCGTCAGGCGCATAAGCAGCATTGCGACACGTGGCACGGCGACTGCCCAGGTCGAGGTAGAGCTGGTTTTTTCAGACTCGGCACAAGAAGCCCTGCAAAATGGTCTGGTGCGGCCAGGCTTTACTGTTAATGCGCGGGTGGTCCTTAACAGTATCGATTCAGCCATGTTGGTACCACTGGAAGCCATCACCGAAGTCGATGGTGAGAGCTTTGTATACCGCATCCAGGAAAGTGAGGCAGGGCGCGGGACGGTCACTAAGGCTGCCATCAGTGTTCTTGATCGCAGCGCTACGGTAGCGGCTATCGAGAGTGGCGGTCTGCAAGCGGGTGACCTCATCGCGGTGATTAACCTGGATTCCCTGCAACCCGATACTGAGGTTGTCTACGCACCCCTTGGGGGTTTATGAGCCAGTGGGTCATTCAGGCTGAGGGTATTACCAAGTCTTACGTGCTCGAGGGTGGTTTGACAGTTCACGCCCTAAGAGGACTGGACTTGCAGATTGCGCGCGGGCAGTATGCTGCCATCATGGGGCCAAGTGGTAGCGGCAAGTCTACGCTGCTACAGATTCTGGGCTGCCTGGATGTGCCAACCAGTGGCAGTTACAAGTTGGCGGGTCAGGAAGTCAGCGAACTTAGTGAAGATGCGCTGTCTGATATTCGCAACAAGCGTATCGGTTTTATTTTTCAGTCTTATAATCTGCTGCCCAGAGCAAACGCGCTGCAAAATGTTGCCCTGCCACTCATGTACCGTGGCAGTCCGGCGCGTGAACGGCAGCAGCGTGCCAAAGATGCTCTGGAGCGCGTGGGTCTGGCTGACCGACTGGACCATCGCCCGAATCAGCTGAGTGGTGGTCAAAAGCAGCGGGTTGCTATTGCCAGAGCGCTCGCGACTGATCCAGATATACTGCTGGCAGATGAACCCACAGGCAATCTGGATAGCAAGACCGGTGAAGAAATCCTGGGCCTGTTTCAGGAGTTGCATGAGGAAGGTCGTACCATCATTATGGTAACTCATGAACAGGAAGTGGCTGAGCATTGCGAAGTCATTGTTCGCATTCGCGATGGTAAGGTTGAGCTAATCGAAGCAGTTTCAAACAGGCGTCATGCTGAGTTTGCGGGAGTCATTCCCTGATGATTTTAGAAAATATTCGCACGGCTTTAGAAGCGCTTTTTGGTAATCGCTTGCGTTCGCTGCTGACCTTGCTGGGCGTGGTGATTGGGGTATTTGCAGTTACGACCACTATCAGTATGGGGGCAATTGCTACAGCTGGCATCACAGATGAGCTGCAAGCTTTTGGTGCGCAGTCACTTTTTGTGGTTGTTAATCAGGATAATCCTCAAAGCCGACCTTTTACCAGCGATGATATTGAAGCGCTGAGTCGCTTGCCCATTGATATTCTGGAGAGTAAATCCGTGAATGGAACGGTGCGACTTGAAAACAAGGATGTTCGCCTATCCCTAAATGGAACAACACCAAATGCTCCCGAGGTGGACCGTGGTCTCACACTCGAGCGCGGTCGGTTTTTTGGCGAAGACGAGTTCCGTCGGGCGGCACCAGTTATCGTCCTGTCAGCTGATGCTGCCGAGGAGATTTTTCCGGGTGTCGCCAATCCTATTGGGCAGGAAATCGGGGTAACTGTGGGTGGCTCGCGTACCTTTTATACCGTTATCGGTGTCAAGGAGCGCATTGGTGGTGCGCTGGGAGCCTTTGCTAACGATGTGAGTGGTGATATCCCGCTGGAAACGCTCTATCTGAACTTTCCTTTTGTGACGCGTGGGGAGTATAACTTTTTTCCCATTACGGTAGCTCTTGACCGCAACCTGCAGGATATCCGAGCGCAGGTTCAGGCCATTTTAGACCGCAGGCGGGGCAGCGATACCTACAGCATTCAATCGATTGAGGGTGCGCTGGGTCTCTTTAATACCATCACCGTTATCTTGCAGGCGGTACTAGGGGGTATCGGAGCGATTAGTCTGCTGGTGGGAGGCATCGGCATTTTGAATATCATGCTGGTATCTGTTACCGAACGGACCAGGGAAATTGGTCTGCGAAAAGCGCTGGGGGCAAAAAAGAGTACCATTTTGCAGCAGTTTCTCATCGAATCGGTGGTACTGACGTTCATCGGGGGTTTGCTAGGGGTTTTGCTCAGTGTCTTGAGCCTCTACCTGATTGTGGCAGTCGTGCCATTTCTGGACCGTGTCATTATCAGCCCCTGGGTAATACTGATGGCCTTTGGGGTTAGTGTGGCGACAGGGGTAGTGTTTGGTGTCTGGCCAGCCAGCCGTGCAGCCAACCTCAGCCCGATTGAGGCTTTGCGCTACGAGTAGTGCAGTAGTGCCTCGCGTGATGATGTCGTTACCCTGATGTGGACATTTCTCTTCACGTCGTCATTCCAGCGAAAGCTGGAATCCATGCCGTAGCGATTCGCAGGACATTAGCCCGAGCAGAGCGTTAGGAACCGAGAAACTGCTTTTCAAATCTGCGATCAATATATCGGGCTCCGTATTACCTCAGCTTTTGACTGTTATACCGAATGCAGTGAGGGGTTTCGTTGGGCTGCGCTTTGTGAGCATGTGAATGAGAAGTCATAGCGTAAAAGGATGTTTTACTGCGCCAGGCTTCGTTCGGAATGGCGGGGGGTACGGGTCATATTTTAAGCCTTTAGCCAGAACTAGCCAGGGCATGGTGAGCCGTAAAGCCTTGTGGCTATCTTGAAAATCGATGAAGCGCTGTCCATTCATTTCTCATCATTAAAACGGTATTGTGACTGCTGCATAGTGCTGTGCTAAAGTGCTTGCTATCCTGTGATGGAGAGAATGATACCCCCGACCACACAATGCTTATTCCTGGAGGACAAGTGAAAAGGTTTCGTTTGCCAGTTTTGATATTTGGGTTGGTGCTGCTGCTTACAGCCTGCCCGCAACCCGAAGTGCCGCTCAGCGCTCCAAGTAATGTTCAAGCGACCGCTCAACCAGGCGCAATCTCCGTTACCTGGCAGCATTCCGGTGGCGCAGATGCCTTTTTGATTTCAAGGAGTGTCAACGGTGGGCCGCTTCAGCCCTTAACTGACACTGTATCTGGAAGTGCGCGTAGCTACATAGATACGGCAGTTTTAGCGGATAATGCTTATCGCTATGCCGTCGCGGCCAGAAAGGGCAGTGAGGTCAGTACTGTTGTTTTGCAGCCTAATACGCCCGTCAGCCCACTACCTGGTGAAGCTTTTACGGTCAGCCTGTCGAGCTCGAGCACCAATGTCAGCGAGGCTTCAACGATCACCCTCAGTGCCACGATTAGTGGTGGTCCAGCCAGCAAGGTAAGCTTTTTGCGGGGTAGTACCCCAATAGCCGAGGATACCTCAGAGCCATTTGGCGCGAGCGTCAACTTAACAGCGGCAGACAATGGTGAGATTACCTTCAGAGCCGTTGCCACGCATAGTGATGGACGCACGGCTGAGGCCAGCGTGGGGATAACGGTCAACATTATTAGTGGGCCATTTACTGCCTCTGACGACAACTATACCGCTGTCATCAATACACCATTGGCTGTGGGTGCAACTTCGCCGAGTAAGTCAGCCGTGCGGCTTGCAGGCTCGGTCCTGGATAATGATGGGGCTAGCGGACTAAGTGTCGTAGGTGAGGCTAAAAACGTATCAAGCGGTTCGGTCACCCTGAACGCAGATGGTACGTTTATTTTCACACCCGTTCTCAACAGCACATCAACTGTGACCTTTGACTACGACGTTACAAATGGCAGTACTACCCAGAGCGCTACCGTGACAATTACGTTACTCGACGCAAACGGGGTTGCGGGTGGCTCAGCAAGGTTGTGGTACGTGGATAACTCGAGCACCACCACCCCGCGCACCGGGGCCGCAACAGCAGCATTTGATAGCATCCTAACGGCAATCAGTACCGCAGCAGAAGGCGACAGCATCTATATTCTTAAGGGTAGTACCTATAGCGGCACGCTGATTCCTAAGGCGAATCAAAAGATTCTTGGTCAAGGCGTCAATTTGACTGTAGGTGAGCAAACCCTGGTTGAGGGCTCGCTCACTGAAATGCCAGTTCTCACCGCAACCGGTGATGGAGTGTTTTTAGCTGGTGGTATTGGATATTTGAGCATCGGTACGATAGAGTTTAGGGGGCTAAGCTTTGAAAATATTGGCGATCCTAACTGGGAAACGAGCGGTGATACAGTTCTCAAGGCTGGATTTTTTACAAACAATGTACGCGGTACGATCATCATTGAGGATGTAGACATCATCAACCCCTATGGTAGTGGTATGTACCTGGACCACGGCAATCTGGGAGATGATCCTCGAGCGACCTTCATTATCAGAGGTGTGCGAATTACCGATCCCAAACAGTTTGGCATCTGGGTGGATGACGCGGACCTTCTGGATATTAACTCCTCAACCAGACGGCCTACCCGCATCATAGGTCTGCGAAACCCGGCAGTGCTGGGCAACTATGCTGGTGTGGGTATTGACCCGCAGGATGAGTTCGGTGGTGATGTCATCATCAGAAACGTCGAAATTAGCGGCAACGTAGATCCCAATGTCACGGGTATTCGATTCATTAAAAACAATAAAACAGTCTCCAAAGCATCGGGGCTTGTTATTGAAGGCAATACCATTACGCTGAGCGGTGGCGACGCTCGGGGGATCGACATTCATATCTACGAAGGCAATGAAGGGCCTGACAAGGTTTACGAGGGCAAAGGCGATGTCAATCTGAGTGGAACAGTCAGAAATAGTGTCTCCGTGTCATCAGCGGGTCTGGTATTCACCCCAAGGACCTTGACTATCTTACCTGAGGGTGAGGGGTTTAGCTTTACTTTTACGGATAATTCTCCGCGGATCAAGGGACAGATCAATGTGAACGGTAGCCTGCGTCCTTAAGATTAATGAATACAAGCCAGATGGACTTGGCGCTTTAGTCGCAGCTAAGGATAAAAGATACTCGAATGGTTGCGCGGTGTAAGTCGCTCAACCATTCGATTTTAACTGTCGGTATCTGTTAGTCTTTAGCAATGTCAAATCTGGTTGCTGTGATTATGGGCTCAAAGTCGGATTGGGAAACCATGAAGCATACAGTAAGTACCTTGGAAACACTCGGTATCCATCATGAAGTTCGGGTAGTCTCGGCTCATCGCACGCCGGATTTGCTCTTTGAGTTTGCTGCCTCTGCCGAGCCCCTTGGCTTCGAGGTCATCATTGCGGGCGCAGGCGGTGCCGCACATTTGCCGGGCATGGCAGCTGCCAAAACGCCTTTGCCCGTCTTGGGCGTGCCAGTTGAATCAAAAACCCTAAAAGGCATGGATTCACTCTTGTCGATTGTGCAAATGCCCGCCGGGATTCCAGTGGCGACACTGGCAATTGGCAAAGCAGGTGCCATCAATGCGGCTTTGTTAGCGGCAAGTATCCTGGCCAATAAATATCCGGAAATCAATAGGGCCTTAAAGGACTACCGTCAGAAACAAACACAATACGTGTTGGACAATCCTGATCCGACAATTTCCTGAAATAGGTGCTAGGCGTTTTGCATCAAACAGGTTTTGATGGCTTTGACCAATAAACCATGCTCGCTTCGCTGCATGCGTTGCTTGAAATCTTCCAAGCTATCACTGGCTTGTATGGCTACCGTCTGCGTAGCAATCACGGGTCCAGCATCCAGCTCTGGGGTGACCCAGTGTACCATGCAGCCGCTTTCTTTTATTTGACCGCGTTGGTAAGCTTCAAAAGCATCCTGAATTGCCTGTGCGCCCGGGAACTTTCCGGGCAGTGCCGGATGCAGATTGATAGTGTTTGGAAAAGTATCCAGGAATGCTGGGCTGAAAATGTGCATAAATCCTGCCAGAATAATCAAATCGGGTTGATAGGGGAGAACCGCCCGTGCCAAATCTGTGTCATATATTTCCCGTGACTTTCCAGCCTCTTTATAGGGCTTAAGGGGAAAGTAAAGCGTGGCTATACTGGCAAGTTTTGCGCGCTCGAGACCATAAGCTGCCTTGCGGTTGGAAACGACCAAGGCAATTTCGGCCTCGAGTTCTCCCGTTTGGCAGGCGTCCATTACAGCTTGCAGGTTTGTGCCTGAACCAGAGATAAAAATAACCAGACGCTTCATTTTAACAGAATGCCGCTGTGTTTTTTGGTCAATATGCCAAGGTTCGTTAGTTCGGGCAAGATCTTGATGGCTTGCTGCGCGCTGCTTTCGGCGACTACTACCAACATGCCCATGCCCATATTAAAGACCCGAAACATTTCTTCTTTACTAATTGCACCTTGATGTTGAATAAGGCTGAAAATAGGAGGGGGTGTCCAACTTCCCGTATGAATGATGGCGCCAAGGGACTCAGGAAGAATACGTGGCAGGTTATCCACGATGCCACCACCTGTAATATGTGCCAGACCCTTAAGGGGTAGACCAGCTTGCCAAAGGCTTTCAATCTCACGAAGATAAGGCCGATGTACAGCAAGCAAGGCGTCGCCAATACTTTGACCCAGATCTGGATCAGGGCGAGCCCAATCCAGGTGCTCCAGAGCGTTTCTGGCTAGTGAGTAGCCGTTGGTGTGAAGTCCGTTAGATGGTAATCCCAGAATGACGTCACCGTCTTCAAGTAACTGCCCATCCAGCACCAGATGCCGCTCCACCACACCCACAATCGTACCCACAACATCCACTTCACCGCTTTCATAAACACCGGGCATCTCTGCGGTTTCGCCACCCAACAGCACCACACCCAAGTCTTTACAGCTCCGCGCCATACTGGTGACGATGGTATTGATTATGTCTGGCTCGAGCTTTGAGGAGGCCACATAGTCCAGAAAAAAGAGCGGTTTTGCGCCTTGCACCAAAATATCATTGATGCAGTGATGCAGCAAATCCTGACCGATGCCGTCCCAGCGGTTTAATCTGGCTGCGACCCGCGTTTTGGTTCCTACACCATCAGTTGACGCTACCAAGACCGGCGCACGCATCTTCTGTAAAAAGCTCACATCAAACATGCCACCAAAAGCACCGACGCCAGCCAGGACGTTTTGATTATAGGTAGATTGCACCACGTCTTTGATCTGGGCCACGGTCTGGTTTCCTGCGTCAATATCAACCCCTGAAGCTGCGTAGGATGACACTGTTGCGCCGATGTCTGTGCGGTAGTGCATACCCTCAAAGCCAATCGTCTTTAAGGTCTGATAAGCCTTGACTCGAGCGTCACTCAGGTTTGATCCAAGACTGCTCACTGCCAACACCCGACCTCCTGAGCTGAGCAGCTGACCATCCACGAGCTTCGTTCCGGCGTGAAAAATCAACTCATCGCTCTTTGGAAGTGTTATCACTAAATCTCTGGGATAGTCTCCTGGATAACCTGGAGCTGCGGCAACAACGGTAATACAGGCCTCAGATCTCCATTGGATGTCAAGTGACTCGAGCCTTTGAGCGAGGCAAGCCTCTATAACCTCACTTAATTCTGTTTCTAACAGTGGCAGAATCACCTGAGTTTCCGGGTCGCCAAAACGGCAGTTGAACTCCAGAACCTTGGGTCCAGCAGCTGTCAACATGATGCCTGCATACAGCACGCCGCTGTAAGGCGTACCCAGTGCTGCCATGCCCTCAAGGGTGGGTTCGAGGATGCTCTTTATTATCTCATCGAGTGAGGCTTCACTAAGGTCAGCAAGAGGAGTAAACGCTCCCATACCACCCGTATTGGGACCCTGATCCTGATCAAAAATGCGTTTGTGATCACGTACCGGCGGCATCAGTTTTAGTGTCTTGCCATCGCAAAAGACCATGACTGAAGCCTCTTTGCCAAAGAGCTGTTCTTCGATGACGATCTGCTTGCCAGCCTCACCAAACTCGGCAGCTACCATCAAGCGAGTAATCGCTTGATGGGCTTCGCTGGCGCTCCTGCACATCAGCACCCCTTTGCCGGCCGCAAGGCCGTCGGCTTTTAGCACCAGAGGTCTATCAAGCTGGTTGACGTAGGTTCTGGCATCTTCGAGCTGTGCAGCACTAAATACGGCAAAATCGGCGGTGGGAATATGATAACGGCGCATAAACTCTTTAGCAAATATCTTGGACGCCTCGAGGCGTGCAGCTGCACGATTGGGGCCAAAAATTTTCAGGCCAGTCTGCTGAAAGCTGTCGACAATACCTAGAGCCAGAGGTTCTTCCGGGCCGACAAGGCTTAAGTCAATGTTATTTTCTAGTGCGAACCTCTTTAGGCCTGCGAGGTCGTTGCTGGGGATAGGGACATTGCTGCTTTTCTCACTCACGGTACCACCATTGCCAGGCGCAACAAATACGTGATCAACCGCAGAAGACTGCAAAAGTTTCCAGACGAGCGCATGCTCGCGCCCACCCGAGCCGATGACCAGGAGTTTCATGCTGTACCTTTCAAACGTCGCCTCCAAGCGAACTCTCAAACAGGTTCTTGCTGCGCTCATCCTGAAAGAGCCAATTGGGAATGTGCACCGGATACTTGCCGGAAAAGCAGGCGCTGCAGTAGCTCGAGCGTTTTGCGCTCCCGCCGCGTATCGCTTGTATCATGCCCTCCAGACTCAGATAGGCCAGACTGTCTGCCCCTATGTGCTGACAGATTTCGCCGATCTCGAGCCTTGAAGCAATAAGCTCTTGATAGGTGGCCATGTCCACTCCCATAAAACAAGGATGTTTGACTGGCGGAGAAGAAACCCGAACATGTACCTCGGTTGCCCCGGCATCGCGCAGTAGTTTGACCAAGGGGCCGCTGGTGTTGCCACGCACTATCGAGTCGTCAATCATCACCACCCGCTTGCCTGCCAGATTTGTTGCCAGCGGATTAAACTTTAGCTTAATCCCCATTTGGCGAAGCTCATCATCAGGTTGAATAAAGGTGCGACCGATGTAGCGGTTTTTAGTCAGACCTTCGCTGAAGGGAATACCAGATTCAAGGGCATAACCAATCGCGGCAGGCACGGATGAGTCGGGGACGGGAATCACGATGTCTGCTTCTATAGGGGCTTCTTTGGCAAGCTGCTGGCCCAGGCGCTGGCGCGCTTGATGGATAAGCTGATCTTCCAAAACTGAATCGGGCCGAGCAAAATAAACGTACTCAAAACTGCATAAGCCTGGCGGTTTGGCTGCTAAACCCTGCACCGACGTTAGGCCCTGCTGGTCAAGTCGCAGGATTTCGCCAGCAGCTACCTCGCGCACAAGCTCAGCGCCAATGGTAGATAAGGCGCAGCTTTCCGAGGCGACCACATAGCCGCCCTCGAGCTTGCCAAGGCATAAGGGTCTAAGGCTATGGGCGTCGCGCACCGCGTAAATGGCATTGCGGGTTAAAACCGTCAGTGTATATGCCCCCTCGGCAACCTGCATAAACGCTTGAATGCGTGCAATCCAGCTGTCCTCATGTTTGTTTGGGCGAAAGCCATACCAGGCAGCACTGACTTCGGGCGGAGCTGCCAGTATCTGGGCGATAAGTTCACTATCGGTGGTAGAAGTCAGTCCGACGCCATGCTCGAGCAGTTTGCGCCTGAGTTCAAAAGCATTGGTGAGGTTACCATTGTGGGCCAGGCCCAGGGGGCCGTAAAGTGTCTCGACCAAATATGGCTGGGCGTTGACACGAAACGAAGACCCAGTGGTGCTGTAACGGGTATGCCCGATGCCGATATGGCCTTTGAGGGGTCGCAGGGTATGCTCGTTAAAGACCTGATTGACCAGACCCATTTCTTTGTGCAAATAGGCAACCTTGCCATCACTGGTAGCGATACCTGCAGCTTCTTGCCCTCGGTGTTGTAAGGCATAAAGTGCAAAAAAGGATAGTCGGGCTGCTTCGCGGCCTGGAGCATAGATCCCAAACACGCCACATTCTTCTTTTGGATGGTCTAAAGTGATCATAATAATCCTTCCAACGCTGTCAGAATACGTGCTTGTGCGGGATAGGGGGCGGCCATGAACGACGTTTGTGTAAGTTGCTCGTAAGCAGAGATATATTTCAGGGAGACATCGGCAATCATACTATCGGGCATCTTGGGGATAGTTCCTTTACCACGGTAGCCCTGCTGAATAAACCACTGACGCAAATACTCTTTATCAAAGCTCTCAGGTTTTTCTGGCTGGCTTTGATAAGACTTGAGCGTCCAGAAGCGGCTCGAGTCCGGAGTATGAATCTCGTCAATCAGAATCAAGACATTATCTATCAGTCCGAACTCATATTTGCTGTCAACCAGCAAAAACCCACTTTGTTGGGCAATCTCCTGGCCACGTTTGAATAGAGCCAATGAGACCTGCTCAATTTGCCCCCAGAGAGATTCAGGCAAGATGCCCTTTCGGATGATTTCATCCCTGGTCAGGCGTTCATCATGCCCACCTTGCTCGGCTTTGGTCGTTGGTGTAATGATGGCTTTTGGCAGTGCATCATTTTTCTTTAACCCATCAGGCAAGCGAATACCATAGGGTTTCCTGTCTCCAGCCTCATAGAGTTGCCACAGCGAGGTTTTGGTTACGCCAGTGATAAAGCCCCGCACGATGACTTCAACGGCTAAGGCTTGGGCATTATGTGTGATCATCACATTGGGGTCAGGGCTCGAGATGAAATGATTGGGGATGATATCCTGGGTCTTTTCAAACCACCAGCGGCTGAGTTGCGTCAAAACCTGCCCTTTGTAGGGAATGACCCCAAGCACCTTGTCAAAGGCTGAGACTCGGTCGGTAGTTACCATGATGCGCTTATCTTCCTGCAGGCACATCTCACGCACCTTACCGTGCTGTTGTAAACCTTGACAGGGCAGGCGGATGGTGTCTAAAGCCTCGGGAATCGCTGCTAAAATCTGTTGCCTGTTCATTTAAGCTTGCCGTAGCCCGTTTTGAAACAAGACCAGGCCACTTAAGCCTGTTTCGCCACGGTGGAATCTGGGATGCTGGAAAGGAAAAACATGATTTTCTGGATGTGGCATGAGGCCTAGAACATTACCTTGCTGATTGCAGATACCCGCGATGTTATTGACGCTGCCGTTAGGGTTAAAAGGGTAGCTGCTTTGAGAATAGCGCAGTACAACCTGATGAGTTTGCTCGAGATCTATAGCCCCATCACTTGCCAGAAAGCGACCTTCGCCATGGGCTACCGGACAATAGATCGCTTCTGTTAGCCCCTCGGTAAACAGTGATGGACTCTTGGGGTTAGCCTCAAGGTAAACCCAGCGACATTCAAAATCAGCCTGCTGGTTATAGGTCAACGTGGACTGGCGTGGGGATTCAAAAGTTCCGGGCAAGAGGCCGGACTTTAGCAGGGCCTGAAAGCCATTGCAGATGCCAATAACAGGCCGACCGCTCTCGATAAAAGCCTCGAGAGTATCTTTGAAGTGTTCACGTAAATCCAGTGCCCACAAAACACCAGCACCCAGGTCATCTCCATAGCTAAAGCCACCGGGAAGTACCAGCATGTGGTAATCATTCAGCGAAATGCCAGCCAGTTGATTCATGTGGATAATATCGGGTTTACCGCCTGCAAGTTCGATGGCCAGGGCTGCGTCATGATCGCGGTTGCTGCCGCTGGCATGCAGAATGGCAACCCGCTTGGGTTTTTGCGTGTGAACTGCCAAGTCTACTGCTGCTTTGCTTTCTTTGGTTTGCGGTAGTGTTGTGGCAAGCTCACCTCGCCAGAAGGTCTCGAGAATCTGGATATTTGTGTTGATGATGTCATCGACGCCATAATGGACTATGAAGCTGGCGTCATGGTTGGTGGTGCCAATCTCAAAAATGGAATCTTCTGCAAATAGGTTAAGTAGGGCTTCCTTGTGCTGGGGAGACGCTTCCAGGATAAACCTCGAGAGGGTTTCGCTGAATAATAATGCTTCAATGGAGAGTGTCTTGGATATGTTTGAAATATTGACATTTGCCCCGAGTCTGCCGGCAATTGACATTTCAGCCACAGCCACAGCCAATCCACCTTCACTTAAGTCATGGCAGGCTTGAACCCAACCATTTTTTATGGCCTGATGAAGTTTGCGAAAGCGCTCGAGCGGTTTTTCGGTCGGTTGCGGAACTGTGCCACCCCCAAGGTTGTACTCGAGGGCCAGATGGGACTGCCCTAGTTCATCTCTGGTTTCGCCCAGGACAAAAATCAGGTTGTTGGCCTGCTTAAAATCCATGGTGGTGGTTTTGTGGATATCTGCTATGATGCCTACAGCACTGATTAAAAGTGTGCCGGGAATAGCGTGCTTAATACCTTCATCATCGGTATATTCGTTATAGAGACTGTCCTTGCCGCTGATAAAGGGTGTGCCGTACTTTAGGGCAGCGTCATAGCAGGCCCGGGCAGTTTCAAGCAGGCTGCCAAGGCGATCAGGCAAGCTGGGATTGCCCCAGCAGAAATTATCCAGAATGGCGATGTAATCTGGGTCTGCACCAACAGCAACGGCGTTGCGCACAGCTTCATCGATGGCTGCAAAGGTCATGGCATAAGGATCGCGTTCACCGTACTGTGGGCAGATTCCGTTAGATAAGGTGACGGCTTTGGTCATTCTGGGATCTGGTAGCAGGACTGCCGCATCAGAAGGACCGTGATTGGCTGCACCTACCAGAGGTTTGATGACCGTACCACCTTTAACTTCATGGTCGTAGGTACGAATGACTGCTTCACGAGAACGGATATTGGGGTGACTTAAGAGGCGCAGCAACTGGTCGGTGTGAGTGTCGAGCTGCTTAGGTTTTTCCAGCACGCTAGCTGCAACTTTTGGAGGTATCAGCGCAGTTAGGTTTTTTTGGGGAATACCGTTATGCAGGAACTCGAGGTCAAGCTGCCCTACCAGCTTAGTCTTATAGTAAAGCTCGAGCCTTCCTGAAGCATTGAACTCACCCAGGACTGTGAGTTCGACACCTTGCATGTTGCAGAGCATTTCCAGTCTGACAAGGTTTTCTGGCATGACCGCCATTACCATTCGCTCCTGCGCTTCGGATAACCACAGTTCCCAGGGATGCAGGCCGGCATATTTGGTCTTGATGGTTTCAAGCTGAACTTTTGCACCTAAGCCGCTTGCCATTTCGCCCACAGCACTCGAGAAGCCTCCAGCCCCGCAGTCAGTCATAGCTCGGTAGAGATTTTCATCTCGAGCTTTAAGAATGACTTCCTGTACCTGCTTTTCGGTAATCGGATTGCCAATCTGTACACTGGCGCTGGCAATATCACTGGTCGCGGTATCCATCTCGAGACTTGAAAAAGTTGCCCCGCGCAAGCCGTCACGGCCGGTGCGTCCGCCAATCGCTACGATTAAGTCACCCGCCCAGGCTTTGAGGGGTTGGGCATTTTTTTCACTGGCTGGCAATAGCCCTAAGCATCCGCAGTAGACTAGTGGATTTGATGTATAACCTTTGTGAAAGACAATCGCACCATTCACAGTAGGAATGCCCATTTTATTGCCATAATCTTCAATGCCTTTGATGACACCGTCATGAACGCGCTGGGGGTGTAAGACACCTGGGGGGACGTTTTTTGTGTCAAGTGGTCCAAAGCACAGCACATCGGTATTGGCTATGGGTTTCGCTCCTACAGCCAGCACGTCACGTATCACACCACCCACGCCAGTATTTGCGCCACCAAAGGGCTCTAAAGCACTTGGGTGGTTATGGGTTTCAACCTTAAAAGCCAGATCATAAGTGTCATCAAAGGCAATGATACCGGCGTTATCGACAAAGGCTGAGCGTACCCAGGGTTTGTTGAGTTCTTTTGTGGCAGCTGCAATATAGGTTTTGAGTAAACCGTTGACGCTATGTCCATCAGCGGTCTCAATTTTGGCTTTAAAGGTTTTATGAACACAGTGCTCGCTCCAGGTTTGTGCCAGCATCTCGAGTTCAATGTCGCTAGGCTCACGCTGCTCCGTTTGATAATGCTTGCGTATGGCCCGCATTTCGCCCAGGTCAAGCGCTAAGCGCCGCTCTTGGGAAATTTCTTGAAGCTGCTCGTCAGTGGCAGCTTGTAAGACGATGGTTTCAACGACAGCGTCCCACTGTGAGGGTGGGTCAATAAAGGGTGGCTGGATAGCCTGATTGATGGCGAAGCGTTGAATGACAGGATTGGCGAGCTGAAGTGCTAGATGCTCGAGCTCTTCTGTCGTAAGTGGCGTAGGGCTGTCATAGCGCACGCCAGTGGCAACTTGCTCCAAAGACCGAAAGCCGAGCTGATGGGCTGCCTTGAGCGCATTCTCTGCGACGCTGTCGGTGACGCCGGGCAAGTAGCTGATTTCAATACTATGCTTGAACTGTGCGTTGTCGCCTAGAGAGTAGCTTTCGGTTACCGGATCTGTCAAAAGCTGCTGGGCAAGTTGCGCAATTTCACCCTCAGAAAGCCTGCCTTGCAGAAAATAGAGTTTTGAGCGAATTGGCGTGCCTGAGGGCTGCAGTGGACTAACGCGAATACGGTGCTGGTCTATCACAGGGAAGTATACCTGATGTGGAGAGGCTTAGAGCAAGATACAAAACGATTTGATACCAGTTCCGGATAAATCCTTGGGTTTATCCCAATGAGTTATCCCGAGCAGGGCGTTAGGAACCGAGGAACTGCTTTTCAAATCTGTAATCAATTTGTCGGGCTCCGTATGAAGAGGGGCGGGTTCATCGTTTTATCGTTTGTGTTTATGAGATTGACAGAGACTCATGGTAGGCTTACAGCTTATGAAAGTCGGCATCCTTGGGGCTGGGCAATTGGGGCGTATGTTGGCGCTGGCTGGCTATCCTTTAGGCATCCAGTTTAGGTTCTTTGATACGGATGCTGCCGCTCCGGCAGGTCAGCTGGCTGAGCTTGTGGTCGGAGACTATGCCGATCTCGATGGTCTGCTTGAATTTGCTGCTGGGCTGGATGTCATTAGCTATGAATTTGAAAATGTGCCGATTCAGGCGGTTAAGGCTCTGGCAAAACACGTTCCGGTTTATCCTGAGCTCAAAGCGCTCGAGATAGCCCAGGACCGCCTAAATGAAAAGGTATTTTTTGGATCTTTGGGTATAGCAACCTGTGAATTTATAGATGTTCAAAAAAAGGATGACTTGTGGTGGCTAGGTTTTCCCTGCGTCTTGAAAACACGGCGAATGGGCTATGACGGCAAAGGTCAGTTTGTCATCAGGAATGCTGCTCAGGCTGAAGCAGCCTGGCAACACCTTGGGGGGCAAGCCCTCATTCTTGAAAGGTTTGTTCCCTTTGAACGTGAAGTGTCGATCATTGCTGTGCGTAATCGACAAGGAGAGATAAAGACGTATCCACTCACCGAAAACTATCATTATGAAGGTATTTTGTATAAGAGTCGTGCGCTTATAGGTACACCCTTACAAGCCCAGGCTGAAGCGGTAGTGTCAAGAGTTTTGCACAGCCTTGATTATGTCGGAATACTCAGTATTGAGTTTTTTGTACTGGAAGAGCGACTGATCGTCAATGAAATGGCGCCGCGTGTACACAACTCAGGACACTGGACGATTGAAGGTGCTGAAACCAGTCAATTTGAGAATCACATCAGAGCGGTGACTGGTTTGCCGCTGGGTGAGGTGTTCCCTAGAGGTTATAGTGTCATGCTCAATCTATTGGCTAAAAAGCCACAGTTTGAAAAGCTGATGGCGATTCCCAATACCCATTTACACTGGTATGGCAAAGCGTCCAAGCCTAAGCGTAAGTTGGGTCACATAACTGTCAGGGCCGATAGCCAAGATGCCTTACAAGAATACCTTTTGAGGCTTGAAATGGTGCTT
>CAZZPQ010000030.1:0-23977 GCA_964655595.1 uncultured bacterium
GGCTTCGGCGGCAATCTCGGTTGCTGTATCAGTGGCTTCCTCTACTGCCTCAGCGGCATCATCCACAATACCTGCGCCATCTTCGCTGGGACTGGTTTCCTGACTGCCATCGTCGTTCTGGACATCATCAGCATCATCACTGACATCGGCTGTACCGGTATCTGTATCTTCATCCAGCGGCGTTGTTTCAAAAGCAAAGGGAGCTTCCAAGTCATCAGGGCTTGCCTGTGCCAGTAGATTCGTCACCGGAATGCGTTCGCGCAACTCTGATAGCCAGTCTCTTTGCAGTTCAGCCCGTTTTTGCTGGAGTACACTTTCCTCAACCTGTGAGCGCACCGCTTCAAAGGCTCGAGTGCTCTCTGGCGTGCGGGTAGCTTGCAAAACCACAAAAGTCTCACGGATTTCGGTCCGGGTTTCTGTGGTCTCAGGCAATCCGCTATCTATTGCCCCTTCAGCATCTTCACTTATATCAGCATCATCTGTCGTAGCATCATCCGTGGCATCAGCCACCTCTGCTTCATCTGCTTCCGCTATGATTTCCAGTTCATTATCTACTGGTATTTCAACCGTATCTACCAGTACCAGAATATCAGAAATCTCCTCACTGCTATCTGGCAAGGGATCAAAGCCGTCAGTGCCAAAGAGCGCTCGGTCAAGTTCCAGTTGCAGGTTGCCCGGGTTAACCGTACCCAGGTCAATCACCGCAGCCGAAAAGGCTTCGCTGGCCTCTGCGAGCTCAGCACCTGATAGCATAGCCTGCCGGAAGCCCGCTGCATCTTCCAGATTACCAAAGTCCAGACGCGTCACCACTGCGCGGGCAGGCACAGTAAAACGTGACAGATTAGCTTCGTAGAACTCGAGCAATTCCTCTTCAGTGGCACTGACATCCTTAGCGACATGGTTCAGAGCGCTCTGAGCAATCTGACCACGCGAACCAATCAAATCAAGACCCAGTTCCTGTGACCCCTGAAACGCCAGCTCACCCTCGACAAGACGCTCGAGATATGAAGGCTTGAAAAGACCGGTAATGAGACTCGCCATTTGCGGATTGAGTGCCTGAGCAATCTGTGGGTCACTGTAGACGACACGCGCCAGCTCACTACGCTTGATCTGTGCATCTCCTACAGTCGCAACCACTTCATCGTTATAGGTCACCAGACTACCGGCAGGTATATCGATATTCGCCTCGGCCACCAAACGTTCAAAGGTCTGCTCGAGCACCTGATTCTGCCTGGCAGCCAGAGCCTGCTCGCGCACCTCATCACGCACTTCCTCGAAGGGACGCGGACCAGGGGGCAAAAACTCTTCGACATTGACAATGTAAAAGCGGTTACCCGATGGAATAACTTCTGTTAGCCCCGAACCCTGCAGGGCAAAAGCAGCATTGGCAACTGCCGTTGGCAAGGCAGCAATGCCTACAGGCTGAGGCTCGGTGCTACCTTCAGGTGCTCCAAGCGCACCGGCGCGGTCCGCACGTTCAAGAGACAGTTCGCTTGCCAAAGTGGCAAAGTCTTCACCCGCTAAAATGCGCTGATATACGTCGTTAGCGCCAACTTCATCCTCGAGAACAATCTGACGTGCCAAAATGCGCTGTTCCCGCTGGTAGCGCTCCAGGTTAAGGCTGTAAAACTGCTCAATCTCAGCATCAGATACCACAACGTCAGCAATCAGGCCTTCACGGTATTTTTGCTCACGCAACTGCTCTCGCCAAAAGGCACGAAAGGAAGCGTCATCAAAACCAAAGCGGGCAATCGTATTCTGATAGGCGCGATCATTGGCAGAACCTGCCACGCCATTTGCCTGCCGCCAGTCATTGACAGCAGTGCGAACCTCGGCGTCCGTTACGCGAATTCCCGAAGCGGCCTGCTGCAAAACCTTATCCTGGATAAGACTACTCACCAGCAAGAGGTTTAGGTCTTCGCCGGTTTCACCTTCATAATTGACATTAAAGGGCGGATTCTGACGCGCGCGAGCAAGCTCGAGTTCAGTGATGGGCTGCCCGTTGACCAGCAGGGCGGGCGCAACTGTCTGAGCTGGGCCAGAGCCAAAAATCCCTCCCAGCGTCGGCGTAAAGGCAATGATCATACTGACTAATAGACCGATTGAGATCAACCAGAGAATAATGGTATTGGTGCGGCGACTTAACTTCATGTGCTTGACTTCCTCCTAGTGGGAGTGCTAATTATAGTAGGTAGCTTGCACCCGTAGCTCAGTCGGATAGAGCGTTCGCCTCCGGAGCGAAAGGCCACAGGTTCGAATCCTGTCGGGTGCACCATATACTTGTTAGCCATCCCTTTCATGAAAAACTCCTTGCTACAGCATTGCCTCAAAACAGCAAACGTCAGTCTAGCATGCTTTTATAGGCTGTAGGTAAAGCCCAAACAATCCCTGTCTGACATCCCTATCCCACAGGTGGCGCATGCCTGAGTAAGCACAGGCATTCTAATACGCAACCCGCTAAATTGATTACAGATTTGAAAAGCCCTTCCCCGCGTCCTACTCGCCCTGCTCGGGATAAATCCTTGGGTTTACCCGGAACTGGTATAAGCAATCACAGACTTGTCTTAAGAGAGTCTTCATGCATTATGCATTGACAAATTCCAAAAACGTTAAAACCCTGACGCTAGCTACACAGTTTGCACGTTAGGATGAAAAGGCATGTCAAGCCCTATCTGGAACCGCCTCTTCCCCACCCTGCTGCGAATCCTTCGCTTGCGGGATTCTTCAGGCATGGTGTCGCTTATTCTCAGCGCTGTGGTGGTTGGAGTGCTGGTCGGCTTGGCTGCCGTCGGCTTTGATCTGATGGTTCACAGCATGGGTGTCTTTGTTCATCAGGCCAGGGTAAGTATGGGCAATGTCTGGGGACCGCTCATCACTGTGTTTATTCCTGCGCTGGGCGGGCTGCTAATTACACCCATCGTGCTGCGCATCTCACCTGATGTGCGCGGCTCGGGGATACCTGCGGTGATGCTGGCAGTTAGCAATTTTGGTGGGCGCATCGCCAAGCGCGTAGCCCTGTGGCGTCCCATTGCTACTACGCTATCGATTGGTACGGGTGCCTCACTGGGTACCGAGGGACCGGTTGTGCAAATGGGAGGTTCGCTGGCCTCCATGCTTAGTGATCTGCTCAAACTGAACGATGAGCGCAGGCGTAGTCTGGTGGCGGTCGCTGCAGCCAGTGGGATTGCTGCCACTTTCAACGCGCCGATTGCTGGCGTGCTCTTTGCGCTCGAGGTCGTCTTGCGTCAGTTTAATAACCGCTACTTTGCCGCAGTAGTCATTGGAGCAGTGTCTGCTTCAGCGGTTTCGGGCGCGCTACTAGGCTCGAGCCCCGCTTTTCCCGTTCCGGCAGATTTTCAGCTTGGCTCACCCGTGGAACTCGTCTATTACTTTATTCTGGGTATCCTGGCAGGACTTCTGTCCATCGCCTTCATTCGCATCATCATTCTAGGCGAAAACACCTTTGCCCGCCTGCCAGTTTCACCCTGGCTGAAACCGATGCTGGGTGGTCTCATGGTCGGCGCACTGGCTTTACTGCTACCAGTTCTGGGGCGGGGCTATAGCCAGACTGCCGGCATCCTAAATGGTGAGATAACTGGTCTGGGCTTTCTCTTTGGGCTGATGCTACTGAAAATGATAGCGACCAGTATTTCGCTCGGCTCGTTTGGTGCAGGCGGCATACTGGCACCCGCGCTGCTGATTGGGGCAGCTTTTGGTGGTGGCTTTGGGCAGGTTTTAAGTGATTTTGGACTGCCTGTCAACATCGGCGCTTTCGCACTGGTAGGTATGGCCGCCGTTTTTTCAGGAACTACCAGGGCGCCCATGAGCAGTATCATCATGATTTTTGAAATTTCCGGGGGCTATGACATGATTCTGCCGCTGCTCTTTGCAGCGGTCATCGCCACCCTCATCGGCGACGCTTTGCACCCCGAGTCGGTCTATCAGGTAATGTTATCGCGGCGCGGCCTAAGCCTCCTGAGTGCCCGCGAATCCGATTTGCTGCAAAGTGTCAGGGTTCAGGAAGTGATGGACAAAGCACCTCTGGTCTACCGCGACGACAGTCTGGAGGCACTCAGTCAAACCCTGCTTGAAACGCATCATCACGGTTTTGTGGTGGTCTCTCGGGACGAGCCTAATCAGCTTTATGGCGTCGTGACCCTCGGTGATCTGGAAGAAGCGCGGCGTCAGGCCTTAGCGCCAAGCACCCTGGTTGAGGCGATTTGCAGCACTGAGGTACATACCTGTTTGCCAGATGAGGCTGTCAGTGAGGTACTCGAGCGCATGGGTGAGCTAGGCATCGGTCGCATGCCGGTGGTAGATCCAGCGAAGCCAAAACGCCTGCTGGGTTTTGTCAGACAAACCGATCTGGCACGCGCCTATTATCAGGCGCTGCAACGTCAGCGCCAACTGGGACAAAAGCAAGATGCAACCCGCCTGCGAAGCCTGACCGGGCAGGATATCATCGAGATCAAATTGCGCTCCGATTCACCGCTGGCATACAAAACCCTGCGCGAGGCAGCCTTACCCAAGGAAAGCATCGTCGTAGCGATTCGGCGAGGGAACCAGACCGTTTTCCCTCACGGTGATACGCGGCTCGAGCCCGGTGATACGGTGGTTGCCAATGTTGCCCCTGGCTTCAGTAAGCAATTTCGTGAGTTCTTTTAGAACGCGAACCTTCTTCGCACTCTGATATCCTTTGGAAGTGTCTTGTTTTTATACCAATTCCGGTTATTTCCTTAAGAAATAACCCGAGCGTAGCGAGATGAATCAGATACCGATTCTGATAAGAAACGAAACAAAACCTACTGGATTTTGTTATTGTGTTATCGGAATCGGTATTACATCAGGCTGACGGACGCTTTTCACTCTGCTAACACCCTGGATTTGACGCCTACCTGCTCAGCCACCAAGCAAAACGGTATGTCCAGCCAAGCCGCGTTGCTAGCCAAAACCAACCAAAAAGAGCTCAGCATGTCCAGACAGTCTGGCCAAACGATAGGCAAGAATTTGCAAGCCGGAGTTTTAGGTGGCCTCATCGCTGCCGTTATCAACACGATCATTTTCTTCATCGGACAAGCGCTGAATGGTGGCACACTGAACGTCACGACGCCTCAGGGAACCAGCCTGCCCCTTTCGGCCGTACTCATGTTTAGCATTGTGCCGGGCGTGGTTGCTGGAGCGCTCTATTACGCTTTTAAGCGCTTTAGTGTACAGGCAAACCGCAACTTTTTGATCCTTGCAGCTGTCGTTTTCATCCTGTTCATCTTTCCCCCCTTTCAGGCAGCCACTGACAGTATCAGCCTCATCACTTTACAGATTCTGCACGTAGGTACGGCTTTACCAATTCTGTGGGCTTTAGTTTTTAGGAAAAGGTAGACTATCCGCATGAACACAGTCATCCATCAGCCAGAAAAGAATCGTTTTGCCTTGGATGTTGAGGGTAAAACAGCGCATATTGACTATATGAAAGTTGGTAGTACGCTGATTTTCACGCACACTGAAGTTCCTGAGTCACTTGAAGGAAAAGGGATCGGGGGGCAGCTGGCCAAAACTGCGCTGGACTATGTACGTGACCAGGGTCTGAGCGCTGCCCCACTCTGCCCCTTTGTCAAGGGCTACCTAGAAAAGCATCCCGAGTACCACGCTCTGGTACGTCTTAAGTCCCGATAATTCACCTCAAACAGAGCCACACTGAAGTATGCTGAAACTATGCTGAGTACCCGCCCTGAAGGTGAAACCGAGATTGACAACAAACAGGCGATCATCGAACTCGAGAACCTTTCACTCGTATTTGACAATTATGCCGTTCTTAAAAATGCCAATCTGAAGGTCTACAAAGGTGAGTTCATTGCTCTGATTGGTCCTTCTGGTGGCGGCAAGAGCACCCTGCTGCGCCTCATCGCAGGCTTGCTCGAGGAAAGCAGTGGCCGCGTGCGGCTTACGGGCAAGGCCGCCATGGTCTTTCAGGATTACCGGCTCTTGCCCTGGCGCAGTGTGCGTGACAACGTCGGCTTGCCCCGCGAACTCAACGGGCGCGGCGCAGCAGCGGATGAGGTGCTCAAACAGGTGGGCATGCTCGAATATGCTGAGCGCTATCCGCACCAGCTCTCGGGTGGCATGCGCGCCCGCGTTGCTATTGCCCGCGCACTGGCACAAGACGCTGAGGTTCTGCTGATGGATGAACCTTTTTCCGCGCTGGACGCGCTGGTCAGGGAGCGCTTTAATCTTGAGCTCAAGCGCCTGCATGAAAAAACTGGCAAGACCATTATCTTTGTTACCCACAGCATCCGTGAGGCGGTCTATCTGGCAGACCGCGTGGTGGTGCTGCGCGACGGCAGCATCGACAGCGTGCTGGACTCACGCAATGAAGGGCGCATCACCGCCTATGATAACGGCATCGAAGCGGTTTTACGTGCCAAACTTGGCTTGGGCGATTCAACCCGGATCCAGAACCGACCCCGCAGACAGAGGCTTCCCTGGGAAGCGCTGGGGGTTTTGGCACTGACCAGCCTGGTGTTTATCTTGTGGCAGGGTTTAGCCAGTCGCATCTCCCCTTTGTTTTTTCCCTCACCTGCACAGGTCTGGGAGGCTGGCATCACCAACGCCAGCTACCTTTTACATCACGGACTGGCAACCCTGCGCGTTGCCTTGCTGACGATTGTCACAGCACTACTGGTCGGCGTACCCATTGGCTATGGAATGGGCAAGAGAATAACGCTCGAGCGTCTCTTTTCACCCTTTATCGTCGCGCTGCAAGCCATTCCTACCATTATTGTGGCACCCCTGCTGATTCTCTGGGTAGGTTATGGCCTGAGTGCCAAACTTATAACCACCACTCTCATCTCCATTTTCCCGGTGCTTGTTTCCAGCATGGTGGGCGTCCGCGAGGTAGAAAAAACCTACCGTGAGGTCTTTATCAGCATGGGCGCAAGTCGCTGGCATATCTTCACCAAGCTCGAGCTACCCGGTGCCCTGCCCGTGGTGCTGGGAGGTTTGCGCCTCACTGTAACTCTCGCACTGATTGGAACCGTGGTTAGTGAGTTTATTTTTGGTGGCCCTGGCTTGGGCTTTTTTGCCAACAGCGAGCGACTCAACTTTCGGGTAGCCAATGCTATGGCAGCCGTGGCGGTCAATGTTGCTATGGGATTGGGTTTTTATCTGCTGGTCAGCTTGCTCGAGCAGTGGATTCTGCGCTACCGAAATCGCTGACTAGACCTCTTGCAAAATCCAGGTTGATAGCGATTCTAATCGTTAAGATTGCTCATACCGAGCCCGATAAATTGCTTACGGATTTGAAAAGCAATCCCTGCTTCCTAACGCCCTGCTCGGGATAAATCATTGGGATAAACCCAAAGATTTATCCGGAACCGGTATGATACTTTCGCAAGAAGCCTACAAAATATCCTGCAAAAACGTGAGCAGCAGTTGATTAAAGAGCCTTGGGTCTTCAAGCTGCGGAGAATGACCGACATTGATCAAAAGCCGTAAGTCTGCCTGCCTGAAAACTGCCGCAGTTTCACGGGCCATTGCCTCGCTGATGATGGTATCAAAGTCACCACGCAATACCAGGGCTGGAATATCGAGTTGCGCCAGCTTTTCGCCTAGACCAGAGGGCATCTGCTGGGGTTCGATGGCCCTCGCATTGCCAGTAAACGCAGCTGAGTGCATGCGCAAGGCGTCACCGACCAGCGCAGAAAAATATGGCGGCTGCCCGCTGGGCATAGTCGCACTCAGGGATTGCGCCAGCAGTCCGCGGTTATGCCTGAACAAGTCCAGAAACTGATAGTTTTCCTGAGGTGTCTTAAGACCACTGGGCGCAGCTGAAGCGATGAGCACCAGCCCTCTAAGGGTCGCTGGTTGACGCGCAGCATAGATCTGCGCAACCAGCCCGCCCAGTGAATGTCCGAGCAGTATAAAAGGCTTTTCTCCCAGCAGTTCTTTGATAAACGCTCCCAGAAAATCCGCATAGGCCCCCAGGCTGATACCACCAGGCAAGGGGTCTGAATCTCCGAAGTTCGGCAAGTCCAGCGCCACCTTATGATAGCTGTCTGGCAAGTGCCGAAGTTGCTCATGATACCAGCGCTTGGAGGCAAAGTTACCGTGTAACATGATGACCGCTGGACCCTCACCCGCCTCCTGATAGGCCATGCGTACCCCTGCGACCCTCAGGTACTCAGCAATCATTCACGCCCCAGCTCATTCCCTAGAAAGTCATGGATCAAGCGGCTGACGCGCGCCGGATCTTCGATGGGCGCGGCATGTCCCAGTTGCTCCAGGATTACCAGACGTGCTTGCTGCGCCCAGCGATGAATCTCGAAGCTGTAGCGCGGTGGGGTCAGCACATCATTCTCACCAACCAAGACCAGTACCTTACCCGTATAAGCATGCAATCGGTCTCGAGCATCTTCAAAACCCAAGAGTCCCTCAATCAGGTTGAGAACCGCCTGTGGATCAGCCTGACTGGCAAGTTCCCGCAAAGCAGCGAAGTCTTGCTGGTGCGCTGCAAGATAACGGTGGCCCCAAACCCAGGGTGTCGCCACATCAAAGCGCAAAGCAGTGCCCCCCGCTGTCAAGGCAGCCTTCCAGGACCGCAGAATGGTTTTGAGCATACTGTCTGCCCGCACAAAAGAATCGATGACCGTGAGGCTGAGGATGCGCTCAGGAACCCCACCCGCTACCATCATGCTAATCAGCCCTCCATTGCTAAGACCCACCAGATGTACCTGCTGCAAGTCCAGTGCCTCAAGCAAGGCCAGCAAATCCGCGACATGTTGCTCTGGCGTGTAGGGACCCGCTGGCTTATCGCTCTCCCCTTGTCCTCGGCAGTCGTAGCGCAGGCAGCGGTAATTGTCCTCAAAGGTCTCAGACACCGCTGCCCAGGAAGCGAGATTCATGGTCAGACCATTGACAAAAACGATGGTTTCTGCACCTTCATTTGACGTTAGGTGATAATTCAAACGAACATTTGTGGCTAAGGCAATCAGCGACATAGCGCCTAGTTTAACGGTATCCCGTGCGGCCATGTACATTCAGGCTTTGCTCGATGATCTTAACGGCAGTTGCATTGCCGTTTTCTGCCTGGATTTTCTGCCCTAAAGCCGAGGCTGCTGCCCGCATTTCAGCGGTCAGTGCTTGCTGGATGGCTTCAGCCAGGCGTTGTGGCCGAAGTCGTTTTTTGGGGATGGGCTTAGGGCCAACCCCCAGTTCGTACACTCGCCTGCCCCAGGCAAACTGATCAAGGCCATGGGGTATAACCACAGTCGGAACACCCGCCCTGAGACCCGCCGCCGTGGTTCCGGCACCCCCGTGATGCACCACCGCAGCCATTCTGGGAAAGAGCCAGGCATGAGGGGCCTGCTCGAGCATGAAGATGTTCTCTGGCAGGGTATCGGTATGCTCGAGACCACTCCAACCCTTAGCCAAAATGCCACGCTGACCCACACGTTCCAAGGCTGCCATGACCACCTTGGTCGTTTCAGCAGCCTCGCTATCCGCCATGCTGCCAAAACCAACATAAACTGGCGCAGGCCCTCGCGCTAAGAAATCCTGCAATTCGCAGGGAGCTTGCCAGTCAGGCTCCTCTAAAAACCAGTAGCCCGTATTGCTGACGTGTTCGGGCCAGTCTGGCGGCTGGGGAAAGACATAGTTACTGCACGAAACAATCGTGGGATGAAACGCGCTTCGCTGCTGCCCAAAGGGATTCTTGAAGTTAGCTGGCGCTTTGCCAAAGGTCTGCTTCCAAAACTGCTTCAGTGGGCCGCTCGAGGTCGTCCATAAGACCTGTTCAAATACCTTGTGACTCAGCAGATTCGCCTGCTTACCCAGGCGCGGCATGTTGTAAAACAGCAGTGCTGGAAAGTCCTTGGTGGGCGTTAATGGAAAGGGTGAGGCCAGAATACTGGGAATCTTGAGCTTTTGCGCACTGTAAAAGCCAATTGCCGCCCCCGGATGGTAGACAATAGCATCTGAACCCTGACAACCTGCATAGTAGTCCTTTTGAAAGCTGGCAGCCAGCGCTTTCAGTTTGTTAAAGCTCAGCAACATTTTTAGAGGATTGCCCCCTTGCGTGGCGGCTTGCATTTCTGGGTCAGCGGCAATTTGAGCAACCCGGGCACTGACGCCATGAAACTCGAGCCCAAAGCCCTGAATAAAGTCCCCAAAATCCTCTGTTGCCACGACACGAACGCGGTAGCCAGCTTGTCTCAAGCTGACACCCAAAGCCACAAAGGGTTGAACATCTCCCCGACTGCCCGCACTTAACAAGGTGATAAGCACGCTACTCCTTTTGACTGATCGATTGACGAGGGCTCAAACCGGGCTTTTGTTCAGACTGATGTCTACTCACACCAGACACCTGATTATGAAAGGCTTGAATCAGCTTTTGCATGCTGCGCTCAAAAGCGCTGACCTCAGTGGGCTCGAGCGCTTGCTGGATAAAGGCGACGTAAGCATGCAGCGCTTGCTGTTTGGCCTGAATCAGTCTTTGACTCGACTTTGTCAGGCTAATACGATAGACCCGCTTATCCTGCTCGGACTGCTGTTTGGTGAGATAGCCTTGCACCACCAGCTTATTGACCGCAACCGTCACCGAGGCTTTGCTGATGCCCAGTTCTTGGGCAATCTCCGTCATGGTTGGCTGACCTAGCGCCTGCACAGCGTCGATGTACTGAACCTGGCTGGCAGTGACATGCGCTGCACCGCTTGTCTCAGCAAGTATCCGCCGAAACGAAGTGTCCAGGCTTTCAATGAAATTAAGTAGGGTTGTCTCAAGCATAATTATTAGTTAGTCAAACTAACTATATAGCTACTTATGACCCTTGTCAAGTTTTGCTGTGAATGAGCAGGTTATATAGCCTGATTTCCCTTCCTCCAGGCGCACCGGTCAAAAGTCTGGCTGTTTTGATTGTAAACTTGGACATGAACCATTTTTTATGCCGCATCGGCCTTTTCTTCATATGGACACTGAGCATAGTACAGGCGGAAAACCTGCCCGTAGGGCGAGTGCTGCTTTTGGCTTTTCACGGCGCAGAAGCGCCGCTAGATCGTCTGGCAGAGTTTGAGCCAGCAGGCTTTCTGTTCTACCCCAGCAATATCCCCTCGACTGATACCTCTCGCTCAACGACACAAAGCCTGCAAGAGGCCGCCAGCTATCCCCTGCTCTTTGGCATTGACCAGGAAGGTGGGCCCTTCAATGCCTACCGCGTCGATAACGCCACCTTGTTTCCGGGCAACATGGCTCTAGCTGCTACCGGTCAAGCCCAACTGGCCAAACAGGTCGCAGAGGCAATTGGTCAGGAGCTGCGCTACGCTGGCTTTAACCTGCTCTTTGCGCCGGTGGTGGATGTTAACAGCAACATGGATAATCCCATCATTGGCATTCGCTCATTTGGTGCTGAAGTAGCGACCGTTCAGGACTTTGGTCTGGCTTTTCTGGATGGTTTGCAACATGCCGGTATTGCCGCTGTTGCCAAGCACTTTCCTGGTCATGGAGATACCTCGGTCGACTCGCACCTGGCGCTGCCCCGTGTTGAAGCTGATTTAGAACGTCTGCGGCGTGTGGAGCTGGCCCCTTTTGCAGCGCAGATTGCGGCAGGCGTGCCAGCCCTGATGAGTGCGCACGTGGTCTTTGCTGCCCTGGATGACAGTGTACCTGCCACATTATCCGAGCCAGTACTGACAGGACTACTGCGCCAGGAGCTGGGTTTTACAGGTCTGGTGGTAACAGATTTTATGGATATGCGGGCGATTACTGACCATTTCGGGGCAGGTGAAGCAGCTGTTCGTGCCTTGCTGGCTGGAGCGGATTTACTACTACTCGGACCGGATATAGAGCGTCAGCGCGAAGTCAAGACAGCCCTGCAACATGCCTTAGCCAGTGGACGTTTGCCAGAAGCACGACTACAGGACGCCATTAGCCGTATCGAAGCGGTTGCCGCTAGCTACCGGCCGGACTGGGAGGCTGGCATCCCTGACTACAGCGCCCATCAGGCACTGGCAGATCAAGTGGCCTCTGCGGCGGCAACCCTGCTCAGCAATGATGGGATTTTACCCCTACCCAGCACTGCCTCGGTACTGGTATTAGCCCCGCGCCCCACCCAGTTTGGCGAACCACCGCTGCTGGGTGAGCTGCTGGCAGAGCGACATGCCCGGGTACAGTCTTTTCAGCTCAGTCTCAACCCAGACAGCTCAGAAATTGCTCTGGCACTCGAGCGAGCCATAACTGCCGACATCGTCGTGCTGGGCTCCTACCGCTGGTTAGGCGACTTTCCCCAGGGCATGGCTGACTTGCAAGCGGCTCTGGCTGGCCTGGATATCCCGCTGGTGGTCGTCGCACTGGGCAACCCTGATGACCTGCGTTTTTTTCTAGCGATGCCAGATGCCTACCTGGCTGTCTACGGCTTTCACCGAGCCAACCTGCGCGCAGCGGCAGCGCTGCTGACTGGCGAATTACCCCGTGGCAAGCTGCCGGTTCCGGTAGGGACTATTCCGCTTGGGTTTGGCATGGAAGGCTTCTGATGAAGCTTGGTTTGCAAGTGTTTCTCGAAGCCCCTCCTGAAGATCTGCTGGGACTTAAAGCCGGTTTGGTAGCACATCCAGCGTCCGCCATAATCACTGATGGACGCCAACGGCATGCAGTGGACCTACTGCTTGAACAAGGAGCAGTCCGCTTACTGCGCCTTTTTGGGCCAGAGCATGGACTTTACGGCGCAGCCGTAGAAGGAGAGCAGGTTGCCGACGGCCTGGATGAACACTCAGGCCTGCCCATTGTGAGTCTTTACGGACAGCGGCGCGCTCCTGAAGCCGAACACTTGCATGACCTGGATATATTGCTCTTTGATTTACAGGACGTGGGCGTGCGCTGCTTTACCTATGTATCGACCTTAAAGGCCTGCCTTCAGGCTTGCGCCCGCGCCAACACCCTACTGGTGGTACTGGACCGTCCCAACCCGCTGGGACGGCGCTCTGCTGGTGCAGGCGTAGCAGAAGGCTTTGCGTCCTTTGTAGCCTGCCACAATCTGCGTTTTGTACATGGCCTGACCATGGGCGAGCTGGCACTCACCATCGCTCGAGACCTGAATTTGAGCCATTACCTGAGGGTCATTCCCCTGACAGGCTACATAGGACAAAGCTGGGAGGATACAGACTTGCCCTGGCTGCCACCTTCACCTGCACTGACAAGGCTCGAGCTCGCCCAACTCTATCCCCTGACAGTGTTCTTTGAAGGTACAAATATCAGCGAGGGTCGCGGAACTGACAACCCCTTTGCCCAGCTGGGAGCACCCTGGCTTGACGGTAAAGCGCTGGCAGCCGACCTGCGCACACAAAAGCTTGAAGGTCTCGAGTTTGAGGCAGTTTCTTTTAGCCCCAGCCGCTCAAAGTTTGCTGCTGCCGAGGTTCATGGCGTCAGGCTGAAAGTTCACAACTGGTCAGCTATCCAACTGTCCGATACAGCCAGAGCCCTACTGGCAACCTTTAAGCAGCACAGTGGTGACAGGTTTTCCTGGCTTCAAACTCAAAAGGAGCGCTTTTTCCTCGATCTGCTCTACGGCGCAACTGCCCTGCGCCAGTTGCTGGAAGACAGCTCAACCCTGCAGGCGTGGCAGTCCTGGGAGGTCAGCGCTACAGAGCTGGATGATTCTTCCGTGAAGCTCTATGAAGGCCCTGTGTTCAGAAACCCCGACTGATGCCCTTGTCAAGTGGTTTTAAAGTGGTATATCGTAGGGTCTATAACTTCTAGAAGGAGGTCATTACAAAGACAAAAGAGTTTGGCGTATTCAGATTCGCAAGGCTACACAGCCTAAACATCTTGTATAAAAGGGAGAACGCATGAAAAAACTACTGGCTTCATTACTACTGGTCGCATTCAGCTTCAGCCTCGGGCAGACGAGCTTTAACGGTGGTTGGCCCTACCGCTTGCCACCCGATGGTCACTTCAACAGTTATTCGGTAGGGATTATCAGCCTAGGACTGTACCAGAACCTGATGGAACCCTCACTGGGCTTTTATATCTGGTCCGAAGGTGCTTACGAGGGCATGCTGGCAGAGTCTTTTGGCTTTGATAGTGATAACAACTACGTGGTTACCGTCAAAGATGGTGTCACCTGGAGCGACGGCACAGCTGTTAGCGCAGATGACGTGATTACCACCTACTACGCCTTTTGGCTGCTGAACAACGTTCTCTGGGACTCAGTGAGCAGCATTGAAAAGGTCGATGACCGCACCGCCAAGTTCGTCATGTCTGACCCATCATTGGCAGCTGAGCGCCTGATTTTGACCAACTTCATCCGCCCGCACAGCGTCTATGGTGATTTTGCTGCCCAGGCTGCTGAACTGATGGCAGCGGGTGAAGGCAGCGACTCTGATGCCTTTAAAGCCGTGCTGGAAGAGTTCACTGCTTTCCGCCCAGATGCCTTCGTTTCAGCTGGCCCCTACCAGTTGCTCAGCGAAAACATCAGCGACGCCCGTGTTACGCTGGTGAAAAACGAGGGTGGCCTGAATGCGGATGTGGTCAGGTTTGACCAGGTCATCCTGTGGAACGGTGAAACCGAAGCCGTCACCCCGCTGGTTGCCGGCAATGACCTGCACTACGGAACCTACGGCTTCCCGCCTGCTACCGAACGCGCCTTTGTTGAGGCAGGTATCGACATCCTCCGTGGTCCGATGTACAGCGGCCCGGCACTATACTTTAACCACAGCGTCTATCCCTTCAATCGCGTCGAGGTGCGTCAGGCCATGGCCCACGCCATCGACCGTGAAGAGAACGGCTTTGTGAGTCTGGCCCAGTCTGGTGTAGCAGTTGAGTACATGGGCGGCGTCAGTGACAACCTCCTGCCACTCTATGTATCAGCAGATACGCTCGCCTCACTGAATACCTACGACTACAACCCTGAAGGTGCTGCCGCCATTCTCGAGGGCATCGGCTTCAGCAAAGGCAGTGACGGCGTCTGGGTCGATGACCAGGGCAACCGCATGGCCTTTGAACTGATTTTCCCGGCGGAATTTGCCGACTGGTCTGCTGCTGCCGAAAATGCCGCCCAGGCCCTCAATGACTTTGGCATTCAGATTACCGCGCGTGGTGTACAGTTCCAGCAGCAACAGCAGGACGTCTACGACAGCAACTTCCAACTGGCCATTCGCAACTGGGGAACCTCAAACCCCTTCCCCTATGCCAGCTTCCTGGAACCTTACCGCCGCTATAACGGTCAGGCCGAACTAGCAGGTGAGGGTGCCGGTGGCGGTATGCGCTTTGACGTCAACGTTGAGTACAGCGGTGGCTCATTTAACGTGCTTGAAGCTGCCATTAATAGCAGCCTGGGTCTCGATACCGACGCACAGGCAGCTCTGGTCGAGCAACTGGTGGTATCCTTTAACGAACTCCTGCCCGCAGTGCCTCTTTGGGAGCGCTATGGCAACAACCCACTGAACCGCAACTTCCTGGACGCACCTGCAGGGGATAACCCCATCTTCCTGAATGCCGGGAATAATGATCACTTCATGGCTTACCTGATTCTCACTGGTGGAATCGGTCCTACAGAATAACGTGTTGTAGGGGTGGCCCAGGCCACCCCTGATTTTTTGGACCTCTTGCAAAAATCCAGTTAGATGGCGATTCTAATCGGTCTTAAGATTGCCCAGTCGATACTTTCGCAAGAAGTCTATTTTTTGAGATTTGGGAGTAGCTATGCAAGCGACAGGACACAAGGCAGGTGACATGCCAGCAATCCACTGGATTAGCCGCCTGTATGGCAACTATTATGTTCGTACTCTGCTTCAGTCTTTGCTGACTATTTTAGCGGTTGTTAGCTTCACTTTTTTTCTGGTACGTTTGATGCCCGGCAATCCAGTCGATGTCTATATCGATTATCTTGTTAATCAGGAGCAGCTCAGCTACGAAGAAGCGCGGGTACGCGCCGCCTCAAACTTTGCCTTTGATCCTGATGCCAGTATGCTCGAGCAATTTATTGTCTACCTGGGCCAACTGGCCAGAGGAGACCTGGGGAACTCGATTACCTCAACCGGTACCAAGGTGCTGGACCAGATTCTCAGGTTTCTGCCCTGGACGCTTTTTTGTGTGGGACTGGGGCTTCTCATCAGCTTTGTACTGGGTATCACTCTCGGTATGCTGGCGGCCTACTACCGCAATTCGCTACTGGATACCATCGTGTCTTTTGGCGCCTCGATTTTAAGTGCCGTGCCTGAGTATATCTGGGGGTTGTTGATTTTAATTATTTTTGGTGTGCAGCTGCAGTGGTTTAATATCGGCAGCCTGCGGGGAACCTATGATCCAACACTTACACCCGGCTTTAACCTGCCGTTTTTGCTTAGTGCCTTAAAACACGCTGCGCTGCCCATTTTGACTTTTGTGATTGGCACGCTGGGAAGCTGGACACTCAGCATGCGCAGTTCGACAACCAGCACCCTCGGCGAGGATTACGTCAATATCGCCGAGGCCAGAGGGCTGCCCAAAAGTCGCATCGTAACCGCCTATGTGGGACGCAACGCTGCCCTGCCGCTCTTTACGCTTTTTGCCATCAGTATCGGCTTTGTCATCGGCGGCTCGGTGCTGATTGAGGAACTCTATGTTTACAAGGGCATCGGCGCTTTTTTGTTCTGGTCCATTTCGCAGCGGGATTACACCTCGATGCAGGGCGTTTTTCTGATAATCACCATGTCAGTAGTCATCGCCAACATTTTGGCCGATATGCTCTATAGCCGCCTTGACCCGCGCGTACGCATTACGGGAGACAAATGACCACGCAACAAAGCAATCCGCTCTTAGGCATCCTTGGACGCATCCTCAATTTTTTCAAGGCACTGTCCCGCACCAGAGCTGGCATACTGGGCTTAGGTGGGCTAATTTTTTACGCTCTGCTGATTTCGGTAGGTCAATGGCTGGTGTCTTTTGATAGCAAGGTCAAGCTCGACCAGATTACCGCACCCCCTGGCTCGAGGCTGCAACTGCTGACCCGCAGCGAAGACGCCACAAGCCTGACCTCCTGGCAGGCACTCAGTGGTAAAACTGTGGGCGTGCTGGAACGCAGCGGTGGCGCCGACCTGATTGCACCACACAGTGACAACCTGACTGTGCAAACGATTCGTTTCCAGAGTGGGCGTGGGATTACCACCGGACTCGAGCTTCTGGACGCAGGTGAGATAGACGCACTCATCATGTTTTCGACCCATGTCAAGGCCAATGTCACCGAGGCCAAGGACGAGCGCTTCAGTTCTCTGGCGGTCGCCAATGCCAGTCTGGGCCCAAGGCACTGGCTGGGTACAGATACCCAGGGACGCGACATCTTAAGCCACGTGATTAACGGTGGTCGGACACTGATCTACACCGCGATTGTGGCAGGTCTCATTTCTACTGGCATCGCCGTTATCCTTGGGTCCCTGGCTGCACTGATGGGCGGTGTCGTGGACAGGGTTATCGTGGCGATTGCCAACTTTATCCTGGTCATTCCACGCTTTCCCTTGTTGGTGGTGCTGGCGGCACTCTTTACGCTAAGCAGCAACTTTTTCCTGGCTCTGCTTATCGGGGTACTTGCCTGGCCCGCTTTGTCGCGGGCGATACGCGCCCAGGTGCTGAGTCTGCGCGAGCGCGATTATGTCGAGGCAGCCATAGCTCTTGATTTGGGCACAGCCCATATCGTCATGCGCGAGATTCTGCCCAATATGATCAGCTTCGTATTGGTCAGTCTGGTGCTGGCCATGATCGAAGCCATGTACGCACAGATCGGCCTGATCTTCTTAGGTATGGCCCCCATCAACGACTATTCCTGGGGAGTGATGCTGTACTTTGGCAGAACCCGTGGCACGCTCTTCAGTACCGATAGCGCCCTGATGGTGCTCTCACCGGTACTGGCTATTGCTTTTTTTCAGGTGAGTCTGGTGATGTTTGCCAATGCGCTCGAGGAAGTCTTCAATCCAAGGCTCAGGGGAGCCTGATATGCAAGGCGACGTAGTTTTGCAGGTTGACAACGTGTCCATCACCTATCGGGCCAAGCGAGGCAAGGTACGGGCAGTCAGCAACGTTTCTTTTAAGCTGCACAAAAACGAAGCACTGGCCCTGATTGGCGAAAGTGGCAGCGGAAAAACAACCGTGAGTCTGGCCTTTATTCGCATGCTCAGCAAAAATGCCGAGGTGACTTCTGGCGAAGTGCTTTATACCCGCAACGGCATCACCAAAAATGTTCTGGACTTTAGCAACAATGAAATGCGCCGCTTCCGCTGGCAGGATTGCGCCATGGTGTTTCAGGGTGCCCAAAACGCCTTTAATCCTGTGCTGAAGGTGCGCGAGCAGTTTGCCGATACTGCCCGCGCACACGGCAAAGGGGACCCCAAGTGGATTAAGGAACGCACTTTAGAGCTCTTCAAGCTGGTGCGCCTTGATCCTGGACGCGTCTTTGACGCTTATCCCCATGAACTCTCGGGCGGCATGAAACAGCGTTGCCTGCTGGCACTAGGCGTCATGCTCAACCCGCAGATTGTGATTCTGGATGAACCCACCACCGCGCTCGATATCCTCACGCAGCGCGCCATTATCGAAGTGCTTAAAGAGATGCAAAGCCGCCTGGGATTTAGCATTATCTTTATCAGCCATGATCTGGCACTGGCAGCCGAAATGGCAAATCGCGTGGCAACGATGTACGCTGGTGAGGTCGTGGAAATCGGCCCGGTCGAGGATATCTTTTACAAGCCACTACACCCTTACACCCTGGGCCTGCTGCGCTCAGTTCCGCGCCTTAGTGGTGGTCGGGCTGAATTAAGCAGTATTACCGGCAGCCCCCCTGATATGATCAATCCTCCCAGTGGCTGCAAATTTCATCCGCGCTGCCCCTTTGCCAGCGACAAGTGCAAAACTGAAGCCCCACCCTTAGTGGACTATGATGTGGACCACGCTGCTGCCTGCTGGCATACCGACAAGGTCATCGAGGCCAGGGCTAACCTTTGGGAGAAGATACCCGATGCCTGAACCCATCATCAGCTTTGAAAACGTGACCCGCTCTTTTAAGAAGGGCCGCACAATCATTCCGGTACTCCAGGACATCAGCTTCTCGGTCAATCCGCTCGAGTTCTTGTGTCTGGTGGGTGAATCTGGTTGTGGCAAAACTACCAGCGGCAAGATTCTGACAGGGCTGCTGTCACCCAGCAGTGGCCGGGTACTCTTCGAGGGTCAGGATGTAAGCAACTTAAAAGGCGCTGCCTACAAGGCGTATCGCCGCAGCGTACAGATCATCCATCAGGACCCCTATGCTTCACTCAATCCCACGCACAGTGTCTTTGATATCCTGTCTTTTCCGCTCTATAGACACGGTCTGGCGCGCAGCCGCAATCAGGCGCGTCAGCGCGCTGCCGAGCTTTTGGAAACCGTCGGGCTTACACCGGTTGAAGACATCATCGACAAGTACCCGCATGAGCTCTCTGGCGGACAAAGACAGCGTGTCAGCATCGCACGGGCGCTCACCACCAATCCCAAACTCATCGTGGCTGATGAATCGGTCAGTATGGTCGATGTGTCCATACGCATTTCGATTCTGAATATGCTGATGGGCATGCGTGAATCTCTGGGGGTCACTATGGTCTTTATCACCCATGACCTGGCACTCGCCAAGTACTTTGCCTGGGAAGGTCGCATTGCGGTTATGTACCTGGGGCGCATCGTGGAGATTGGGCGCACCCCCGAAGTCACCCAGCATCCCCAGCATCCCTATACCAAAACCCTCCTGTCCGCTATTCCCGAACCTGACCCTGACCGAACCCGCACCAAAGAACACGTAGAACTGCGCAGTGAAGACATTCCCAGCCTGACAGAATTGCCACCAGGCTGTTCCTTTCATCCACGCTGCCCCTGGTTTGTACCTGGCACTTGCGATACTGCTGTGCCCAGCTTGGGTCGCGCACCTGAAACCAGTACAGAGGTTGCCTGTACGCCACTGATCAGCCAAAAAGGGCTCGAGTTGTACAGAGAAGCCGCAATCAGTCAATGAGCCCTGGTGGCTTAAAGCTATATTTTCGCATGGGTATGTTCCTCACCCTCGTGGCCTTGTTTTTGGTACTGAATGTACCACGCGACAGCGCCGAGTTTGTTATCTCGGTACTTACGCTGGTCATTGGGCTGACACTGCTGGGACTTATTGCCCTGATAAGCTGGTGGTCGCAACGCTAAGTAGCAGCACCTCAGACCTATGACACAACCCGTTAACCGTCCACCTGCTGCCAGACTGACGCTGATTATTGCGTTTCTTAGTTTTATCGCCATCGGCTTACAGGGTGGTGCGATGAATGTCGCCTGGCTCTATATGCAGGACAGCTTTGAACGAAGCCTCGAGTCTCTGGGAATCCTGCTCATCGCCATGACGGTGGGGGGACTCCTGGTCAGTTTCTTTTCCGGACGCATGATCGCCCTGTGGGGTTTAAACCGCTTTTGTATCACCGGTGCCGCACTGCTTAGCCTCTCCTTACTCATCACCGCAGTAACGCCTTTCTGGAGCGTCTTGGTGGTGTCTGCGGCAATCTGGGGCATCGGGCGGGCGGCCATAAATGCTGGGGTCAATACCTATGTAGCCCAGAACTACCCGGTGAGCCGCATGAACTGGCTACACGCCATTTTTGGCGTGGGCTCGACTCTGGGACCTCTTTTAGTCACGCTGACGGTGGTGCAGCTTGGTCAGTCCTGGCAAGTCAGTTACCTGATATTGGCGGCGGTTCAGTTTATGGTGCTGCTGCTCTTTGGCTTAACATTTCATGCCTGGAAACTGGACGAAGACCCAAGTGATGACACAAGAAGCACGCCTCTGGCAAAGCCCAGCATGCGCGAAACCCTATCCCTGTTGCCTGTCTGGCTTGGTACTGCCCTGTTTATCTCGCATACCGGCTTACAGATCTCCGTGGGTCAGCTAAGCAACAATCTGCTGGTCGAAGGGCGCGGCATCGACCCGGCGGTAGCCGGTTTATGGATCAGTTTGTTCTGGGGCTTTCTTACCCTGGGACGTTTGATCTTCGGCAGTTTAATTGACCACTATGGTATGGCTCGAGTTCTGAGGCTGTGTACCCTGATTAGTCTTGTAGGTGCGATATTTATCTGGTGGAACCTGTTACCTGCTTTTAGTTTTATCGGCATTGCCTTGGCAGGTTTCGGTTTAGCACCGATATTTCCCAGCTCTGTCTCAAGGACCCCACAGCTGGTAGGCAAACGCCACAGCCCCAATGCCATTGGCATTCAGATGGCTGGGGCAGCTTTGGGCGGAGCACTCATCCCCGGCTTCATTGCCTATCTTGGTGATAACCTGGGGCTCAGTATCATTCCTATCAGTTTCATAGTCGTAGCAGTCCTGCAACTACTGCTACATGAATTCGTCAGCCTGCAAGAAAGACAAGCCCATGCAAAGGAGACATCATGCGTATTGCCATAGGCGGCGTCGCCACCGAGTGCTGCACCTTTTCACCGATTCAGACAGACTTACAACACTTCCGTATTCGCGAGGGTCAGCAGCTCCTAGACACTGCCGATTATCCCTTTCTTGTGACTACAGAGGCTGAAATCATTCCTACCATCCAGGCGCGCGCCCTACCGGGTGGCAAGGTCGCCAGGACTGCCTATATAGCCCTCAAGGAGCGCTTCCTGGCACAACTCAAGGCTGCCTTACCCCTGGATGGTCTCTACCTGGATATGCACGGCGCGATGAATGTTGACGGCCTGGACGACGCTGAGGGAGACTGGTACGCAGCGGCTCGAGCGGTGGTGGGACCAAACTGCCTGATATCAGCAAGCTACGATCTCCATGGCAATTTGAGTGAGCGCATTCTGGCTAATCTCGACCTGCTGTGCGCCTTTCGCACTGCGCCCCACATTGATTATCTCGAGACCAGGATCAAAGCCTTCAATATGCTGACGTTGTGTCTGCAACAAGGCATCAGACCCCACAAGGTCTGGATTCCAGTACCGGTCTTACTACCGGGTGAGCGCACCAGCACTGAATACGAACCCACCGCCAGCCTGTATGAAGCGCTTAAAACCATCGATCCCCTGCCCGGTATTCTGGACGCCTCCATTCTGGTAGGTTATGTCTGGGCAGATGAACCCCGCGCCACTGCCAGTATCGTGGTAACGGGAACTGAACTGCCCGTTATGACCAGCGCTGCTGAGATGCTGGCGCAACGCTACTGGGATACACGGCATGACTTTGGCTTCAGCGTGGCGCATGGCAGCATTGACGAGGCACTGGACTGGGCTGAAGCGCAAAAGAATAAAGGTCTTTTTATCAGCGACTCTGGCGATAACCCCACTGCCGGTGGTGTAGGCGACCGCGCGGATTTCTTGGGGCGCTTGCTGGAGCGCCGTGTCCAAAATGCGATTTTGGGTGGTATTGCAGACGAAGCAGCCTGCAGTGCTTGTTATACCGCTGGCGAAGGCGAGTTTGTGAATGTGCAACTAGGTGGCAGTCTTGATAACTCGAGCAAACCCATAACAGTCGCGGGTCAGGTCAGGTTCCTCAAGGCCAGCGAGGACTTAACTGAGCGTATTGCCGTCTTGCAGGTAGATGCGCTCAGCATCATCATCAGCCACAAGCGACGTCCCTTTCATCATGAAGCAGATTTTTTAGAGTTGGGGCTTGACCCCAAAGAAGCCAAAATGACCATCGTCAAAGTCGGCTATCTGGTCCCGGACTTAAAGCGCATTGCCGGGGGTATCTACCTGGCACTGAGTCCTGGCGTGGTCGATCAGGATATTCCCAGACTCCCCTATCAGCGTCTGGCGCGCCCCATGTTTCCACTCGAGCCTGACTTCGACTGGCAAGCCAGCATTCATATTTCCGGAGGATCCGCATGAACATCGGCATGATCGGCTGCGGCAATATCAGCAGCCTCTATCTGAAAACCATCCAGCACTTCGCACAGCTTCAGGTTGTTGCCCTCAGCGACCTGGATACGAGCCTTGCCAAACAACGCGCTGATGAGTTCGGCATTGCGCAAGTGCTCACAACCGAAGAGATGCTGGGGCGGCCAGACATCGATCTGATTCTAAACCTTACCGTACCTGCCGCACACGCTGAAATCGCTCGCCAGTCGCTGACTGCAGGCAAGCACGTCTATAACGAAAAACCCCTGAGTGCTGAGCTGCATGACGCCCATGAACTCGTGCAACTGGCCCAGCAGCTAGGCTTGCGCCTTGGCTGCGCCCCATCAACCTTTCTGGGCGCTACGGTACAAACCGCCAGAAAGGTCATCGATGACGGGCTGATTGGTACGCCTGTTGCTGCCAATGCACTCATGATGAGTCATGGTATGGAACACTGGCATCCTAATCCAGTGTTTTTCTACCAGCCGGGTGCCGGTCCCATGTTTGACATTGGCCCCTACTACCTGACTGCGCTCATCACACTCTTGGGAGGGGTAGAGAGCGTCACAGCTCAAGCCCGCATCAGTTTTCCCGAGCGCAGTATAGGCACGGGTGCTAATGCTGGCAAGACGTTTCCTGTGACGACCCCTACCCATATCAGCGGTGTGATGCAGCACAGCACGGGTGTGCTGAGCACCGTCGTCACCAGTTTTGACGTCTGGCATACCGAAACTCCCAAGTTTGAAGTCCACGGTTCAGAGGGTAGTCTTAGCCTGGAAGCACCTAATATCTTTGGTGGCAAGGTCAGACTAAGGCAGCACTCAGATGATACCTGGCAGGATGTACCCCTGATTCACGACTATACCAGCATGGAAAGAGGCTGGGGGCTGGGACTGGCAGATATGGCAGATGCACTTGCTGGCAACCGCCCTCATCAGGCTAGCGGTGAGCAAGCGCTACATGTACTCGAGCTGATGCATGCTTTCTTGCAAAGTGCTGAGCAGGGGAAACGGGTAAGCATTCAAAGCCAGTACCAGCGTCCTGAGGGCTTCACATTTGACAAGTGAACTTGGTACCGAGCCCGATAATTTGCAACAGTTCCACAGTAGAACCAGGTATCTTTAACTTGGGATTACT